>PLIG01000208.1 GCA_003139255.1 Acidimicrobiaceae bacterium | reverse complement strand
GAATATTCGGGCAGTACGGGGTGTGCGCCCTGACGGCTGGGCAGTGGGAGCCGGATGAGCGGAGACGTTCACGTCCGGTTCTGAGAGAGCCGGGGGGTGCGAGTCCCCCTGGCTACTCACCAGGCTTGCTACACGAGTGCAGCCGTGCTGCATGACGGAATGGTTCTTTGGCACCCGCCAGGCTGGCAGGGACAGACTGCTCAGGGGCGGCGCTCGCCGACAACGATCCCCTCCTCGGCCCGGTGCGTCAGCGTGAAGCCGTGCTTCTTCATGACGCCGATCATGTTGGCGTTGTCGGATGTCGTCTCCGCGTACACCCTGTCTATGTCCCACGAGCGCGCGACCTCGAGGCAGTAGTCGGTCAACAGGTCCCCGAGGCCGTGTCTCTGCCAGGGATCGGCGACGAGCAGCGCGTACTCTGCGCTCTGGCGATCGGTGTCGACGACGAGCCGGCCGACGCCGAGTAGCTTGCGCGTGCCGTCTTCCGCTTCGAGCTCGGGGACGATCGCGAGCTCGCGGTCGTAGTCGATGAAGCAAAAGCGCGTAGCCATCTCATGCGTGTACTTGACCATTCCGCGGAAGCGCATCCCGATCGTCTCGAGCGAGCAGGCGTCGAGCATCTCGTGCCAGAGCGGCTCGTCCTCGGGCTTGATCGGGCGCAGTGTCACGTGCAGGCCACCGGTCGTGGTGGCCTCGTGTGTGTACTGTTCCGGGTAGGGTCGAATCGCCAGATGTGAGAAGGGCGGCGACGGATGGCCCACCAGCGACTGGTCGATGACCGCCCTGGCGTCGAGCGCAACGGCGCCGTCAACCCCTGCGAGTAGAGGGTTGATCTCGATCTCGCTGATCTCGGGGTGGTCGGCGACGAGGTACGAGAAGCGCATCACGACCTCGAGCAGCGCGTCGAGGTCGACCCCGGGGTGTCCTCGGTGGCCGGCGAGGAGCGGCCAGATCCGCAGTGACTGGATCATGGTGAGCGCGAGCCGCTCGTTCAGCGGTGGGAGGTCGAGCGCCTCGTCGTGCAGCACCTCGGCGGCGACGCCACCGGCGCCGAGCAGGATCACCGCACCGAAGGTCGGGTCCTTGCGCGCTCCCAGCACGAGTTCGTAGCCGGAGGTCCGCGCCATCGGCTGGACGGTCACGCCGTTCAGCTGGGCCTGCGGGCGCTGCTCGCGCAACGACTCCACGATGCGGTCGTAGGCCGCCCGAACCTCCCCGGCACTACCGAGCGCCAGCTCGACACCGCCGACGTCGGTCTTGTGCGTGACCTCCGGTGAGCTCACCTTGAGTACCACCGGGTAGCCGATCTGCTTTGCGGCAGCCACGGCGTCATCGGCTGTGAGGGCCGGCAGCGGCTTCGTGACAGGGATCTCGTAGGCATCAAGCAGCATCTTGGACGAGGTCTCGGACAGGACGCCGTGCCCCTCGGCGAGCACCGCTCCCATCAGCTGCTTCGTGCGCGTGAGGTCGAGGCTGAAGTTGACCGGGATCGTCCGCGGCGTCTCGTGCAGCGTCTCGAGGTTACGGGCGTAGGAGACCAGGTCCATGAACGCGCCGATCGCCTGCTCGGGATAGGCGTAGGTAGCGACACCGCCGGCACTCAGACGCTCGAGCCCCTCGCGCACCAAGCGCCCGCCCATCCAGGCGGCCAGCACCGGCTTGTGCGAGCCGTGCCGTGCGGCCACCACGGCGTCGGCGGTGCCAGCGGGGTCGGTCATCGCCTGAGGTGTCAGGACGACGAGCACGGCATCGACGCCTTTGTCAGCCAGTGCGGCTTTGACCGCGGCCTCGAACAGCTGCGCCGGCGCGTCGCCTAGCACGTCGATCGGGTTGGAGCGTGGCCATGCCGCCGGTAGGGCGGCATCGAGCGCCTCCAGGGTCTGCGGCTGGAGCTCGGCGAGCTCTCCACCGCGCGCGAGCAGGGCGTCGGCAGCTATCACGCCGGGACCACCCGCGTTCGTGACTATGGCCAGGCGGGCGCGGTGAACGGGGTGCTCGCGCGCGAGCAGTTCAGCAGTCGCGAAAATGTCTTCGATCCGTTCAACACGCACCAGCCCCGCGCGGCGGAAGGCAGCGTCGTAGACGGCGTCCTCGCCGACCATCGCGCCAGTGTGGGAGGCGGCCGCCTTGGCCGACGCGGCGAAACGCCCCGCCTTGTAGACGATGATCGGCTTGCTACGGGCAAACGCGCGCGCCGCCGACATGAACTTGCGCGGCTCGGTGACCGTCTCGATGTAGACGATTATCGAGCGCGTATGCGCGTCCTGGCCGAGGTAGTCGATCACGTCGCCGAGATCGACGTCCAACATGTTCCCGAGTGAGACGACCTGCGAGAAGCCGATCTGCCCGGCTAGCGCCCAGTCAATGACCGCCGTCGCGAGCGCGCCCGATTGCGAGACGAACGCGACATGACCGTCAATCGGCGCCGCCCCGGCGAAGCTGGCGTTGAGCCCGTGCCGTGGCACAATTATTCCGAGGCAGTTCGGCCCCAGCAACCGCATGCCCTCGTAGCGCTTGAGTTCCTCGCCTACGCGACCTTCGAGTTCGCGTCCCTCAGCACCGACCTCGCGGAACCCGGCCGACAACACGGCGATTGCCGCGACGCCCCTCTCGCCGCACTCCCGCACCATTTCCGGCGCGACGGCGGCAGGTGTACAGACGATCGCGAGTTCGGGTTTGGCTGGCGTGTCGGCGACGCTCGCATAGGCCTGGATCCCGCCGATGGACTCGCGGCTCGGGTTGATCGGATAAACGACACCGTCGAAGCCGGCGTCGACCAGGTTGCGCAAGACTATATGGCCGAGCTGCATGCGGTGGCCGCCTGCACCGACAATGGCCACGTGTGTGGGGTTGAAGAGGCGATCAAGGTTCCTAGTGCTCACGAACGAGACACTAGCCTCGACCATTCGTGCCGGCAGAGCCCGAGGTGTTGATCGCAAGCTTCTTGCTCTGAACACTTCAGGCCGCCGATGACACGTTCGAGGGCGTGCGTTACCAGAGCGCCTTGCCCCTGTTGTTTGTCGTGCTCTGCGATCTTCGCTTTCGGGTCGAGCGCCAGGACCACGCTCTTCTATGGAAACGCTGCGCGCAGACGGGCGAACGCGGTGACGAGGTCGGTGGCCCATGGCCAGGTCTCGTCGAGGCGTAGGACGAGACCACGCTGGCGGTGCACGAGCGCGGCAGCGACGTGGAGGATCCTGTAGCGGATCGTGAAGGGCACCAAAACGTCGGNNTACGCAGCCGCTTGGTGATACTCGTGGATCAGACCTCCAAGGACGTCCCGGCGTTCGACCTGGGTGGGGAGAGCACGGGCGTCCGAGGAGTGCGTGGCGAAGGGCACTGCAAGATCGATGCCCCGATGCGGGCGCTGGTTATTGTAGTGACACACGTACTCGAGAAGGACACGCTCTGCATGCCGTCGGCCGACCAACAGGAGACGGTCAAGACACTCCCTTCGTACTGTCCGCACCCAGCGCTCGGCGTATGCATTCGCCCGCGGAGCTCGGACCGGGGTTTGGATGATCCTCATGCTCTCGGAGAAGAACACCTCGTCAAAGCTGGCGGTGAACTTCGTGTCTCGGTCGCGGATCAAGAAGTTGAACCGCTGACTGTGCTCTCCGAGATCACCGGCCAGGTTCCGAGCGAC
>PLIG01000221.1 GCA_003139255.1 Acidimicrobiaceae bacterium | reverse complement strand
CATGGTTCGCAATGAGCACCTCGTAGGCGGCGGTCATGCCGCCGCCTATCCTGGGGAGCAGGCGCTGGTAGACGACGCCCTCGAGGGTCGAGGCCAGCTGCACCTCGATCTGCTCGCGACGGTCGGAGGGGAACACGTCCACGATGCGGTCGAGCGCCTGGGCGCTGTCGTTCGTGTGCAAGGTCGCGAACACGANNTCGGCGAAGGTGATCGCTGCGCCGATGCTCTCGAGGTCGCGCATCTCGCCCACGAGCAGAACGTCGGGGTCCTCGCGAAGCACCGAGCGAAGCGCCTTGTGGAACGACTCGGTGTCGGTGCCGACCTCTCGCTGGTTGACGACCGATCGGTGGTTCGCGTGGACGTACTCGATCGGGTCCTCGATCGTGATGACGTGGCACCGCCGGTGGCGGTTGATGTAGTCGATCATCGCGGCCAACGTCGTCGACTTCCCCGACCCGGTCGGCCCGGTCACGATCACTAGGCCCATCGGCATGTTCACCAGCTGCTCGACGACGGGTGGGATCCCCAGAGAATCGAACCCGGGGATCTCGTAGGGGATGATCCGCATGGCCAGCGCCGCTGCATCGCGCTGGTGAAAGGCGTTGCAACGCAGGCGAGCCTGCTCCTTCCAGGAGANNATCTCCCCGTCCACCCTGATGAGCGGCGGGGCGGACGCCGTGAGCAGGAGGTCGGTTCCCCTCGCAGCCCACACCTCTTCGAGCCAGGGCTCGATGTCTACGATCCTTCTGCTACTGCCCGGCATGTAGCTGCTCCTCTTGGCTCTCAGGCTGTCGGCGCCGAACGGGGAGCGTGTGCCTCGGCCGCGGCCGTCCGGCAGGCGCTCACAACGTCGCCATTCTGCTCCACGGTAAGCGCGGTCCACGGCCCGAAAGGGCGCTCGGACGCTACACCGGCCACCACCAGCGGCGCACCCACGTGCAGAGCGCACACCACCCCGAACTCCGGCTGTGTGAGGGCGCTGATGGCTCGGGCCCGTACCGTGGCAACCACGTCGAAACCGACGTCGAGCGGGCAGGTGCGGCCCTCTATCAGTGCGTTGCACGGGAAGGTCGGCTCCCCCGGCTCGTGACAGCGCAGTACCTGGCAACCTGCGCCCTCGAGCTCGGTTGCCGCCTGCTCGATGGCCCAGTCGTGCGTGCCCACGAGCAGGACTCTCGGCTCGCCGGGAACGACCTCGGCATTCTCAGAAACACGCAGGCGTCCTCCACGGACGCCAATCCTCATGGAGGTACCCGATTCGGCCATTAGTAGAGTCTGACCGACGGGGGCCACTGGACAACCTACAATCGATCAACGAATCCCCAACTCCCCCGGCTTGGCGGGTGGTCACCTTGCCCATCGCTCTTCGCTAGGTCGCGTAGGCCCCTCACCGACTCATCCAGAACAGCCGAGGACACCCTCTTACCAGGCTGCCGGTGGACCAGGGCGACCACTCACCCCTCCCGACTAGGCTAAAGAGGCGTGAGCGCGTCTCATGCGGCAGAAAGCGCTTGGTCAAGATGAACTCCGATGCCGCCCGCGAGCCCACCCGGAGTCGCTCGGACGCCCGCCAGCGCGGGCGAATCCTCATAGTCGATGACGACCCCGACCTCCGAAGCTTCGTCGTGAGGGTGCTCGAAGCCGAGGGTTACCGTGCCGACGAGGCCGCCACGAGCGCTGAGGCCACCGCCGCCATCGATGCCGGCCGGCCGGACCTCGTGATCCTCGACGTCACGCTCGGTAGCGAGGACGGCTTCGACGTCCTCGCCACCCTGCGTCGAAAGAGCGAGCTCCCCGTCATCCTCCTAACCGCCAGGGGAAAGGAGATCGACCGAGTGCTCGGGCTCAAGCTCGGCGCCGACGACTACGTNNCTACGTCGTGAAGCCCTTCTCCCCTGCCGAGCTCGCGGCCAGGGTGGGCACGGTGCTGCGACGCGCCACGGGCCCCCAGCGCCCCTCGGCCCCGCCGCTCGAGTTCGAGGGGCTCGAAATCGACCCCTCCGCACACGAGGTCAGGGTGTCAGGCACCCTGGTGAGGACGACCGCCAAGGAATTCGCCCTGCTCACGTTCCTCGCCCGTTCCCCGCGCCAGGTCTTCACTCGCGGACAGCTCCTCACCCAGGTCTGGGATTCCTCTGCGGAATGGCAGGACGCGGACACGGTCACCGAGTACGTCCGGCGCGTCCGAAAGAAGATCGAGGCCGACCCGAACCGGCCGAGATGGATCCAGACCGTGCGAGGGGTCGGATACCGCTTCGAGCCTTGAGCGAATCCGCCTGGCGGCGATCCCGGCCCCGTCCCCACACAAGCTGAAGTCGCGCCGAAGCGGCCCGTTCAGCGAGGACTTGGCGTAGAGGTCCGGTCGAGGACCTGGCGCACTCGGCGCGCCAGCTGGTCAGGTGTGAACGGCTTGGCCAGCAGCTCTGAGCCCTCGGCCAGGTGCTCGCCGACAGCTCGACCTCCTTGGAGATGCCCGGATACGAACAGCACCGGCAGCGACGGCCATCTCTCGCTGAGCCGCCTCGAGAGCTCCACGCCGCTCATCTCGGGCATCACCACGTCCGTCACCAAAAGGTCGACCTGCTCGCCGAGCGAGCTCGCGACCTCGAGGGCCTCGGCGCCCCCGGAGGCTTCCATCACGTGGTACCCGCGCCAAGTGAGCTCGCGCGCGACCAGGCGGCGAAGCTCGTCCTCGTCCTCCACCAACAGGACCAGCTCGTGCCCGAAGTGCTCGGCGAGCTCCTCCTCCCCGTCGTGGGTCGTCTCCGCATCGACCGCGGGGAACCACAAGGTGAACGTGGTCCCCTGCCCGGGAGAGGTCTCCAGTGTGATGTGCCCGCCGGCCTGAGTCACCATCGCGTGCACCGCTGCCAGCCCGAGCCCAGTGCCCCTCGAGACGTCCTTGGTCGTGAAGAACGGCTCGAAGCAGTGCTCGGCCGTGTCGGCGTCCATTCCCGTCCCGGTGTCCGACACCACGAGCGCCGCCCAGCGAGGATGGGTCGGGTGGTGCTCTGCGGCCAGCTGGCTTCGCACGACCAGACGTCCTCCCGCGGGCATGGCGTCGTACGCGTTGATGACAAGGTTGAGCACAGCCCGCTCGAGCTCGCCCGGGTCCACTACCACGTGTACCGGCGCCAGAGCCGGCACATGCTCGAGCGCCACGTCCGTGCCGAGCACACGAAGCAACATCGGGCGCATATCCGCCAGCACCGTGTCGGGGTCGACCACGACAGGCGTGAACACCTGGCGAGGGCCGATCGAGAGAAGCTGGCTTGTGAGCGCCGCCGCCCGCTTGCCGGCGCGCTGGATGGCCTCCACCTCCTCTATCTGTGCCTCGATCTCTGCGTCTCGCCCGCGCTTCGCGTTCTGCTCTGTTTGCTCTGTTTGCGCGCCCGGCCCGCTCTGCAGCGAGTCCCCGCCCATGCGACGAAGCAGAACCTCGCTGCATCCGAGGATCACCGTGAGCAGGTTGTTGAAGTCGTGAGCCACAGCGCCCGCCAGCCGGGCCATCGCCGCGAGCCGCTCGGCCTGTTGCACCTGCTCCACCATCCGGCGCCGTTCGGTCACGTCCTCGACCACGGTCAGGATCCCGCTCACCTCGCCCTCATGCTCGCGAAGTGGCGCCGTGGAAAGCGACAGGTCGAGCAGATCCCCCTCGGCAAGACGCGCCCCCACCTCGGCGCCGAGCGTCGACTCTCCCTGCTTCGTGCGCTCCCACAGTTGCGCTAGCGCGGCCTCCGACGCCTCGTCACGAGCAATGATCCGGCAGGGACCCCCGCCCGGCATCTCCCATTCGAAGAGCGTGTTCGCAGCCTGGTTCCACCAACGTGCGCACCCGTCGAGGTCGAGCTCGGCGATCGCGAGGGGGGAGGAGTCAAGCACCGCTCGCAGGCGCTGTTCGTTGCGGCGGACGACGTGGTAGAGGTGGGTGTTCTCCGCCGCGCGTCTTGTCGCGGCCCGCTCCGCCTCACGGCTCTCGCGCCACAGCAGGACCCGTTCGACTGCGATCGCCACGCGCTCGGCAACCGCCTTGGCGGTCTCGAAGTCCGAGCGCCTGTACCCACGCCGTCCGGAGCCTATGGCGAAGGTAAGCGCTCCGAAGGAGAGGCCCCGGACATGGACCGGCACGACGAGCATCGACTCGATCCCCGACGTCGGGACAGCTTCGAGGTACTCGCCGAAAGGTGCCGGTTCGCCGCCGTGCGGTACTCCGACGCGCTTGGTCTGCATCAGGACCTCGGGACGACCGGTGGAGATCACGTTGCGCACGAGCTCGTCGCGCCCCAGGTGGCTCTCCGCACCGAGGCGACCGTCTGTAAGCACGCCCGACAGGGCGTCCTCGGCATGGTCGTTCGCCCCGTTGATGGGCGCCTCGAGGTCGCTTCGCCCGCGATCGGCGACCCGTCGAAGCTCCCCGTCTTCACCCACCAGGTCGAACGCGAACCAGTCGGCAAAGGCCGGGACCACCACCTCGGCCAGCTCGGCCATCGCCTCGTCGTAGCCATCCAATGCCTTCGCCAGCACGAATCCGGCGCTCGCCAGCAAGGCCACGTGGCGCCGGGAGTGCTCTACGCCAAGCCTGCCCCGGCGTTCGGCCTCGTCCAGCCTGGCCCGCTCGATCGAGGCTGCCGAGCGGTCGGCGGCCAACTGGAGCAACTGGAGGTCCCGGTCGCGAAAACGATGCTGAGCGCGTGTGCCGACCATCACCACTCCCACGACCTTGGCACCCACCAGGAGCGGCGCTGCGACCAACGACGCGACGCGCTCGCCCAGGCAGGGCGCCTCCAAAGTCGCGGGGCCCACGTCGTTCACGATGACGGCCTCGGCACGCTGGGCGACGACCCCGGCGATCCCCACGCCCAGCGGAATGCTCGTGCTGGGCCGCACGAGGTCGTCGGGCCCGTGCCACGCCCGCAGGGTGAGCTGGGCCTCGTCCTCGCAGACCAGGTCGACGACCGCCACGTCGCCGTGCACGACCTCTGTCACGCGCGCGAGCAGTTGCTCGAGCAGGTCGTCGAGACCCAGCAAGGACAGGGAGGGATCGGTCACGAGCTCTATGGAGCGCAGGGCCTCGTCGGCGTCGCTCAGACCCGCGCGGATACGCACCCCGGCGAAGTGACCGAGGACCAGGATCACCCCCACCATTGCTCCGCTCAGCACCGGGAACAGCCACGCCAGGGTGCGAGAAGCCGGCGACGGCTGGTACCGAGCGCGGGTGAGGTCAAAGAAGACGACGGCCGAGATGACGGCCCAGGCCAGCACCATGGCCGCTGCAATCAGAGTTCGATGGCTTCCGAGGTCTCGCTGGAGCAGCTTGTCCAGCTTCGAGCTCACATCATCGGTTTCGGCCGCCCGCGCGTCTCCCCGGCCAGGCGCGTCGCGCTCACCGCCGGCCAGCTCACCCCCACCGGGCTCTTCCTCGTTCCGCATTCCATCGAGGTCAACGGGTGGCTGCGACTGCGGGTTGGCCGCCGGCTCGCGCCCTCCCGAGGTGACGGCGGGCTCCAACGCTCCACTGGCCACGCCGACCCACCTCCCAGCACACTCTCTGTGCTCAGGCCGCCCCATCGAGCAAGTTTCTCAACGGCGGCGCAAGCCTACGGCGCCTGGGGAGGCAACGTAAAGGAGAATGGCCTTTCTTGTATGAACCTCGCCTTCGACCCCGATGTGCCGAGTTCGACAGCGGTTTCTTTCCTGAGGACCTGACGCAGGCCCACTCATTGTCCGACAGGCAGGACGTGGGCCCATTTTTGTGACTCTGCGTGGTCAGATCAAAAACACTAAACGCGGCCATCAAAGTAACCGATGCCTCTTTACATGAGGGACGTAGACGTCACCACGAAAAGCCGCCCGGTAGACCGCGACACAGCCGTGGACGAGGTCGCCGGCGACGACGTGGCCAAAGCCGTGCTTGCGATCCTGTTGGCCGACTACCCCGAAGCCGTTTTCTATGCCATCGACGCCAACGTTGTCACCGTGCCCATGCCCGACTCCGTGAACCTGAACGGGCAC
>PLIG01000174.1:1749-2840 GCA_003139255.1 Acidimicrobiaceae bacterium | reverse complement strand
GCCGCCTGCGCGAACGCATTCGGGTGGGCCTGGACGAGGGCGACCAGGTGCGGGTATGTGTTCGCGATGATGGCCCCTGGCGGCGAGATGTTCGCGATCTGCGTAGCAGGACCCGTCGCGTTGACGTCCGAGAGCTTGGGCATCTTGCCGGCCACGATGTCCTGAATGGCGACGACATTGCCTTGTGGCATGGGGCGGTACGCGTTGTTGGCCGCCGTGCCGGCCGAGGTGATCAAGAATGGTATGAAGATGTAGACGATCACGACCACAAAGCGGTTGAGGCCACCCCAGATGGACAGTCCGGTCGCGATGAGCGCCGGGTTGTGGGCCTCGGCGGTCTCGGTGAAGCTCGCCATCCAGGTCGCGTAGGCCATGGCCTGGAAGAAGAAGATGACCGAGGTGATCCACACGACCGTGTAGTAGCCCGAGGTCACATGTCCCGTGTGCGAGATCAGCACGGGGATGAAGACCAGCATGCCGACAGCCCCGGCGATCATGAAGGGCTTGCGCACCCGCAGCAAGTCGCTCAGAATCCCGCACAGGACCAGGCCTATGCAGTCCGCCCCCCACATCCAGGTGGCAAGAGCGTTGGCCTGGGGCACAGAAGACCAGTGCGTTGCCTTGTCGAACACCGTCACGAAGTAGGCGGTCGGGAAAATGCCCGAGGCGGTGTAGAAGAGGACGAGCAACACGATCACCGCGACAGCGGAGCTGACGATGTCGAAGCGAGCCATCTGGCGCCAGGGCTTGGCGAGCGCCGACTTGACGTCGATGCCCTTGGCCTTCAGTTCGACCAGCACCCGGTCGTGCTCGCTGACCATGAGCTGGTCGCGGATCTGCGGCGACAGCTCACGTAAGAACAGCAGGGCGACGCCGAAGATGACGAGGCCGATCACGCCCGAGATCATGAACTCGCGCTGCCAGTTCCCGGAGGTGGCACCCAGCGTGTGGGCGGCGAGCTCGGTGGCCACGAGCAGGCCTGCCACCGGGCCGAGCGTCCAGAACCCCATGGCCATGGCCCGCCCGAGCTGGGGTGAGAAGTCGCGCACCAGCGCCGGGGTGGCCACCAGGATGACCCCTTCGAACAGGCC
>PLIG01000174.1:0-1678 GCA_003139255.1 Acidimicrobiaceae bacterium | reverse complement strand
GGGACGAAGTACTGGTACCAGAGGACGATGGAGGCGACGACCACCACTGCCAGGTAGAAGTACCGTGCGGCGGGCTTCGGGTAGTGGGGCAGCTCGCGGTTTGCTATCCACGACCCGAACCCCCGCGCTGCCCCCCCGGAAGCGGGCGCCGAGCGTGCGCTTGTAGGTCGGTCGGTTGGTTGCGTCTGTATGCTCACGGCCTCACCTCGCTCTTGCGTCGACCGGGCAGTGTCGCGGTTGCCGTCCGGCGAAAGCGTTGCGCAGCCCGCCAAAGGGCTGGAGCTACTCGCGGTGCCGTGGCCATTGCACCCCCCGTCCTCGTACTGGTCTCCTGAGCCTGCCTCCAGCCACCCCCAGAGCCAACCCCTCCATCAATCTCTCACTCGGTGGGACCAATAGGCAAGATCACGACTGTTTGCGCGAGCAGCGCTGCGCTGGCCGCCGCACCCGGCTCCCCGGCACCGGGAAATCAGACAGCCGTGAAGTCGGATAAACGTCACCATTTCTTACTGAGCGATGATCGCCACCGTGGCCCAAGTCGCGAACGTCGCCTGGCCCACGCTCGGCCTTTGATTTCGCACGGTGCAAGACCACGAACCGGGTGGGCTATCGCATGTGCTGTCCGATTCCACTGCGTCCACGGGGTCTTCGTGAATGCGAAGAGTGAGCGGTTCGCCTCCCCTCGTATCGCCGAGCCAGGCCCCGGGCCCGCCCACGGATGCCCCGGACCTGCTGTTCGGACCCCAGCCCTGTTGTTCGACGCCGAGACCCTTGTCATCGCGCTGGCAGAGGAGGATGCTGGGCGGTACCAGCGAAGATCGCCCCCGGGAGGGCGTGACGATGACGATTGACCCCGAGCCCGTCTTTGACCCCGAGCCCGAGCCCGAGTTCGACGAGGGGCCGGCTCCCCACGCGCATCTCATCGATATGGCGCACGAGCTGCCGTCCATTGCCAACAAGGGCGACCATGTGCGGCTGAGCCTGTCAGCCTCCTCGCTGCTCGAGGCGTTCGTGCGCCACGCCGAGGACGAGCGGGCCCTCGTGCTGCACCTCCCGCCCATCACCGCCCGGCTCGTCGAGAACGGCCAACAACGCGTGGTGGACCGCCTGGTGTCGCTCGTGCTCGAGGCGGACCTGGCCGAGGAGCCTTGCCGTTGTGTCTTGTTAGCGGACGAGGTCGCCTCGCTGATCGAGGTGCAGATCATGTCAGAGGAGTGGGACCAGATCGATCGCTGAGGGGCGAATGACACGCGATCAATGACGGCTTGCTCGGCTGACGTCAGTGATCGCAAGCTCACTGAGGGATCGCCTGAACAGGCACATGGCAATTACGCGTACCCCAACGGATGAGCTGAGTGTGCGGTGAGAGAGTTGAACGCGGCATTCTCGTAGCGCCCGAGAAGCGCATCTCCTGCAGCCTGCATCGCGTAACGCGACACCACGTCACGATGGAACGACTCGGCGGAGGCGAAGAGGAACCTGACGACGTGTTGCCGGTATACGTCGTGACCCCTGCCATCAGCTGAGTGGCTGAGAAATAGTGCAACACGTGCAGGTGGGTGTCGACGCCAACCGCCTTGGCGATGTGCAGTACGAACTTTGACAGCACGTCAGGACGGATCGGCTCGAAGCCGACGGGCGAGGTGGCGTCCGGTTCCCGGTGTAAATAGACGACGGG
>PLIG01000063.1 GCA_003139255.1 Acidimicrobiaceae bacterium | reverse complement strand
GGCCGCCGAAGCGAGAACACTCGTGAAGAGCGACCCTGGCCCCACCACCACCTGGTCTGCGGCTTCGAGCGCCTCCAGCGCGACCTGCGACGCCGGAGGGTCCGGCGGCACGAGCAAGACCTTCTCGATCTCGACGGTGCCCGCCACCGCGGTCTGACCTTCGACCTCACCCGCCGACGAGACCGCCTTCAATACCACCGGCTCTCGCGCCGCCGGGACCACCCGGCCCACCGCCCCGACCAGCCGCCCCGCCTCGTCCAGAGCGTGCTGGAGGTCACCGGTGGTGGCCACGAGTCCGGCCAGGACGAGGTTGCCGAGCGCGTGACCTGTCAGCTCGGCGGACTCGGACTCGAAGCGTTGCTCGAAAGCCTCGGCGAGGGGGCTGTGATCCTCCGCGAGGGCCACGAGGCACTTGCGAATGTCACCTGGGGGCACGATCCCCAGCTGACGGCGAAGCCGCCCCGAGGACCCGCCGTCGTCGGCCACCGAGACCACCGCGGTGATCTCGGTGGCGTAGCGGCGCACCGCCCGCAGGGTGGCGGCGAGACCGTGGCCTCCTCCGACGGCCACCACCCTCGGTGCGGCCGGTCTCATCACCGGTCGATGTCCCGATGGAGCACCGAGGCGTTGCACCCGTGCTCCTTCAGCCGCCCGGCCAGCTCGTCGGCCAGGACGACGGAGCGGTGGTGGCCCCCGGTACAGCCGACTGCGATGGTCAGGTAGGACTTGCCCTCCGCCGTGTACGCAGGCAGCAGCATCCCGAGCAGGTCGTCGACACGGCCCAGGAACTCTCCGGTGGCCTTTTGCCCCAGCACGAAGTCGCGGACCTGCTCGTCGAGGCCTGTCATCGGACGAAGCTCCTCGACCCAATTCGGGTTCGGCAGGAACCGACTGTCGAGGACCAGGTCGGCGTCCAGGGGCACCCCGTGCTTGTACCCGAAGGAGACCACCGAGGTCCGCATGGGGCTCTCCGAGGCGTCCCCGAACAGGTCGAGGACGCGCCGTCGCAGCTGGTTCACGTTCAGCTGGCCGGTGTCCAAGAACACGTCCGCCCTCTCGCGGATGCCCTCGAGCCGGCGGCGCTCGTCCGCGATGGCCTCCTCCACGTTCGCGCCCGCGATCGGATGACGGCGCCGGGTCCCCTCGAAGCGCTTCACCAGCACGTAGTCAGGAGCGTCGAGGAACACCACCGACACCCTCACGTCCCTGGCCGAGAGGGCGTCGATGGCCCGAAGCGCCTCGTCGATCTGCGCGCCACCTCCTCGCCCGGTGACCAGCGCCACCCGCTCGATCCCCGAACCCGGGCGGCCCACGACCTCTGCCACCTCCGACAACAGCGAGGGTGGCATGTTGTCGATCACGTACCAGCCGGCGTCTTCCAAGGCGGCCGCCGCGGTCGAACGGCCTGCTCCGGACATGCCGGTCACCAGCAAGTACTCACTCATCGGGCCCATCCTCCCTCGCCAGCGCTCCTAGCATCTCGCGCGCTGGCATCGACGCGTCGCCGAGAACAGGCTCTGTGCCTCGCGCGGATCCTCGCTTCTGCGCGATCCCTCGTCTCTCCGAGCGACCTGGCGGGGCCGGGACCCGGTGCAGGTGCTCGTAGACGGCGGCCGCCACTCGCTCGGGCAACCAGCCGAGCGATTCCAGGTCCTCGTACGACGCCTGGCGCAGCGCGCGGACGCTTCTCATCTCGCGAAGAAGCCTCGCCCTTCGTGCCGGGCCGAGGCCCGCCACGCCCTCGAGAGCGGTGGCGCTCATATGTTTGCCCCGCAGACGGCGGTGGTAGGAGATGGCAAATCGGTGGGCCTCGTCGCGCACCCGCTGCAGCAGGAAGAGCGCTTCGGACCCTCTCGGGATCTCCAGGGCCTCGCCACGACCGGGGACGAAGACCTCCTCGAACTGCTTGGCCAGCGCGGCTACGGCGACCTGACCCTCGAGGCCCAGCCGCTCGAGGACCCGTACACCGACCGACAACTGGCCCTTTCCCCCGTCGAGCAGCAGGAGCTGGGGCGGGTAGGCGAAACGTCTCGCGGTCCTTGCTGGTGGCTTCGTGCGCTCCTCGACGAGGGCGCCCAGCCTGCGTGTGAGTACCTCCTCCATGGCCGCGTAATCGTCGTTGCCCGGTACGTCGCGGATACGAAAGTGGCGGTACTCGCTCTTTCGTGCAAGGCCGTCCTCGAGCACCACCATCGACCCCACGTAGTCGGTCCCTTGGAGGTGGCTCATGTCGTAGCACTCGATCCGCAGCGGCGCCTCTCTCATCCCGAGCGCCACGCGAAGCGACTCGATCGCCCGTGCCCTGCTGTCGTAGTCCGACGCCCGGCGCAGGCGATGCTGCGCGAGGTCTTCCGCGGCGTTGCGGGCGACGGTCTGCATGAGGGCGCGCTTGGCGCCGCGCCTTGGCGCACGCAGCACGACCGGCCCGCCACGGCGCTCCGAGAGGAAGGTCCCGTAAGCGTCGGCGTCCTCGGGCAGCTCCGGGACGAGCACGAGGCGCGGTACTCCGCTCACCGCCAGGTCTCCGGCTCCCCACGTGGCGGGGTCCCCCGCCCCCGAGGTCCATCCCTCCGAATCGATGCCGCGCCTCGCCCGCCTGCGGCTCTCGGGCCGCTCGGGTTCTGCGTCGGCGTAGAGCTGCTCGAGGATGCGCCCCACAAGCTGCGGGCGGCTCAGCTCCTCGACCTTGTCCACCACGAATGCCCTGCGACCCACTATGCGGCCGCGCCGCACATGGAACACACAAACCGCCGCCTCGAGCGGGTCGTCCTCCACGCCTACCACGTCGAGGTCCTCCGGGCCTTCGGTGACCACCTGCTGGCGCTCAAGCGCCATGTGCAACGTCGCGAGCTGGTCGCGCCGACGCGCGGCGCGCTCGAAGTCGAGGGCCTCGGACGCCTCTTGCATCTCCGATCGCAGCCTCGTCTGCACTTCGTCGGTCGCGCCCGCGAAGAACGCCATGAGGTCCTGTGTCAGCCGCTCGTAGTCCTCGTGCTCCACCGCTTCGATGCAAGGCCCCGAGCATCGCTCTATGTGGTAGAGCAGGCACGGCTTCTCGAGCTTTTGGTGGCGCTCGAATTTTCGATTTGAGCACGAACGGACCCCGAAGGTGCGAAGCAGCAGATCGAGCGTGTCGCGAAGCGCCCCCACGTGGGCATATGGGCCGAAGTAGCGAATTCCCCGACGCCGTCGGCCGCGCACCACGGCGGCGCGAGGCCACTCGTCGAGCAGCGTCACAGCCAGGTAGGGGTAGCTCTTGTCGTCCATGAGCCGGATGTTGAAACGCGGTCGGTGGCGCTTTATCAACGCGTACTCGAGGAGGATGGCCTCCACCTCGTTGCCCACCTGCATCCACTCGACACGCTCTGCTGCCGCCACGAGCTGGGCGGTCCTCGCCGTGAGGGTGGCAGGGTCGGCGAAGTAGCTCGACAGCCGGCTGCGAAGCGACTTGGCCTTGCCCACGTAGAGGACCCTGCCCTCGGCATCGAGGAACTGGTAGGAGCCCGGGGAGTCGGGGATCTCGCTCGGTTGAGGCCGTTCGCGCACCGCTCCCACTGTGCCGCAACGCGGACCCTCCTCGTGGCACCGGACGTCTGAGGTCTCCACAGGGCTCACAGGTGTCGTCCAGCAGCTAGTCTCGCATTCAGCGCCGGCCTGGTACCCCGGCGTACATAACCGCTCCGAGGCCGACAACCCCGCGGATGGGCGACCAGGCTGTCCCCGCCGGCCATATGTCGGAGCTTCCCCGAAGGGGGTCTTGGATGCTCCGCATACAGCGTGCGCTCCCTGAGCGCTACACCACCGCGACGCCCGGGGAGCTTCACCGGCGAATCGGCGCGGCAAAGGCCGCGCTCGGGTCGCGAGTCCTCGTGCTCGGACACCACTACCAGCGCGATGAGGTGATGCGCTGGGCCGACGCCCGGGGCGACTCCTTCGCCCTGGCGCGCATCGCCGCAGAGAACCACGACGCCGAGTACGTCATCTTCTGCGGGGTCCAGTTCATGGCCGAGTCCGCCGACATCCTCACCGCCGACCACCAGCAGGTGGTCCTGCCCGACCTGAACGCCGGGTGCTCGATGGCCGACATGGCCGATCTCGACGCGGTGGAAGAGACATGGGAGTCGCTCGCAACGGTGACAGACGCCGAGCGCGTCGTCCCCGTCACGTACATGAACTCCTCGGCTGACCTGAAGGCCTTCGTCGGCCGCCACCGCGGTTCGGTATGCACCTCCTCGAACGCCCGCGCCGTGCTCAGGTGGGCTCTCGACCCCAAGGTGGGCGAGCCGCTGTGGGACAAGGTCCTCTTCTTCCCCGACCAGCACCTGGGGCGCAACACCGCCTACCAGCTCGGGTGGACCGAGCAGGACATGCGGGTGTGGAACCCCCGCCTCGAGCTGGGAGGGCTCTGCGAGCTCGACGTGAAAGAGGCGACGTTCCTGCTGTGGCGGGGCCACTGCTCGGTACACCAGCGCTTTCGCCCCGAGCACGTCGCGGCGTTCCGGGCCGAGCGCCCCGAGGGCACGGTCGTGGTGCACCCGGAGTGCGCTCACGAGGTGGTCGATCTCGCCGACGCCACGGGCTCGACCGACTTCATCATCCGCTACGTCGAAGAGGCGCCCTCCGGCGCGGTGATCGCAGTAGGCACCGAGATCCATCTCGTCAAGCGACTCGCCGACGAGCACCCGGACAAGACAGTCGTGTCCCTCGACCCGCTCGTGTGCCCCTGCTCGACGATGTTCCGCATCGACGCCCCACACCTGTGCTGGGTGCTCGAGTCGCTCGCCGACGGGGTTGTGGTGAACCGCATCACGGTCGATCCGGACACCGCCGCATCTGCTCGAGTCGCACTCGAGCAGATGCTCGCCATCACCTGAGGGCTCTCATGGCGGGGCTCGAACCCAGCAAAGCTCGAGCCCCGTCAGCGCGTCCGCGGCTTCGCGAGGGCTTTGGTCCGGCGCGCCGTCCCGTTGCTCTTCAGCGCACGTGAGCCGCGCACAGGCCCATCACCCGTCACCTGTGTGACCCGAGAGGCGCGTGCGGACGCGTCGCGCGCCGGTGCCGGGACACGCCGCGCGCCGCGTCGACCTCTGCGGAGCACCGGCGCGAGCACCTGGCCCGTGTAGCTCGAAGACGTGGCCGCCACCTCCTCGGGCGTTCCCTCGGCCACCACCCTTCCCCCGTTCTCGCCGCCCTCGGGACCGAGGTCGACGATCCAGTCGGCGGTCTTCACGACGTCGAGGTTGTGCTCGATCACGATCACGGTGTTCCCTTGTTCGACCAGACGCGAGAGCACGTCGAGGAGCTTTCGAACATCGTCGAAGTGCAGACCCGTGGTGGGCTCGTCGAGCACGTAGAGCGTGTGGCCGGTCGAGCGCCTGGAGAGCTCCGAAGAGAGCTTCACACGCTGGGCCTCGCCCCCCGAGAGCGTGGGCGCCGGCTGACCCAGGCGGATGTAGCCGAGCCCCACGTCCACCAGCGTCTGGAGGTGGCGCGCGATGGTCGGCTGGTTGGCGAAGAACCCGAGCGCCTCCTCGCACGACATGTCCAGGACGTCGGCGATGCTGTGGCCCTTGAAGGTGACCTCGAGCGTCTCGCGGTTGTACCGGGCGGCACCGCAGACTTCGCACGGCACGTAGACGTCGGGCAGGAAGTGCATCTCGATCTTGATCGTTCCGTCGCCCGCGCAGCCCTCGCAGCGCCCGCCGCGTACGTTGAAGGAGAAGCGGCCCGGCAGGTAGCCGCGCACCTTCGCCTCGGGCGTCTGGCTGAACAGCTTGCGGACGTGGTCGAACAGCCCCGTGTACGTAGCAGGGTTCGACCGGGGGGTGCGACCGATCGGAGACTGGTCGATCGCGACGACCTTGTCTACGAGCCTCATGCCATCGATGCCACGGTGCGCGCCGGGGGTCGTGCGGGCCCGGTGCACCTGCGCCTGCATCGACTGCAGGAGGATGTCGTTCACGAGCGTCGACTTGCCCGAGCCCGACACCCCGGTCACCGATATCAGACATCCCAGGGGGAACGCGACGTCGATGTCGCAGAGGTTGTGCTCGCGCGCGCCACGCACCACGAGGCGCTCCCCGGAACCCTTCCTGCGCATCTGCGGCACCTCGACCGAGAGCTCTCCGGTGAGGTACCGCCCGGTGACCGACTTCTTCGAGGACAAAAGGCCCGCAACAGGTCCGCTGTAGACGATCTCCCCCCCGTGCTCCCCCGCCCCGGGCCCGATGTCGACCACGTGGTCGGCGCAGCGGATCGTCTCCTCGTCGTGCTCGACGACTATCACCGTGTTGCCGAGGTCGCGCAGGCGCATGAGGGTGTCCAAAAGCCGCCGGTTGTCCCGCTGGTGCAGGCCGATCGAGGGCTCATCGAGCACGTACAGCACCCCGACCAGCCCCGAGCCGATCTGGCTGGCCAGGCGGATGCGCTGGGCCTCCCCTCCCGAGAGTGTGGCGGTGGCACGCGCGAGCGACAGGTAGTCGAGGCCGACGTCGAGGAGAAAACGCAGCCGCGCCTGAACCTCGCGAAGCACCCTGTCCGCGATGAGGTGCTCGCGCTCGGAGAGCTCGAGAGCTCCGACGACCTGCGCGGCACGCGAGACCGACAGACTGCACAGCTCGTGGATGCTCCGCCCTCCCACCGTCACCGCCAGGGACTCGGGCTTGAGGCGCGCCCCCCCGCAGGCCGGGCACGGCACCTCCCGCATGAACGTCTCGGTCCACTCGCGCATCGGGTCGGAGTCGCTCTCTCGGTGCCGGCGTTGCAGCCAGGGCACGATCCCCTCGTAGTGAGTGGTGAACGAACGCTGGCGCCCGTAGCGGTTGCGGTAGCGCAGGTGCACCCGACGCTCGCCGGCGCCGTGTAGCACGACCTTCTTGTCGGCCTTGCGCAGCTTCGCCCAGGGCACCTCGACCGAGAAGCCCTGGGCCTCTGCCAAGGACTCGAGCATGCGGTCGAACCAACGGCTCCGCCCGTTCGCCCAGGGCGCCAGTGCCCCCTCGGCGATGCTCCTCGAGGTGTCGGGCACGACCAGCTCGGGGTCCACCTCGAAACGGGTGCCGAGACCGTCGCAGTCCTCGCACGCGCCGTAAGGCGAGTTGAACGAGAAGTTGCGCGGCTCGGGCTCCTCGAAGGAGAGGTTGTCGGCCGTGCATGCCAGGTGCTCCGAGAAGGTGATGAGCTCCTCTGTCCCGTCGGGCCGCGACAGCGCCACCTCGGCGATCCCCCCGGCGAGCCGCAGGGCGGTCTCCATGGACTCGGTCAGACGCTGACGGATCGTGTCGCGGCGCACGAGGCGGTCCACCACGACCTCGATCGTGTGCTGCTCGTAGCGCGCCAGATTGAGCGCCCCTCGTTCGGAGAGCTCGACCGGCTCCCCGTCCACCCGGGCGCGGGCGAAGCCCTGCTTCGCCAGGTCCTCGAGGAGGGCCTCGTACTCGCCCTTGCGCCCGCGCACGAGCGGGGCCAGCACGCTGAAGCGCGTGCCGTCTTCGAGGTCGAGGACCCGGTCCACGATCTGTTGGGGGGTCTGGCGCACGAGGGGGCGGCCGCAGACCGGGCAGTGCGCAAGGCCGATCCGGGCGTATAGCAGCCGCAGGTAGTCGTAGATCTC
>PLIG01000227.1 GCA_003139255.1 Acidimicrobiaceae bacterium | reverse complement strand
GCACAACGACGGAACGGGCTGGCAGGCGGTGTCGAGCCCCGATACGACCACCACACAGGACAACGTCCTCACGCAGGTGGCCGCCGTCTCCTCCAGCGACCTGTGGTCGGTCGGTAGCGCGGACATCGTCTCCGACGCCCAGACGATGAGTCAGACCCTCGTCGAGGGCACGCCGGTACCCAGCACCACCTCCATCAGCTCCTCGGTGAACCCGTCGGTCGCCGGCCAGCCGTTGACGCTCACCGCTACCGTGAACGCGACCTCGAGCTTCACCCCGACAGGCACGGTCACGTTCACCTCCAACGGCACCGCGCTTGCAGGCTGCGGCGCGGTCAGCCTCTCCACCGAGCAGGCGCAGTGCACGGCGACGTTCGCCACCACCGGCACTCTCTCGCTCCAGGCGCTCTACTCCGGTGACGACAACTTCCTCGCCTCCAGCGCGACTCTCTTCCAGACCGTCAACAGTGCCCCCACCACCACCACGCTGAGAGTGTCGTCCACCTCCGTGGCGGTCGGCGAGTCCGTGGCCGTGACCGCCACCGTCGCGCCGCTGCCACCGGGGGCCGGCACACCGACAGGTACCGTCGAGTTCGACGACTCCGGCGCCGTCGTGAACGGATGCGGTGCACAGTCGCTTGCTTCTGCGGTGGCCACCTGCTTCGCATCCTTCTCCACCCCCGGGATTCACACCCTGCGCGCCGTCTACGACGGCGACGCCAGCTTCATCACGAGCAGCTCCGCCGGGGTTGCGGTCACCGTGGGCACGACCATTACCACGTTGGCGTCATCGGCGAACCCGTCGGTGGCCGGCGATCCCGTGACCTACACCGCCACAGTGATCCCCCAGGTACCCGGTGACGCAACCCCGACCGGTACCGTCGAGTTCGACGACTCCGGCGCCGTCGTGAACGGATGCGGTGCACAGTCGCTTGCTTCGGGGGTAGCCACCTGCAATGTCGTCTACCCGCTCAGCAACACCCACACCATCACCGCCGTCTACAGTGGAAACGCCGACTACCTCGCCAGCACGTCGGCCGATCTAACACAGACGGTGAGCGGCGGGACGCTTGCACTGAGCGCGAGCACCGCTCCGAGCGCCGGCACGCCCTTCATCACTGACTTGTCGCCGGTGATGCTCGGCTCGGGACAATTCGAAGTGTCCACCGGCCAGCTCGGCACCCTTCAGGTGGAAGACAACCGTGGTACCGAAAGCGGCTGGAGCGTGACCGCGCAGCTGGAGTCCGACTTCGCGAACGAGCAACCCAGCGGCGCCAGCGCCGACAACACGATTCCGGCCGACTTCTTGACATGGGTTCCCGATGTGACAGCGGCGGTCGACGGCGCCAGCATGAGCGGTATGAGCGCCGGCGACACCTCCACGTTGTCGAACACTACGGCCGTCGCGCTGTGCTCAGCCGCCCAGGGTTTCGGCGGCAGCGACTACGACTGTGGCGCGTCGCTCAGTCTGAGCATTCCACGCTACGTCGCGGCGGGCACCTACCTTGCCACGCTCGATATCGTGGTGACCTCGAATTGACCGGATCGACCCGGTCGACGGTTCCAGAGCGGTTCCGTCAGTGCTTCAGAGTGGTGGTGGTCGCCTTGATCCCAGGGCGCGCCGGTACGAAGTCCTTGGGAGTCAGGTTGAGGGTCCACACCCATACCACCGCGTACCAGTTCGCACCGGTGCTACTGCGGAGCCGCAGCGTCACCGTCCCGGTCTTCGNNTGATCTGCCGGAGCTCGGGGGCCACCGAGCCGACGAGCTGCCAGACGGCACCGCCACCCGTTCCGCCGGGTAAGGAGACGAGGAGCTCTTCGTCCAAGCCCACGGGCGCCCGGTACCGGTTGTTCTGTTCGGTCAGCTGTATGACCGGGTTGGCGTTCAAGTGCAACTCCGCGACGGTGGGCGGAGTTGCGGTGGGCGTGGGCGCCGAGTTTCCTGACGCGCTGCAGCTGCTCAGGGCGGCGACGGGTAGCAGCCCGAGCACGAAGAGCGCGACGCGGTGGTGCAGCCTCCTTCGCGGGAGCACCGCTCGCACTCGCCTCATCCGCAATCGGTACGGCTGCTCACTACCTTTCCCCCCCTCCTCGCCTCGATGTGCCCGGGTCATTGTAGCTAACCGCCACTGGCCGCAGGGGTGCACGCCGAGGTGCCTGGCGAGGCCGCCGTCGTGACGAGATCGCGCTCACGCGAGAGACCATGGGTGAGGCAAGTGACGCTGCGGCGCGCAATGAGAGCCACCGTCGCATCTGCTGTGTTGGCACTCGGGGGCTGGGTCGTCGTCGGCCAGGGCGTGGCTGCAGCCGGCAGACCGGCCTCGAAGGCGGTCATGACGGTCAGCCCCGAGGCGGCCGCACCGGGGCAGTCGGTCGACGTGGTCGCCAACGCGTTCCCGCCGAGCACGGTCTTTCAACTTCAGGTGTGCGGGGACAACGCGCTGGAAGGCTCGACGGACTGCGCCTTGACCGGAAGCCTCACACGCACGACGTCTGAGGTTGGGAACTTCGCCGGAGACCTCCCTGCGCTGATTCCCCCGGTGCCCTGCCCGTGTGTTGTAGCCGCCTTCTCCGACAAGCTCGCCCAGCCCATAACCGCAGCCATCACCATCTCGGGCGCCCCGACGGCGCCCCTCAGCTACCCGCCCCCGCCCATCAAACTGGACGTGCAGAGCGCGGTCCTGACGGGTTCGGGCCCTCTAGCAGCGTGGTTCGGCGCGGCGCCGACGCGCACCTTGGTGTTTCGGGTGCGCAATCCCGGCACCGAGTCGGTGCCGAGTCCCATCGTCCTAGCGCGCATCGGGAACACGCCCGTTGCTACAGACAACCTGCCCGCTATCGCCGCCGGACAGGTGCGGACCTACCGGATCCCGCTCACCTTCCCGATCCTGGCACTCGGCCACTACACCGTGGTGGGCCAGGTGGGGGCGGGTAACGGCCTCTTCGCCCAGTTCGACGTGGGGGTGCTGCTCCTCCCGTGGGCGCTGCTCATGCTCGCGTTTGTGATCCTGCTGTTCCTTCTGCTCCTTCTGGTGCGTGCCATTCGCAATCGCCGACGGAGGCGGGGCGCACAGACAGCCCAGCCTTCCGCCTAGCCAGACCCGCCACAGCCGGTGACCCCGGACACCACATCTCCCGAGAACCAGGTGTCGGCGTCTACACAGACGACGACTTAGAACCTCTCAGGGCAGCACAGAGATGACGACTTGGTCTCAGGCCGCGGTCAGCGCTTCGCGTGCTCGTGTGACCGGTGCGGCGGTCCGGGCTTGCCCGGATGAAGCGGCTTCGGTGATTGATGCGGCTTGCCCGGATGAAGCGGCTTCGGTGGTTGAACTTCGTGTGCGGAGCGGACGACCACGCTGATCGTCTGAGTCAGCTCCGTTGAGGGGCTCGAGGAGCTGTCCGGAGCCCACTCGGGGGGCGGCACCGGTGATAGTGAGATCGCGGCGGCTGGCGGTTCAGAGGGCCCCGTGGACGGCCTGAACACCTCTGAGACGACCAGGCGGTCGGGATAGGTGGTCGTGGTGGCTCTGCCGGCGCCCAGGGCCCACGCAGTGGCAACGGTCAGACCCAGGGACCCTCCGAGCACGCACGCACCGGTCAAACACCCACGTGTGACCCTCCCCAGAAGGCTGTGATGCGCCCCGGCAATCGCGGCGGTACTCGAGCGATGACCGCGACCACGAACCCCCATGGCTTCGATCTCCTTCCCGTCGCCCGCGACGACCAGTTAAGAGATCGACCAGGATTACCCGCGCCTTGAGTAGTGCTCTGACCACGATTCGTGGCTACGGTTCGTCAATCATGACGATTGCCGGGTGACCGTCTTCTCCGTAGCATTCGCCTTAGAGGCCAGGTCCTGGTCGGCGATAGTCGCGTCCTCCACCGGGCCGCTTCTGGGACCAACGGCACTGGTGGGACCGCGGTCGGTGTCCGTAAGGTGTCCTGCGAGACGGCCGTGGAGACCTGACGCTCGGCGGAATACGAAGGGGAGACATGTTGAGATTGAGACACAGAGCCATTACGAGGCGAATCGTCAATGCCGTGGCGACCATGGCACTTGGCACAGGAATGCTCGCCGGCGCTACCGCGATCAGCGTGCTGTCCACCTCATCGCCGGCCGCCGCCAAGACGCAGACGGCCAACTGCACGTTCGCTAGCGCTGGACACTCGGCACTGTCGAACCAACTGCAAGGCTCACCAACCGTGCTGGTGCCGTTCATGCTGAACGGCGGAGCGGTGATCACCCCGGGATCCACGCAGTTCACAATCAACTGCACCGGGTTGGCACCGAGCTTGGGCTTGCTCATAGGCATAGCCAGCCCGATCGCAGGGTTCAACTCTGCCGCGACGCCTGCCACTTTCGCGTTGAACGAGTTCATGGGCTCG
>PLIG01000197.1 GCA_003139255.1 Acidimicrobiaceae bacterium | reverse complement strand
GCCAAGAGCGCGCGAATGCCGGATCCCGGACCCCACTCCCCCTCCCTCTAGGGATATTCCCGCACCCTGGCCTGGGTGAGTCCGTTGTTCCCGCACGGGAACGCACCTATCACCCGGGCCGCTCAGATACACGATCTAATCGGGATCAGCTGTTATGACCGTCAGGGCGCTCCGCGTCGTCGAGTTCAGCTCGAGTGCCCGAGTCGGCACCCGCACCGGTCTCGCCGGATGGTCCGCTGTCGCCGGATGCTCTAGCGCCGCTGGACGGTGTCGCCACTAGCGGCGCTCGCAACCCGTTCATCAGCCCGCCCAGCAGATCCATCGGTACGACGATCTTCGTCGAGGGGGCCGTACCAACATGCTTCAGCGTCTCGAGGTACTGAAGCTGCATTGTGTTCCGATCGAGACCTCGTCCGATGACGAAGATCTTCTCTAACCCTGCCGCGAGGCCCTCGGCGCGGAGAATGGCGGACTGCCGCTCCCCTTCCGCGCCGAGGATGGCAGCCTGCTTGGTGCCCTCTGCGAGCGTGATGGCTGCCTGTTTCTGGCCCTGAGCTTCCGTGATCGCCGCCCGCCTAGTGCGCTCGGCCGACATCTGACGCGTCATCGCCTCGAGGACGCCAGCGGGCGGGTTAACTTCGCGGACCTCCACCGTGGTCACTTTCACGCCCCAGCGCTCGGTCACCTCGTCGAGGCGGACGCGAAGCGACGCGTTCATCTCTTCGCGCTTCGACAGCACGTCATCGAGCGGCATGTCACCGACAACACTGCGAAGCGTGGTCGCTGCGACGTTCTGTGCGGCAGCAGCGAAGTTCTGCACCTGGAGCACGGACATCGAGGGGTCGACGACCTTATAGAAGATGATGAAGTCAATCGAGATTGAGGCGTTGTCCTTCGTGATTGCCGTCTGGTGAGGGATCTCAAGAAACCGCTCGCGAAGGTCGACCCATGAGGTCCTGTCGGTCACGGGGTTGATGAAAACAAGTCCGGGACCTCGAAGTCCGATGGCCCGACCAAGCCGGAACAATACGATCCGCTGGTACTCACGGACGATTTTCACAGAGAGTACGAAAATGATGAGAAGGAAGAGGACCACTGCTCCGACGACGACGCCAACGATCATGTGCTCCGCTCCTTGCTCTCACCCTCGTCAAGGCTAAACGCCCCGTCTGCAGGCACCGGCGCCGTATTCTCGCCCCAGACCTCCAGGTGTACTCCAGCTGCACGGAGGACCTGTACTCGAGTGCCTGCTCGCACGGTCCCGTTGACCGACACCGCAGACCACTGCTCCCCGTGGACACGGACGATGCCCTCAGGCGCCAAGTCGCTCACGGCGACACCCTCCTGGCCCTCATGGGA
This sequence comes from Acidimicrobiaceae bacterium, assembly GCA_003139255.1. Classification (GTDB taxonomy): domain Bacteria; phylum Actinomycetota; class Acidimicrobiia; order Acidimicrobiales; family UBA8190; genus Bog-564. The sequence goes on along the minus strand of PLIG01000197.1, from coordinate 20,047 downwards.
ACTGAGGTGAAGTCCGGCGGTGCCACGCCCCGACAGGCCATACCACGCCATGGCGCCCACGCCTGCCGAGACCACGAGATCGGCGCTCAGAAGCGCCCAGAGGATTGGCGCAGATCGCCCGTCGACGGCCATGAAAACGAACCAGGCGGCAGCAAGGACGCCGACTACGCCAGCAACGGCATGCGCGTGCGGTCCCGAGTGGAAACCGACCAACGAGGCGAGAACTACCAGTCCGAGCAGGATGCCGGCAATGATCCACATGAGCGCCTCCCCAGCCGGTTGCGCCATTTCCATCATACCGGCGTTTGCCTGGGCAATCTCACCGACGGTTCATCCGGAACGATGAATCGCTTTCCGGTGGTGGCTCGATAACGCCGCCGTGCTGCACATGGTGACGTCCGGGTTGCCCGCTCGAACATGCCGGATCCCCGGACCCCGCTCCCGCCTCCCTCTAGTAGGGACATTCCCGCACCCTCGCATGGGCGAGTCCCTTGTCCCCCGCACAGGCACTTCCAACCCGAGCCAGTCGAATACAGGTCGCGCTCGGGATCAGCCGTTATGGGCGCTGTGCGTGAAGAAGGGACAAGTTCCGGCTACCGGGGACGTGAGCCCCCTCCTCGTGGATGCGTGAACGGGGTTGTAGTCGCGAGTTCGACGAAGCCGAGATGGTGGAGGATCGGTCGGCTGGCGGGGGTGGCGTCGACCTCGAGGTAGCGAAAGCCTCTGGTCGACGCCATAGCAGCTCGGAGGGCCACGAGCGAGCGAAACAAACCGAGTCCCCGCCAGGCAGGCAGGGTGCCACCACCCCACAGGCTGGCGAAATCTGTGCCAGCGTGGAATTCCACCCGCCCGGCAGCGATCGGCGTTCGCTCGGCAAAAGCGACCGCTGCCGCAACTGTGCTGGGTTGGCGCTGCAGGCGCGTCAGCAAGGCTCTGCCCACGGCGGAGTGATCTCCGCCGAATACCTGGTCATGCACCGACACAAGCGCCTCGACGCCTTCCTTGCTGTCGACGACGCGTAGTTCGACGCCCGGAGGCGCCGGCTCATCGAGGGTGAGGTCTGCGATCTCGGCCACGAGCACAGCCTCGGCGGGCTCGGGTGTGAAGCCGGCTACGAGCAGGCGGTCGGCGAGGTCGGGGGGCTGGTCGTAGGAGTAGTGCTTCCACTCCCACGGACGAGACAGTCTCGCGAACCTGCGGATCTGGCCGGCGATGACCTCGTCGGCACTGGTTGGGTCGAGACTGGACCAGGTCACCCCCGCCCACCCGTCGCCGGCGGGCATGATCCGGGTCGCGCGGTCATCGTGCTCGACCTGTTCGTCTCGCGCGTCAGTCTGCGGGTGCCGGCGTATCTGCTCGTCGAAGGCCGCGAGTACCGCTTGTGGGTCCATGCAGGCAGCCGAACATAACTGAGTCAGCGCCCGCAACCGAGTTTCGGTCCGAGTGCCTCAAGGGTGTCAACCTGCCGGTGCTCCATCGGGGTCGGTGCCCGCAGCCTCGGCGCCGCTCGGGCTTTCGCCCCCAGGCGCAACATCGGCGCTAGGACTGTCGAGGACAAGACGAAGTCGCTCTCCGGCGGGCGCCCGATAACGCCACCGCACTGCGCATGGTGTCGTCCCGGTTGACCGCTCGAACGTGCCGGATCCCGGACCCCGCTTCCGCCTCCCTCTAGGGGGGATCGGCGTTTCGATCGGCGAAACTCGGCGGCATAAAGCCAGGGTACCGTTGCGGTTGCGTCCGGGGCTGGATCGACCCGTGGTTTTCCCGCCGCGGACCTTTCCGGTCCATCTCCGGGCGCAATGAAACCCCGGTTGTCCCAGGTTCGGAATCAGGGGGTGACTACGCAGCGAGCGGAACGGCCGCGGCTCTGGCCTCAGCGAGTGCCGTTGCCAAGCGAGCCAGGACGGTGAGATCCACATACAGGCGCACGCGCTCAATCCGATGCACACGCAACGGGAGACCGTTCGCATACGCGGGAAGGTCGCTACCGTCGATGGCCACCGTCTGGCCCATGTTGGGGTTCTCGTCGCGCAGCCCTGCCAACACGCTGTCGATGCACTCGGCCAGTGCGCCCCGGAACTCGCGCAGCTTGGTCGCGAAGCGGTAGCACGCCCACTGAGAGGACATTGCGTCTGCGTTCACGCCGAGCGCCTTGCGCAGCGCGGCGTGCTCTGCCACCAGCGAGACGACGCGTGTCCACGTGGGCAGCACGTACAGCGATTTGACGAGTGCCATGCCCAGCATCGTGCGAATGGGGTAACCCGGTCGGCCCGTCCAACGAGTTTCCTCAAGGCGTACAATGAGGGTTCGCATCTCAGGGGTGCTCAGCAACCGGGCTACCTGGATTGCGTCGCGGGTCGGTGGTGCCGTCGGAACGGCCACGGAGTCGCATCTCCTTGGTCCTGGCCCGGGGGTGTTTACGCACCGCCTGGGGCATCTATTTGCTTGGGTTCTTTCCCCTCAATCGGTAGGGGGGTGTAACACTCACAGGGCCAGGTGAAGGGCCCAATAAGCCACCCGAAATACCCCGCAACGGCTGTGTTACACATGTGCTCTCTGAGCCCCCCGTATTTGCTTGGATCAGGCAATCAGGACAGGGGGGTCTACCGTTGTGAAAATGAAGAGAGATACCGCCGAACGGGTGGCCGCGGCTGAGGTCGAGGGGGTCACCCTCGACCAAGCCCAGTCCATCATTCATAAGTTTCTGGCTCAGATCGCGCTGTGCCCCGTCTGCGACGGGTCTGGGTGGTTCATCTTCGGTCGGGATGTCCGCATTGAAACCAAGGATGAACATGGGGACCCGACCGACGAGAGGCGAATCATGGCGGGGACCGTTGGTTCCTGTCCTCGGTGTGGCAGTTCCGACCCAAATGAGAGTGGGAAGGGAGACCCGGATTTTGTCACTTGGCACTGCGTGAAAGGCGATCAGGACACCTACTGCCGCTCAGATCGCGCGGGAGCCGAGGACCGCCGCAACGGGCACGCCGACTGCGGGTTTCGGGTCATGCTCCCGTACGAGGAGGCGGAATGAAAGGGCCGGTTTCGCCAATCGTTTTGCCAGCGGATTGCGGACTTCGACCCCGATTTGGGCCGTGGGTAAGAAAGCTCAGATTGTGGGGTCACCTCCATCTGGGGGAACAAAAGACCTAGCCCCTACCTGCGGTGGTGCGTTTCGCCAATCTCTCCTAAGGTCCTTCGTTGCTGCCTCGGCCTGAGCACCTTCGCCCGTACCTGACCACCCAAGAGTTCCCTTTCGGGAGCCGCTAGGTTGGCAAGATGGATTTCTCGGTCTGGCGGAGCGTTCCCGGCCTTTTTCACGCGCTCGCGCTCGGAGTGACCGCACTGGTGATTTCGGCCGCCCTCGGCGCCCCGGCATATGCCGGAGACGTGACGACGGGCTCCGTACTAAAGGCCGCGAAGGCGGCAATCGCCAACCAGCGCGGCGTCCACGTGGTATTTGTTGTGAGCACCAGCTCGTCGTCGAACACCGAGAAGATAACCGCCGACGTGGGGCGCACGAGCGGCCTGGAGACCATCTCGGAGGGCAAGGCGAATTTGGCGGTCGAGGTGACACCCACCTACGCCTATGTCAACGGGAACTCCTCTGGGCTGACCACGATCGACGGGCTGAGCTCCGCGGAGGCGAAAAAGGTCGGCACGAACTGGGTGTCCTGGAAGGCCGGCACGAGCCAGTACTCCGATCTCAAGTCCGTGGTCACGATCTCCTCGGTCACGACCGTGCTCCCGAAGGCCAACGGTACGAAGCTGTCCACCCACATCACCACCGGAACCAAGCTGTACGTCCTCAAGTGGACGACCGCGGCCACGAGCTCCTCACCGAAGCTGTCGAACACGCTCAGCGTCTCGGCCCGGGGGACAACCTTGCCGGTCAAGGAGACCGCGACCGCTTCGGGCGGCACGAAGGTGACGACGATGTTCTCCAAGTGGGGCGAGCACATCATCGTGAGCGCGCCGCCTGGCGCCTCCACGATCTCCTCCTCCCAGGTCACGGGCTGAACCTCCGGCCCGTGCCTTGGGTCATGGCACCGCTTCTACAACCTCGTCACGAGGAGATGTGCAACCCCCTGCCCGTCAACGCGAGGATCGTCTCACCGAAGGCCTCTGAAAGGCTCGGGTGGGGCTGCAGGAACTGGCCCACCTCTTCGGGGGTGGCCTCCCAGTTGACGGCGAGGTATCCCTGGCCGATCTGCTCGGTCACCCAGGGCCCGACCATGTGAACGCCCAGTATCCGACCGGCGCGGCCGTCGCTCCCACGTTCTGCGACCACCTTGACCAGGCCGTCGGTTTCGCCGATGATCCTGGCTCGGCTGTTTCCGCCGAAGGGGTCCTGCTTTACGAGCACATCGATTCCCGCCTCGCGCGCTGCTGACTCCGTTAGACCTGCGAAGGCGACCTCGGGATGGCAGTAGATGCACCAGGGCACGCGCGCGTAGTCGACGGGGACCACAGCCTCACCGAGGATGTCTTTGATCGCGACTATCCCCTCGGCGAAGGCGACATGGGCGAGCTGTGGTGTGTCCACGACGTCGCCGACGGCCCACACTCGCTCCGCCCCGGTGCGCATGTGCTCGTCGACTCCGACGAAACCTCGCTCTGCCACTACGACGCCGGTGCCGTCGGCGAGGAGCCCTTCGGTCAGCGGGCGGCGGCCGACCGCGACCACGACCGCGTCGACCGAGACCGACTCATTGTCCCCGAACGAGACCGTCGTCCCCGACCCGTTGGACGAATGGCCGTGCACCGACACCCCGGTGTGCACGGCGATGCCCCTCTTGCGAAAAGAGCGTGCGACCACCCCCACGACATCGGCGTCACACCCGGTCAGAAACGTGGGGAGCAGCTCGAGCACCGTGACCTGGCTCCCGAGGTCACAGAGCATCGAGGCGAACTCGCAACCAATCGCCCCGCCACCTATGACCGCTACGGACGCCGGCAGCTCATCGAGGCAGAGGACTTCGTCCGAGCTGAGCACGAACTTCCCGTCCACCTCGAAGCCCTGGATCGTGCGTGGAACGGACCCCGACGCCAGCACCACGTGCCGTCCGGCAATCTCGTCGGTGCCCTCGGGCCCGCTCACTTCGACCCGACCGCCACCGCTCAGGGTCCCGGTCCCCACAAAGGTCGTGATCCCCCGGCCTTTCATCAAGCCAGACAGGCCCCGGTGGAGCTGGTCCACGACTTTCTGCTTGCGTCCCTGGCTGATGGTGAAGTCCACTGCCGGCTGGCCCGCCTGCACACCGAACTCCTTGGCACCTGCGACGGTCCGCACGACGCTGGCGGTCTCGAGGAGCTCCTTCGCAGGCACGCACCCGCGGTGCAGACAGGTACCACCGACCTTGTCCTTCTCGACCACCGCCACACTCAGCCCTGCGGACGCGCCGTACAGAGCGGTCGCATACCCGCCGGGACCACCTCCGATCACGACAACATCGAACTCGGTGCCCTCGGGCGTCGTCACCACCTCCGTCAGCCTCGACCCAGCAACCAGACTAACGACGCTCTCAATGTCAGGCGCCTACTTGGGAGGCATGCGAATGCCACCGTCGAGCCGGATGACCTCGCCGTTCAGGTAGCTGTTCTGCGCGATGTGGGCCACGAGCTCCCCGTACTGCGCCGTGTGGCCCAGCTTCTTCGGAAAGAGCACCGATTGCCCGAGCGCTTCGCGCTGCTCTTGGCGAAGCATCCCCTCTAGTAGCGGAGTGTCGAAGAGCCCGGGGGCGATCGTGACCACGCGGATCCCGACCGGGGCGAGGTCGCGCGCTGCGGGCAGCGTCATCGCCACCACCGCTCCTTTCGAAGCGGAGTAGGCGAGCTGGCCGACCTGCCCGTCGAAAGCGGCTACAGAGGCCGTGTTGACGATGACCCCACGTTCCCCGTCGGCGAGGGGCTCGGTCAAGACCATCGCCGAGGCGGCGCGAGTCATGACGTTGAAGGTGCCAACGACGTTCAACTCCTGGATGCGCTTGAACGCTCCGAGGTCGTGGGGCGAGTTATCACGGTCGATCACCCTCTCCGCCCAGCCGGTGCCGGCGCAGTTGACCGTGATCCGAAGCCGTCCCCCCTCTGCCGCTTGGTCGACGGCTCGCTGGCAGTCCTCGGGGTCGGTGATGTCACCACCGAGGTAGTCGGCCCCGATCTCTCTTGCAAGGGCCTTTGCACCGTCTTCGTTCCGGTCGAAGATCGTACAGCGCACGCCGAGAGAGGTGAGCGTCCTCGCGGTGCCCGCCCCGAGACCCGAAGCGCCGCCGGTGACGAGTGCGGAAGTGCCGGTTAGATCCATGCCGCGCATGCTACGAGGAGCACCGGCCAGGCCGCTGACACTCGCTCAAGTCTGAAAACCATCACCTGATACGGAGCGTTGGGTGGTGGCAGCTTCCAGAGCTAGGCGGTCGACGCGGTCGTTCATGGGATCACCCGAGTGGCCTTTCACCCACGAGAAGCGCACCGGACGACCTCGATCGAGCGCTGCCTCGAGCAACGGCTCCCACAGGTCTCGGTTCGCCACGGGCTTGCCCGCAGCGTTGCGCCAGCCACGCCGACGCCAGGCTTCCCACCATCGGTCTCTGAAGCACCTCACCACGTAGGTCGAGTCGCTCATCACGAGCACCGGGCCATCTGTATCCTCGAGCGCCCGCAGCACGGCTGTGATCTCCATCCGTTGGTTCGTCGTCCGCGGCTCCGAGCCGCTCGCGCAGGGACCTCCCGGCACCGCCCAGGCCCATCCCCCAGGGCCTGGGTTCCCCAGGCAAGAGCCGTCGGTGTAGATAACGATCTCTCCCGGCGCGCGATCCATGGACCCACACCTTTAGCATGAGATCGTGCTCTTCGACGGGATGTCACACCAGCTTCCCGACATTGATCCGGAGGAAACCACGGAATGGCTCGACTCCTTCGACTCCGTCGTTGACACGCGTGGTCGGACGAGGGCCCGATTCTTGCTGATGAAGCTGCTCGAGCGCGCTCGCACCAAGCAGGTGGAGTTCCCCGCGACCGTCTCCACCCCGTACGTGAACACCATCCCCAGGGACCAAGAGCCTTGGTTCCCCGGTGACGAGAGCACCGAACGACTCATCCGCCGGTACGTGCGTTGGAACGCTGCGGTGATGGTGAGCCGCGCCAACCACCGCAGCGAGGGCATCGGTGGTCACCTGGCCACGTACGCGAGCTCTGCGGCGTTGTACGAGGTCGGGTTCAACCATTTCTTCCGGGGAAAGTCCGACGGCGGGTTTGGCGACATGGTGTACTTCCAAGGCCACGCTTCGCCCGGCATCTACGCCCGCGCCTACGTAGAGGGTCGGCTGAGCGAGGAGCAGCTCGACCGTTTCCGCCAGGAGGTCGGAGGAGGAGGCCTGCCCAGCTACCCTCACCCGCGCCTGCTCCCGGACTTCTGGGAGTACCCCACCGTGTCGATGGGCCTCGGCCCGCTGTGCGCGATCTACCAGGCCCACGTGAACCGTTATCTGTTGCACCGCGAGCTCGTCGACACCTCCGGCAGCCGCGTGTGGGGCTTCCTCGGTGACGGGGAACTCGACGAGGTCGAGTCGATCGGCGCGCTCGGCGTTGCCGGGCGTGAGCACCTCGACAACCTGATCTTCGTGGTGAACTGCAACCTACAGCGTCTCGACGGACCCGTCCGGGGAAACGGAAAGATCATCCAGGAGGCCGAGGCGTTGTTCCGTGGGGCGGGTTGGAACGTCATAAAAGTCGTGTGGGGCTCGAAGTGGGACGAGCTTCTCGCCGCGGACGTCGACGGCGTGCTGCTCGACAAGATGAACACCACGCCCGATGGCGAGTTCCAGAAGTACGCGACGGAGTCCGGCGCCTACATCCGCGAGCACTTCTTCGGCCCGGACCCTCGCTTACGCACACTCGTCCAGCGCCTCTCCGACGCCGACCTCCAAGCACTGCCACGCGGTGGTCACGATTACCGCAAGCTCTACGCCGCGTACAAGCTCGCCACCGAGCAGGTCGGCATGCCGAGCGTGATCTTGGCAAAGACCGTGAAGGGCTGGACACTCGGTCCCCAGATCGAGGCGCGAAACGCCACCCACCAGATCAAGAAGATGTCCGACGCGCAGCTGCGTGCATTGAGAGACCGGCTGAGCCTGCATGAAGAGATCCCGGACGAGGCGCTCGAAGGAGAGGTCCCGCCCTACTACCGGCCACCCGAGGGTTCGCCTGCTCACGAGTACCTGGAGGCCCGGCGCAAGATGCTGGCAGGGCCGGTGCCCACCCGTGTCGTGCGCGCCAATCCCGCACCCCCACCCGAAGCGAAAGTGTTCACAGAGTTGCTGGGTGGGTCGGGCAAGCAGGCTGCCTCCACGACCATGGCCTTCGCGCGGCTTCTGCGCAACCTCGTGCGGGACCCGAACGTCGGACGCTACGTGGCGCCGATCGTTCCCGACGAGGCACGCACTTTCGGCCTCGAACCACTCATCGCCGAGGCGAAGATCTATGCACCCGCAGGGCAGCTCTACACGCCCGTGGACGCGGACCTGATCCTTAACTACGCGGAGGACCGAAAGGGGCAGATGCTCCAAGAGGGCATCACCGAGGCTGGCGCCATGGCGAGCTTCATCGCGATGTCAACGGCGTACGCCACCTGGGGCCGGCCCATGCTGCCCGTCTACCTCTTCTACTCGATGTTCGGTTTTCAGCGAACCGGCGACCTCGCATGGGCGCTCGGGGACATCCGTGGGCGCGGCATCCTCGCCGGCTGCACCGCGGGTCGCACCACGTTGCAGGGAGAGGGGCTCCAGCACGACGACGGACATTCGCCGTTGCTCGCGTCGGTGAACCCTGCCGCGCGCATCTACGATCCCGCTTTCGCCTACGAGATCGCAGTCATCGTGGAGGAGGCGGTGCGCCGGGTCCTCGGGCCCGAGCCCGAGGACCGTTTCTGGTATATCACGCTGTACAACGAGAATTACACGATGCCCGCTCTGCCGGAGGGCCCCGCCGGCGAGGAGACGCGCGCAGCGATCCTGCGTGGGCTCTACCGGTTCGCAGAGCCGTTGGAGCTTTCCGCCAACGGCCCGGAGCAGGGCCACGGCCGCAGCCATCAAAGGGGGAACACACCAGACGCGGGATCGCGAGGAGGAGGGACGCGGCGCGCGACGCTCCTGTTCTCAGGACCGATGTGGCAGGTGGCCATGCAGGCGCGGGATTTGCTGGCGGCCGACTGGGGCGTGAGCTGCGACACGTGGTCGGCCACCTCGTACTCCAAGCTGCGTGTAGACGCCCTCTCGGTCGAGCGCTGGAACCGGCTGCACCCCGGCGAGCTCGCTCGAGTGCCGTTCGTGACCGGCGCGCTCGCGAACGGGCCAGAAGACGCAGGAGGCCCCGTCGTGGCAGTCAGCGACTATCTGCGTGCTGTCCCCGACCAGATATCGAGGTGGGTGAGGCGTCCGTTCATCTCGCTCGGCACCGACGGCTTCGGCCGCTCGGACACCCGCGCGGCGCTCCGACGCTTCTTCGAGGTCGACGCCGCGCACGTCGTGGTGGCTGTGCTGTCCGGGCTCGCTCAGGCGGGTCAGGCCAAGCCAGACGAGGTGGCCGACGCCATCTCCCGTTACGGCATCGATCCCTCGACCGGCGACCCCTGGGCCACCTGAAGCGCTTTGCGAAACATGAGACCAATGCTGCACCTGAGCCAGGATCCCGAGGCCGACCGGCTCATCTCGGAGAACCCGCTGGCTCTTCTGATCGGCATGATCCTCGACCAGCAGGTCCCGCTCGAATGGGCGTTCGCCGGACCAGCAGAGCTGCGACACCGGATCGGCGGGCTCGTCGCCTCGGAGATCGCGTCGATGGACCCCCAGGAGTTGGCCGCGGCCTTCTCGGCAAGACCGGCCCTGCACAGGTTCCCCGGATCGATGGCCACGCGCGTCCTGGAGCTGTGCCGGGTCGTCACCGAGCGATACCGAGGCGATGCGTCCAGAGTGTGGAAGAGCGCGAAGACCGGTACTGAACTGTTCGCGCGAGTGAGGGAGCTGCCCGGCTTTGGCGACCGAAAGGCGAAGATTTTCGTCGCCCTTCTCGGCAAGCAGCTCGGCGTGCGGCCTCCCGGTTGGGAAGCCGCGAGCGCACCGTTCTCGGAGCCCGAGAGCTTCCAGTCTGTGGCTGACATCGTCGACGCCGAGACCCTGAGCAGAGTGCGCGCGTTCAAGCAGCACATGAAGCGATCGGCGCCAGCCAGCCACGAGGGCCGAAGCAAAGTGCCCACCCGCAAGTAGGCTCACGCCGACCACCTGTCCCAGTCGTCGCCTCTCCCACCTATCGGCGCCACCAGCGCAGCTTGTGACTGCGGGAGCGACGAAGGGTCGACGTGATCTCGATAGGGAGATCGGGCAGGTCGGACACCAGCGCGTACAGCTCACCCAAGCTGCGCGCGTGCATCGCAGTGTCGAGCCGCTGGGAAAGCTCCTCCTCACTCAGCCGGCCGTCTGCGAAATGGCGCTGCAGGATGGCACAGAACGTGTCACGCTCGGCGTCCGAAGCCCGCGGACCCGAACCGGGCACGTCGCGACCTGTCCCCTCCCCCGGGGCGTTTCCCAGGTCCTCCACGGCGCCAGTATCCCCCACCGTGCTCGTGCGCCCGCCACTCGAACCGTGCAAGCCCTTTCAGATTCCGATCCGCCGGGCCAGGAGGTCTCGATGGTAGCTCGGGTCGCCTAGCAGCAGCTCCGAGGACTTGGCGCGTTTGAAGTAGAGGTGAGCGTCGTGCTCCCAGGTGAAGCCGATGCCTCCATGAATCTGGATGTTCTCGCCGGCGGCGTGGAAGTACGCCTCGGAGCAGTAGGACTTCGCCAGGCTGGCGACGACGGGTAGCTCCTCTGAGTCCTCGGCGGCGGCCCACGCCGCGTAATACGCGGCGGACTTTGCCGACTCCACCTCCATCAGCATGTCGGCGCACTTGTGCTTGATCGCCTGGAAGGACCCGATCGGCCTGCCGAACTGGATTCGGTTCTTCGCGTAGTCGACTGACATGTCGAGGCACCGCTGAGCCCCGCCAACCTGCTCGGCCGCGAGAGCCACCGCAGCGAGATCGAGCGTGCGCGACAGCACGCGATCGGCACCACCTTCTGCTCCCACGAGCCTCGCCGCAGCAGCGAAGAACTCTATCCTGGCCTGCTTTCGGGTCTGGTCCATCGTCGCCAACGGCGTGCGGGTGACACCGGACGCTCCTGCCTCCACCGCGAACAAGCTCACCCCACTCGAGGTGCGTGCCGCCACCAGGAGCAGGTCGGCGTTGTGCCCGTCGATGACGAACATCTTGTGGCCGTCCAGTCTCCACTTGCCGCCTGTCTCGGAAGCCGCCAGCGTCACCGCGTCAGTGCTCCAACGGCCGCTGTCCTCGGTCAGCGCGAGCGTGGCAATCGTGGTCCCGGCTGCGATTCCGGGAAGAAGGTCCTTCTTCGCCCCCTCGTCACCAGACGACAACACAGCATTGGCACCGAGCGCGACCGTGGCAAAGTAAGGAGCGCACAGAAGAGCCGCGCCCATCTCTTCGAGGACCACGAAGAGCTCGACATAGCCGAACCCCGCCCCGCCGTACTCCTCGGGGATCGCCAGTGCCTGAAGTCCGAGCTGGTCCGCCATCTGGTCCCACACGGCCCGGTCGAAGCCCTCTGTGGTCTCCATGAGGCGACGAACCTCGGACATCGGCGACTTGTCCTCGAGAAAGCGCCGTACCGAACGCCTGAGCTCCTCTTGTTCCTCACTGAACGCAAAGTTCATCGGTCGATCCCCCTCGCCGGGCCCGTCCGGCTCGCGCCGCTCGCTCCTGCGCTGTGTTCGTGCGGTCGGGCTCGGCGCGTCCCTTTTCCAACTGTTGCTATCTAGTCCTGTCTACCAAACAGCGCGGCCCGTGAGCGTGGGCCGCCCACAAGCGCTGCCCATAAGCTCGTCCCAGGAGGCGCACCCAGAGGAGGAAGTCGTGGCTCATTACGAGGACAGCCTGGTAGAGGTCCATCGCGTCGTCGTTGGGCCGATGGACAACAACGTGCACGTCATCAGGTGCAAGCAGACCGGTCATGCGGTGCTGGTGGACGCCGCCAACGAGCACGAGCTGCTGCTCGAGATGTGCAAGAGGCTGGGCGTCCGTCAGGTGATCGAGACGCACGGGCACTGGGACCACATCCAAGCCGTGCCGGCCGTACGCGAAGCGGGTTTCGAGGTCTCGGTCACCGAGGCGGACGCCGGGATGCTCCCCTCCTACGACCAACTGCTCGAGGACGACTCGGTGATCGAGGTGGGGCAACTTCGGATAGAGACGATCGCCACCCCGGGTCACACGCCGGGGTCGATGTGCTTCTTCGTCCGCGGTACCCCTCTGCTTTTCAGCGGCGACACGCTGTTTCCAGGAGGGCCCGGAGCGACGAAGTTCCCCGGGGGCGACTTCGACGCCATTATCACGTCCATCGGCGAGCGGTTGTTCGCCCGCTTCGGACCACAAACCCTGGTGTTACCCGGGCACGGGGCCGACACCACCATCGGCGCCGAGCGCCCCCACCTCCAGGAGTGGGTCGACCGAGGCTGGTGAGCCGGTCCGAAAGAACCGTGCTGAGGAGCCAGTCCAGCAGGCCCGAGATCGCGGCCGTGGGCCAGGACCTGGTCGGCAGTGATCAGGGGAACAGACCGCGCGCCAACGTGGCCTCTGCTATCCGCTCGACCCCGACCACACCTGCCGCCCTCCGCATCGACACGCCCAGGTCCTTCGACCTCGCCCACACCGTTTCGAACGCGCTGTCCATCGTGTGCGCCAGGCGAGCGGCCACGACCTCGGTGTCCCACGGATAACCCTGTCGACCCTGGGCCCACTCCAGGTACGACGCGGTCACACCGCCGGCGTTGGCGAGGATATCGGGAACGACCGTGACTCCTCTGTCGTCGAAGACCCGGTCCGCTGCGGGGATCGTCGGCCCATTGGCGGCTTCGACCACCACCGTCGCCTGCAAGGCGAGCGCCGCCTGCTCGTCGAGCGCCCCCCCGAGCGCCGCCGGTACCGCCAGCTCGGCCTCGACCGACCACAACTCCGAGGGCTCGATCTGCTGGCCCCCTTCGAAGCCGCCCACGCTCCCGGTGCGCGCCACGTGGTCCGAGAGCTGCCCGATGTCCAGCCCCCCGGGGTTGTGGACCGCTCCGGAGATGTCGGAGATCGCGACCACCCTCATCCCGGCCGAGGAGAGAAGGAACCCGAGCGGCGCGCCCACTTTCCCGAACCCCTGAAGAACCGCACGTGCTCCGGGGAGCGCAATGTCGAGCTCGGCAAAGACAGAGCGCGTGCAGCGCACGACGCCCGAAGCGGTTGCGCCGGTGTGCAGGCGCATGCCCCCGATGGCGAGCGGCTTCCCCGTCACCACCGCCGGCATGTCGCGCCCGTGCAGCATGTCGAGCGTGTCGAGAAGCCAAGCCATAACGCGTTCGTCGGTGTTCACGTCCGGTGCGGGGATGTCACGGTCTGCTCCAAGGAGCGAGGCGACCTCGTATGTGTAGCGGCGCGTGAGCCGCTCGAGCTCCCCCGCCGACAGTTGTCCCGGGTCGCACCGGACTCCTCCCTTGCCACCACCGAAGGGAATGTCGACCACAGCCGTTTTGAGGGTCATGTCCGCCGCCAGCGCCGCGACCTCGTGCGATCCCAGCTGGGGATGGAACCGGATGCCTCCTTTTGCCGGGCCCCTCGTGGTGTCGTGATGGACACGCCACCCCTGGAACACCTCGACATGGCCGTCGTCCATTCGCACCGGGACCGCCACCTCCAAGACCCTCTCGCAGACGCACAGGATCCTCGTGACGTCCGGGTCGATCTTCCCGAGCGCGGAGGCATCGTGGATCCGCTCGACCACCGCGTCCCACGCGTCGTAGGAAGAAGCGGCCACGTCCGCTGGCACACCTGAGTCCTCGAAGGGTTTCGGCGGCTGCCTGCCGGCACTCACCGCGACCCCCAGGGCGCCGTCTGCGAGCCCTCTGATCCGTGGACACCACGCGCAGCTGATGTGGCCGTAGCTGCGACGGTTGACGTGTCCGCCTGGACGGCCGACCGCGCTCGGCGCCGGGAGGGCAGGCCACGAGGCCGAGACGACAGGATGTGCTCTTCCACGCCGCCTTCTGCCCTCACCCCTGCCACGAGCGGCGAGCGGGCCAGGTACAAGACACCGAGCATCAGCACCAGAAGCCCCATGGCCTCCCCCGGACCACGCGCCCCAGCGGTTCGCAGCCGGTCACCGAAGAGGCCTATGCCGATCGCAATGGACGCAAACGGGTCCACGAGCACCAGAGTCGACTGTGAGGCGGTGATGGGACCCGCGTGGAAGGCGTTCTGCGCGAGGAACACCCCCGTCAGACCGGTAACCGCCAGCACGTAGGGCGGCCAGCTGAGGAACACCCCACCCCAGCCCTGGACGATGTCGGCATTCATCTCCTTCATGATCGCCGCGGTGAAGGCGAACATCACAGCAGCAGAGACTCCGAACATCGCGGCCCGCCATGCGGCTGGTCCGATGTGCGCGAGGCCTGCCGAGGCAACGCACGACGCCACCACCATTGCCGAGACGAGAACCCAGTCTCCGACATCCGGCTGCTGGGAGCCGCCACTGGGCTGGGCCAGGTCAAGGAACGTCGCCAGTCCGCCGGCGGCCATGAAGGCCCCCATCCACTCGCGCCAACTGAGTTTGTGCCCGAACCACACGCCGAGGATGACGACCAGGAAAGGCAGCTCGAGAGTGAGGATGGGCTGTACGGCGCTGAGCCGACCGAAATGCAGGGCCACGAACTGCAACAAGGACCCGCAGATCATGACGCCGAAGCCCGCGAGCCAGACCTTCCGCCGAATCGCGTGAGCGACGAGGCCCCAACGAAGCCTCGTCTCCGAGGGAGCCGTCTCCACACCCATGCGCTGGAGGATGGTCGTCACGGCGTTCGAGATCGCCGCACCAACGGCCAACAGGTAGGCCATTGGCTCCATTTCTACCGCAGCGGTCTTCCTCGGCGGCACCCAAAGGTGCGTTGCTAGCGGCTCGAGTGTCAGGCACTTGTCTCACAACTGTCCTCAGGCTCTCGAAGGAACCTGCCCCGAAGGCGTGAGGACTCCGGGTCGGCCCAAGGTAGCTTCTCCACGTACACCCAGGTGCGACGATGGATGGCGCTCAAGCCGTAGCCCCGAAGCGCCCGCTGGTGGGTTGGCGAGGGGTAGCCCTTGTTGCGGCCGAAGTCGAACGGTGGGTAGGACTCGGCGCCGTCTCGCATGATCCGGTCGCGCGTCACCTTGGCAAGAACCGAGGCTGCGGCGACGGACACGCAGCTCGTGTCGGCCTTCACCACCGTATGCACCACGGGCTCGAAACTCGCAGGCAGCGCGACGTCCGCGTGCCCGTCGATGTCGTCCTCGCTCGGCGCGCTCAGATCTACGAAGGAGTCCTCGAGCGGTGCACCTGCGTCATTCGGTCGACTGATGAAATCGAAGTTCCCGTCCAGCACTATGGCGTCGGGGAGCAGGTCGTCGGGCAGCTGGGAAAAAGCCCTTCGCGTCGCGAGTCCGAGGGCTGCGGTCATGCCGAGGCGATCGCACTCCTGCGGTTCGCTGTGTCCCACCGCCCAGGCCGTGCACCAGGAGACCACCTTGTCGAACAGCCTTTCGCGGTCGTCCTCGAGTATCTGTTTGGAATCGCGCAGGCCTCGGGGTATCCGGGCGAGAGGTGCGCAAAGCACTGCCACCCCCACACTCAGTGGCCCCGCCCAGGCTCCCCGCCCTACTTCGTCGACCCCGGCGACCAGCCGGTAACCGCTCTCCCAGAGCTGTCGCTCCCTCTTGCTTCCTGGACGCGTGCCGCGTCGCGTCCTTCGTCTGGCGGGGCCCTGTCTCAGTGACATTCGATCCACGATCGCGTGACCGAACCACCGCGCGCGTCATGACGTCGGTCGCGAGGTGGCCATCGCCGCACGCTAGCTCTGACTAAGCCTCGACACGCGAGATCGCGGCACGCTCGGACTCATCGGGCTCCGTCGACAAGAACGCGTCGAGCATCTCACGCGCAACGTCCTCGGAGGTGAGCCGAAGCCCGAAGGCAAGGACGTTCGCGTCGTTCCACCGCCTGGCTCCCTCAGCAGTCACAGCGTCGGTGCACAGCGCGGCGCGCGCACCGGCGACCTTGTTGGCGGCAATGGCCACCCCGGTGCCGGTCCAGCAGCACACCACTCCCCGTTCGGCTTCGCCTGACACCACGGCCCGTGCCACGGCGCGGCCGACCTCCGGCCACTCCTCCCCTGTGGCCACCTGCTTCACTTCGTGTCCACGCCCTTGTAGAGCAACTAGCACCGCTCTCGTCAGCGCGCTGTCGGAGTCGGTGCCGAAGACGATGCGCACCAGCCCAACCTATAGCCTCGTCACATGAGCCAGCGGCGCGTGTCCATCGTTGCGCACACGCACTGGGACCGCGAGTGGTACGAGCCCTTCCAGAGCTTCCGCCTACGCCTGGTCCACCTGATCGACGGCCTCTTGGAACTGCTCGAGCACGACCCCTCGTACTCGACTTTCCTGTTGGACGGCCAGATGGCGCTCGTCGACGACTACCTCGAGGTGCGTCCGGAGGCCGAGGATCGCATCCGGGCTCTCGCTGTGGCAGGCCGTCTCACGATGGGCCCTTGGTACACCCTCATGGACGAGTTCCTGGTCTCCGGCGAGACGATCATCAGGGACTTGCAGATGGGGATGGCCAGGGGCGCGGCCTTCGGCGCGGTGATGGAGGTCGGTTACCTGCCGGACATGTTCGGCCATGTGGCCCAGATGCCGCAGCTGCTTCGTCTGGCCGGGTTCGAGCACGCGGTGGTATGGCGGGGAGTCCCCTCCGTCATCGACCGGAGCGCGTTTCACTGGGAGGCGCCCGACACCTCCTGCGTGAGAGCCGAGTACCTGGTCGACGGGTACGGGAACGGGGCCTCCGTCCCCGACGACGCGAAGGCGCTCCTGCGACGAATATCGGACCACGAGAAGGAGGTCTCGAGCTTCTTGCTCGACGGGATGCTGTTCATGAACGGCACGGACCATCAAGAGCCTCAGCCGTGGCTCGGCCGGGTGGTCGCCGAGGCGAACGACCTCCAGGAGTACTACGTCCTCGAGGTCACTTCCCTCGCCGCCTACCTCGAGCGCGCCACGAACGAGGGACTGCCTCGATGGAAGGGGGAGCTCCGCTCGGGGGCGAGGGCCAACGTGCTCATGGGAGTGACGTCGAACCGGGTCGACGTCAAGCGACGTGCGGCCGCGGCCGAGCGCTCTCTCGAGAGGCGCGCCGAGCCGCTTTGTGCGCTGTTCCTCCCCCCACAGCAGTGGCCCGGCCGGCTGCTCGAGTTGGCCTGGACCCAGGTGGTACGCAACGCCGCCCACGACTCCGTCTGCGCCTGCTCGGTGGACGACGTCACAGATGCCGTTCTCGAACGCTACGCCGAGGCCCGCCAGATCGGCGACGGTCTGGCTGAGCAGGCTCTCAAGGCGTTCTCCCGGTCGCTGGCCGAACCAGGCGTGGTCGTCGTGAACCCTTCGTCGCACCCACGAGGCGGCGTGGTGGAGATCGCGGTGCGCGGCGAGACTCCGCCCCCGCACACACAGCCGCTACCGGAGGAGCCCGGCGCTTTCGGGATACCGCGCGGGCTCGGCACCTTGACCCTCGACGCCCCTACGGTGCGGACCATCCTCGGCATGCTCCCCGACGGGAGCCGGATCGACACCCACACCTGGATCGACGGCATCGACGTCTCAGAGGACGACACAGGGATCGACATCACGATCGCCTTCGGCACCGAGGAGCGCTTCGACGTACCGGTCTCCACGATCAAGCAGGACCTCTACACGAGACTCGGAGCACGACCGGACTCGGTGGTTCGGGTGCGCCTCGACCAGCCCCCCACACAGCGCGTGCTCGTCCGTGTTGCGCGGGTGCCTGGACTGGGGTGGGAGCCAGGCGTCCCTGCCACGTTGTCGCACCCAGTGACGATCGATGAAGCTCCGGTGCCCACCACCGGATCAACGACCGTGGTGATCCGAAACGGTCTCGTGGCCGTGGAGGTGGACCCCTCCGACGGCACCTTCGCCGTGGACGGCCTGCGCGGCTTCGGCAGGTTGGTGGACGGAGGCGACCATGGAGACTCCTACAACTACTCGCCCCCCCTCTCTGATCGCCTCGTCGAGACACCCGACAGCGTGAGCGTGACGGTCACCGAGAGGGGGCCGGTGCGGGCCCGCGTGCTTGTCGTCTCGCGCTTTACGTGGCCTGAGCGAGTCGACGACACCACACGTGCACGATGCGGTGAACGCACCGTGGAGATCTCCACCACTCTCGAGTTACGCGCCGACGAACCAGTCGTGCGGGTGTCGACCAGCTTCGTGAACCCGTCGCGCGACCATCGCCTGCGTGTGCACCTGCCCCTGCCGAGCCCGGCCACGTGCTCTGAGGCAGAGAGCGCGTTCGCGGTCGTAGAGCGCGCGCTGGAGGCCGAGGGGCGGCCCGAAGAGCGAGGACTGCCCACATTCAGCTCCAGGCGATTCGTGAGCGCCGGAGGCCTGACCGTCGTCCACGACGGTCTCATGGAGTACGAGCTGGTCGACTTCGAGGAGCTGGACGGCTGCCGGCGCGCCGACACCCTCGCTCTCACGCTCCTGCGCTCCACCGGCATGCTCTCGCGTCTGGGCATGGCGTACCGGCCGCTGCCCGCCGGTCCGATCACTGCCGTCGAAGGGCTGCAGCTCCAAGGACGCAAGATCGAGGTGCGTTACGCCGTGTGCACGTCCTGCGATGACCCCTACTCCATGGCCGACAAGGTCCTCCTGCCCCTCGAGGTCGTGCACGCACCAGGTGGTGGATGGCGCAAGGCCACGGGCAGCGCGCTCGAGGTCGAGGGCGCAGAGGTGTCCGCCGTGCGCCGAGTGGCGGGCGTCCTAGAGGTCCGCGTGTTCAACCCCACCGACCACCAGACAATGGTCCGGGTGCCAGACCGCTCCGGCTGGCTGGTCGACCTGGGGGGAAGGACCGTCTCTTCCTTCGACGGGTCCTTCTCTTTGCGGCCCTTCGCCATCGCGACCTTCCGGGCCCCTGAGCCCTGAGAGATCCCAGGCGTCTCTCGAACACCGGCGTGGCCGGGGGCGAAACGAAATTCCCCGGTGTCCGCTTACACTCACGGATGTGAGCGCGGCAGAGCCCCTGCCCTCCTTGAGCAGCAGCGTGGTCCTCGTGCCGGTCAAGGCCTTCGCTCACGCCAAGGCGCGCCTTGCGCAGTCACTGGATTCCGCACGACGTGCCGAGCTCGCAAAGGTGATGGCCGGTCACGTCCTCGCCGCAGCCTTCCCGCTCCCGGTGGCCGTCGTCTGCGACGACGAGGAGGTGGCCGAGTGGGCGAGAGAGCACTCGGCGATGGTGCTGACCGAGCCCGGACGAGGCCTGAACGGAGCGGTAGAGATCGGGGTGGCGAAGCTCGCTCGAGCAGGAGCGAGCGAGATCTTGGTCGCCCATGCGGATCTGCCGTTCGCGCACGGGCTCGCGCAACTGGTCGGGTTCAGCGGCGTGACCCTAGTGCCGGACCGACGACAGGACGGCACGAACGTCTTGTGCCTTCCTGCGGACTCGTGCTTCCGCTTTGGCTATGGCCAGGGGTCCTTCGCGCGCCACCGTGCCGAGGCCGAAAGGCTCGGATTGCCGGTCCGGGTGGTTCGCGAACCCGATCTTGCATGGGACGTCGACGTCCCGTCGGACATCCCCGCGGGTCTCGCACGCCTCATCTAAGAGCATGCACGCATAGGCCGAGCACCCTCGACGCGCACGAGGAGCCCGCAGGCCCCTCGTGCATTCTCGTCGTGCGGTGCCGGACCCTCCGGTACCCCTGAAGTTGCCTACTTGGCCGTGCGCCGCCTGGTCGTCGTGCGAACAAGTGCGCGCCGGGTGACGCGACGCGAAGCGACGCGCTTCGCCGGAACCGCCGGTGCCGCAGCCTTCTTCGCAGCCCGCTTGCGTGCCGGAGCCCGCTTCTTCGTGGTCCGCTT
>PLIG01000078.1:240-72551 GCA_003139255.1 Acidimicrobiaceae bacterium | reverse complement strand
TTCGACGCGTACTACTTCGCTCCGCAGAAGTGCTTCGCCGCCGACGGCGGGCTGTGGGCGGCGCTTCTGTCCCCGGCGGCCGTCACACGCGTCGAGCACATCAAGTCCTCGCAACGGTTCGTTCCGGCCTCCTTGGACCTGAAGATCGCCTTGGACAACTCCCACCTCGACCAGACCTACAACACGCCGGCGCTGGCGACCCTCTTCATGTTCGCCGAGCAGGTCGAGTGGATGCTCCGAAACGGCGGGCTCGAGTGGACGGCCAGCCGCTGCGACCGCTCGGCCGAGATCCTCTACACCTGGGCAGAGCAGTCCGACTTCGCCACGCCCTTCGTGCAGAAGCCCTCGCAGCGAAGCCACGTCGTCGGGACGATCGACTTCGTAGACGAAGTGGACGCAGCCCAGGTGGCGAAGGTGCTGCGCGCGAACGGGATCGTGGACACCGAGCCCTACAGGAAGCTCGGGCGCAACCAGCTGCGCATCGCCATGTTCCCCGCCATCGAGCCGGAGGACGTCGCCGCCCTGTGCGCGTGCGTCAACCACGTGGTCGGCGCGCTCGGCAGCTGACTGGAAAACCGCAGAGCCGGCTCACTTTGTCTCATCTGTTGCGATTCGCTTAGATGGCGGGACTCACCGAGCTCATGTTGAAGCCCTCCACCCGCAGCGCCGGCATCGCCGTGCGCGCCATCCACTCCCCCCACTCGCGGCTGAGCGCGCGCTCGGAGCCGCCCGCCTCGACCGTGCGCGCGAGTACTTCGACGGGACTCTCGTTGAACCGGAAGTTATTCACCGCGCCCGTGACCTCGCCGTGCTCGACCAGGTAGACCCCGTCACGCGTGAGCCCGGTGAGAAGAAGCGTATGAGGGTCCACCTCGCGGATGTACCACAGGCAGGTGAGAAGCAGCGCCCGGTCGGTGCGAGCCACGAGGTCGTCGAGGCCGCCCGAGGCGCCGGGGAGCTCCAAGGTGAGGTTGTCCACCGCGAAGGCCGGTGCGACACCCGAGCGCTGCGCAGCCGACCGGTGGTACTGAAGCCGCGCCAGGCGGCCGGCTTCGATCCAGATGGTGCGCCCAATCTCGGCGCCGTTGTCGAAGACCGAGACGTCGGCCGAGGACGCCGGGGCGATCACGAACGGCGCGCACTGCAGCCCCGGCTCGTGCGGGTCGCCGCGAAGCTCGAACGGCAGCGACGACAGGGTCTCGCCCACCTTGGTGGCGCCAGCGGGCGCAGAGAACACACTCCTGGCGTCCTCGGCGTCGCGTCCCGACATCGCCTCCGACAGCGTCACGACCAGGTCCGCCGCCGCGTCGGGAGGCAGGATCGTCTCGTAGCGCCCGGCCGGGAGCTCGATGCGCCTCTGCGCCCACGAGAGCCTGCGCACCAGGCGCTCCTCGAGGGCCAGGAGGTCTACGTCGTCGAACCACGCCGACCCCGCCCCCGTCCAGGCCGAGCGCGTTCCGTCGTCGCTTCTTGCCACGAGCTCGAGGGTGCCTCCTGGCTGCACGTGGCGACGACGCAGGCCGGTCGACGACCCCAGGTAGACGGTGGAGACCTGGTGGGTGGCAAACCCGGCGAGGACCCGGCCCGCCGCCCGGGCACGCTCGAACGCGCCGGCCAACCCGCCGACGACCTCTGCGAGAACCGGCGCACCGGTCTCGACGGTCGGCTCGGTGAAACTCGGATCGACCTCACTGGGTACGACAAGAGGCGCTTCGTCCTCGGCCGCGCGAGCGCGCTTCGCGTCGGCTTCGCTCGCCGACACGAGCTTGTCGATCTCCGAAGCGTCGCCGACGCCGCTTCGGCTCGCGACGCCCACGCCGACCCCGTCGCCCGATCCCACGAAGCTGGCCACACTCACGTGCCGTTCCCTGCGTGTGCCGTTCGTGGTCGTCGTGTTCCTGGCGAAGCGGACGTCGGCCTCGCTCGTGTCGGACACGATGACAACGCAGCCTTGTGTCGCGCGCGACACGGCGAGTGCGCGCTCGACGACCTCCTGGGGCGGCGGGAGGCGCCCGTCTTGTCTCATGGCTCAGAGCCCGGCCTCGGCCCTGGTGTTCAACACGCGCACGGCGCGAAACAGCGCAGACG
The DNA here is from genome assembly GCA_003139255.1 of Acidimicrobiaceae bacterium. Taxonomy (GTDB): domain Bacteria; phylum Actinomycetota; class Acidimicrobiia; order Acidimicrobiales; family UBA8190; genus Bog-564. The sequence goes on along the minus strand of PLIG01000078.1, from coordinate 70,463 downwards.
GACAACCGTGGCTCACCGGCGCCACCTGGCCGGGCTGGCCCTTTCCACAGTTGAACGCTCCGCCGAGGACGAAGGTGGAGCTGCCCCCGACCGCCTCCATGGACCCCCAGAAGTCGGTGGTGCGCGCCTGGTAGGCCACGTCGCGAAGCTGCCCGGCAAGCCGGCCCCTGTCTATTAGGTAGAAGCGCTGGCCGGTGAACTGGAAATTGTAGCGCTGCATGTCGATGGACCAGCTCTTGTCCCCGACCACGTAGATCCCGCGCTCTACCCCCGAGACGAGCTCCTCAGTGCGCGGTCCCTCACCCGCAGCCGGCTCGAGCGACACGTTCGCCATGCGCTGGATCGGCACGTGCATAGGCGAGTCGGCGAACGCGCAGCCGTTGGAACGCCCGAGCCCGTTCTCCGCCGCCATGCGACGGTCGAGCTGGTAACCAACGAGTACCCCATCGCGCACTATGTCGAAGGACTGGGCTTCGACTCCCTCGTCGTCGTAGCCGACAGTCGCCAGCCCGTGAGGGACTGTCCGGTCACCCGTCACGTGCATGACCGGCGAGCCATAACGCAAGCTGCCCAGCTTGTCGAAGGTGGCGAAGGAGGTGCCGGCGTATGCGGCCTCGTAGCCGAGAGCACGGTCGAGCTCAGTGGCGTGGCCGACCGACTCGTGGATCGTGAGCCACANNCTCGCCCCGCCGGCGGGGCGAGGCTTCGCATCGACTCGAAAGAGCCCGTCTCTGAATCGACCGCGAACGCCTCGAAGACGGGACGCAGGCGCACCCGGCGCTGGGTGATGACGGTGCCCGCGAGGCTCGAGAAGTGCTTGTCCTCTGTCACCGCGAGCACAGCGGCCTCGGCGTGATCGACCCCTGGGGCTGCGAGCAGGCGCCTGCTCCAATCCTCGAGCAGCGCCACCTTGTCCGCCAGTGGCACCTCCACCGGGTCGACCTCGTACATCGAGCTCCAGACGTCAGGACCGTGCACGGGCTCCTCTGCGAGCACCACGGGCACCGCCAGCGCCGAGGAGGTCGCCTCTGCGATCGCGCAGGCCTCGTCTGCCAGGCGGGCCGCCGCCTCTTCGGTGAGCTCGACCGTGGCTGCGAAGCCCTGCGAGCCCCGTCGAAGCACCCTCAAGCCCACTGCGAGCTCGGTGTCGTCGACGGTGGTCTCCACCATCGCGTCGCGAAGCGCCACGAGCTGGGAGCGGATACGCTCGACGCGCACCTCGGCATCGTTGGCCCCGAGCTCTCGTGCTCGCCCGAGCGCAGCGTCGCAGAGTGCCTCGAGCGGCAGAGCGGCGAAGCTCGGGGACTCAGCCACCCGAGACGTCTTGGACGCGCTCGCGCCCTGCGGAGACGAACGGCATCATCGCCCTGAGCTCGGCTCCCACCTTCTCGATCGAGTGGGCGGCGCCCTTGGCGCGAAGCTCGTCGAAGTGCTTGCGGCCGGAGCGGTTCTCCGCGATCCACTCCTCTGCAAATGCTCCCGAGCGGATGTCGTCGAGGACCCGACGCATCGTCTCGCGCACGCGGCTGTCGATGATGCGCGGCCCCCGGGTCAAGTCCCCGTACTCGGCTGTGTCCGATATCGAGTACCGCATCCCGGCTATGCCCTGCTCGTACATGAGGTCGACGATGAGCTTCAGCTCGTGCAGGCACTCGAAGTAAGCCGACTCGGGCTGGTAGCCCGCTTCCACGAGGGTCTCGAAACCGGCCTGCACCAGTGAGGTCATACCGCCACAGAGCACCACCTGCTCGCCGAAAAGGTCGGTCTCGGTCTCCTCCTCGAACGTCGTGTCGAGCACTCCCGCTCGCGTCGCGCCCAGCGCGTGCGCGTACGAGAGCGCAAGCTCGTGCGCCTTGCCGGAGGCGTCCTGGGAGACGGCCACGAGCGACGGGACACCGGCGCCCTCGGTGAATGTGCGTCGCACCAGGTGCCCGGGGCCCTTCGGAGCTACCATGGCCACGTCGACGCCCGGAGGCGGCACGATCTGGCCGAAGCGGATGTTGAACCCGTGCGCGAAGAACAGTGCATCCCCCCGGCGCAGTGCCGGAGCGATCTCGGCATCGTAGACGGCCTTCTGCTCGGTGTCCGGCAACAGCAACATGATGAGGTCGGCCTCGGTCGCCGCGTCTGCGACAGGCAGCACCCGCAGCCCGGCCGACTGTGCCTTCTTCGTCGACGCGGACCCCGAGCGGAGCCCGACGCGAACGTCCACCTCGGAGTCCGCCAGGTTCAGCGCGTGCGCGTGCCCTTGGGACCCGTAGCCGATGATCGCCACCTTGCGGCCCTGTATCAGGGTCGCGTCTGCATCGGACTCGTAGTACAGCTCGGCCATCTCAGCGCTTCCTCTCTCGTTGCCGGCGATCAACTCGGTTGCCCGTAGGTCAGCTCACCTCGTGGCTCTCGCCGCTCGGCACCGCCCGCAGCCGAGCCGCCCGGCGTGCCAGCTTAGGCAGCGCCACCCGGCCCGTCCGCTGGAGCTCGATGATGCCGAAGGGCCGGATCAGCGCCTCGAAGTCGTCGATCTTGCTCGGGGAGCCGGCCAGCAGGACGGTCATCGCGTCGAGCCCGACGTCCACGATCGTGCCCTCGAACACGCCTACGAGCGCGATGACCTGGCCCCTATCGGCCGGCGCTGCGCGCACAGTGGCGAGCAGCAGTTCGCGCTCGGTCGCCTCCTCGGGAGCCAGCTCGGCTATCTCGACCACGTTCACCAACTTGTCGAGCTGGCGCACGATCTGCTCGAGGGGCGCGGACTCCACGTCCACCACGATCGTGATGCGGCTGAAGCGCTCGTCGTGGGTGGGGGCGACCGCCAACGAGTAGATGTTGAACCCACGACGGCTGAACAACCCCGACACCCGCACCAGCACCCCGGCCTTGTTCTCCACTCGGGCCGAGACGATGTGGTGTCGCACCGGCGCCTTCATCTGCCGCCCTCGCCTTGCGCCGGGCCCACGATGATGTCGTCGTTCGACGCCCCCGCGGGGACCATCGGGTACACCTTCTCGAAGGCGTCGGTACGGAAGTCCATAACCACAGGTCGGTCGTCGACACCGTTCGCCTTCTCTATGGCGGGGGCGACCTCCTCGGCGCTCTCCACGCGGACCCCCACCGCCCCCATCGCCTCGGCCCACTTCACGTAGTCCGGCAGGTCCGGCGACAGGTACACCTCGGAGTAGCGCTCCTCGTAGAAGAGCTCCTGCCATTGGCGGACCATCCCAAGGTAGGCGTTGTTCAAGATGGCGACCTTCACCGGGATGCGCTCGGCCGAGGCGGTGACGAGCTCCTGTGCGGTCATCTGGAAGCAACCGTCGCCGTCGATCGCCCACACCATCTTCCCCGGCCGTCCCACCTTCGCCCCGATGGAGGCCGGCACTGCGAACCCCATGGTCCCGGCCCCACCGGAGTTGACCCAGGTGTAGGGGTAGTCGAATCGCCAGTACTGCGACGCCCACATCTGGTGCTGACCAACGCCGGCGACCACGATCGTGTCGTCGGGGGTCATGTCCCGAAGCACCTCGACGACGTACTGGGGCTTGAGCGCCCCGCCCTCCTCCTGGCGGTAGGTAAGAGGGAACTGCTTCTGCCACGCTCGGATCTGTGCCATCCAGGGCCCGAGGTCGGGACGAGCCGAGGCGGGGCTGTCAGGAGCGGCACCTGCACCGCGGCCGCTTCGACCCGCCACCACGGCAGCTTCCCCGGTGGTCGGCTCGCAGAGCCCGAGCGCCGCGAGCGACCGCAGGAGCTCTCCGATCACCCTGCGGGCGTCGCCTACTATCTGGACCTCCGCTTGGCGAACCTTCCCCAGCTCCGCGGGGTCCACGTCGACGTGGATGACCTTCGCCTCGGGGGCGAACGCGGAGACCTTCCCGGTCACCCGGTCGTCGAAGCGTGCTCCCAGGGCCACGAGCAAGTCGGCGCGTTGCATGGCGGTGACCGCCGTGTAGTTGCCATGCATCCCGGGCATGCCGAGGGCGAGTGGGTGCGAGTCGGGGAAGGCTCCGCGCGCCATCAACGTGGTGACGACCGGGATCCCGGTGCGCTCGGCGAGCTCCTTGAGCTCGTCCGCGGCATGCGCCTTCAGGACCCCTCCGCCCGCGTAGATGACCGGCCGGCTGGCGCAGAGGATCAGCTTCGCCGCCTCGCGCACCGCACGGGGATCACCCTCGGTCGCCGGATGGTAGCCCGGGAGGTCGAGCTCGGACACCGAGGACGGCCAGTACCAGTCCATCTGCGCGTTGGACACGTCCTTCGGCACATCGATCAGCACGGGCCCGGGCCGACCCGTGGACGCCACCTCGAAGGCCTCGGCCACGACCCTCGGGATGTCCTGGGCGTCGGTGACGAGCCAGTTGTGCTTCGTCACGTCCATCGTCACGCCGGTGATCGGGCATTCCTGGAAGGCGTCGGTGCCGATCGATCCGGTGGCCACCTGGCCGGTGATCACGACGATCGGTATCGAGTCCATGGCAGCGTCTGCGAGAGGGGTGACGATGTTCGTGGCTCCGGGCCCCGAGGTGACCATCGCCACACCTGGGCGTCCGGTCACGTGCGCGTAGCCCTCTGCCATGTGCCCCGCCCCCTGCTCGTGGCGCACGAGGATGTGGCGGATCGGCGAGTCGAGGATCGGGTCGTAGACGGGGAGGATCGCCCCGCCGGGCAGGCCGAAGATCACCTCCACGTCCTTCATCTCCAGACTCTTGATTAGGGCCTGGGCCCCTGTCAGTTGCATTTGTCGTTTGGCTTTCTCGAATTGAACTTGGAATTGAAACGACCTCCCGGCTGGGAGGTCGTAAAGCGCACGGAGCCGTGGGCGCGGCGGCGTGCGCTAGGTCAGTACTACGAGGGTGAGGATCGTGGCGGGCCGTCTCATCACCCGACAGTCTGGCACGCCTGCGGTCATCGGGCAAGGGCCCACGCACGCAGAAGGGCCTCGGCAAGAGCGTAGGAGGCAGGAAATGGACACCTCACAGATAGCTTGATCGACGTGGATGCATTCGCCTGCTCGAAGGGATCTCGAAGGATTCTCGAAGCGATGAGATGATTGGCACCGGGTCCTGAACTCGGTCAGCGGGGCCAGCCCGGCGGCGGCGACATGCAAGCCCGGCGCGCGAGATCGTTCGGGGCCGTCGCCGAGGCCGACGCCGTGGTGGGTGGGCAGATGTGGCATTTGGTCGACCTCGAACCTGCCGCCGCGGAGGTTGCGCGCGTGCTCCACAGCCGCGACGTGCTCGGTCTGCTTTGGAACCTGCGCGACGAGCGAGTCCCGTGGATGGCGGAGCTGCGCGCCGTCCTCGGCGGCGAGGACCTCCACGGCAGACCCCTCGCGTCATGCTTCCCGAGGATGCCCCTTTCATCGAGGCCACTTCGACCGATTTCCCTTTCGCGCAACAGCTCGTGCCGGAGGACCTGGTCGACTTGGTCGTCTCGCGCAGTCACGTCCAGGTGCTCCGCGACGACGAGCGCGCAGCCTTGCTCAAGCGTGTCGCTCGGTTCGCGCGTGTTCACCCCGAGCTCGCCGGCAGGGCGACGATCGAGGTCCCTTACGTGACGTTCTGCTGGCGCGCGACCCGGGCCTGACCCACGCCGGCGGACGCAATGGCCAGGCGGATCGGGCGATCGAGGTTGCGCGAGCGCGCAGGTGAGGATCTTGGCTACTCTCGCGCCCTCTGAAGGACAGGGAACCGGGCGGACGAGCAGCCCCCGGCGGGACCAAGTGCAGTCCACATGGAGGACCACCGTGCGAAGCGCACGGAGAAGAGCAGGAGGAACGCACATGTCCGAATTCAGCTCTTACCCCGCCGGCACCCCGGCGTGGGTCGACTTGGCCAGCCCCGATCCGGCCGCCTCGAACGCCTTCTACGCGACGCTCTTCGGCTGGGAGGCCGACGACCAGGGGCCCGATACCGGGCACTACGTCGTGTTCCGCAAGCAGGGCAAGATGGTGGCCGGCAGCTCACCGATGATGATGGACGGCCAGCCTCCCGCGTGGACCACCTACGTCGGAGTCGACGACGCGGACGCCACCGTCGACTTGGCAAAGAAGGCGGGGGCCATGGTGTTCGTCGAGCCCATGGACGTGATGGACCTCGGGCGTATGGCCGTGTTTGCCGACCCGACGGGTGCTGCTCTCGCCGTCTGGCAGCCGAAGGCGCACAAGGGGGCCGAGCTCGCCAACGAACCGGGGACGTTCTGCTGGAACGAGCTGGACACCCGTGACATCCCCGCGGCGAAGTCCTTCTACACCGATGTGTTCGGCTGGCAGCCCAACGACATGGAGATGAACGGCTCGACCTACACGGAGTGGAAGCTCGGAGATGCCCCGGTCGCCGGGATGATGGCGATGCCCACCATGGTGCCGGCCGAGGTTCCGGCGTACTGGCTCGTGTACTTCGCCGTGGAGAACTGCGACGCCACGCTCTCGAAGGCCGCCGGTCTCGGGGCCACCACCCTGGTCCCGGCGACCGACATCCCACCTGGACGCTTCGGCGTGCTCAGCGACCCCGCCGGCACCGTATTCGCCGTCATCGAGACGAGCTCTCCCGCATAGAAGCTTGCGCGCACGACCCGACACGGCGTGTCGATCGGCCGCCAGGTCGAACAACTGGTGGCTTTGGTCGCGCGCCGGTCGGCGTCCGCCCGCCTAACCGCTCAGTCAGGGCTCGGTAACGGCTCCGCGCTCGGCACCGGTGACGAGACGCGCGTACTTGGCGAGAACTCCCGTCGCGTAGCGGGGCTCGGGGGCCTTCCACGACCCGCGACGTCGCGACAACTCGGCGTCTGCGACCTGTATGTCGATGCGCTTCGCGGGAACGTCGATGACAATGCGGTCGCCGTCCGCCACGAACGCTATGGGCCCGGCGTCGACGGCCTCGGGGGCGACGTGGCCCACGCACAGGCCATGCGTGCCCCCCGAGAAGCGCCCGTCGGTCACGAGCGCACAGTCAGCTCCACGCCCGGCGCCCTTCATGGCGCCGGTCACCGCCAGCATCTCGCGCATGCCCGGCNNGGGCCTTCGTAGCGGATGACGACCACTGTGCCCGGATCGATGCTGCCCGCCAGGATGGCGTCGAGCGCCCCCTGCTCCCCGTCGAAGACGCGCGCGGCGCCTTCGAAGCGCTCTTCGTCGAGTCCCGCCACCTTCACCACCGAGCCGTTCGGGGCAAGCGATCCCCTGAGCACGACTATGCCGCCCCCGGCGTGGATCGGGTCGGACAACCGGTGGACGACCTCGCCGTCCGGAGCCGGGGGGTCGATCGAGGCGAGGTTCTCTGCGACGCTTCTCCCGCTCACCGTCAGGCACTCGCCGTGGAGAAGCCCCGCATCGAGCAGCTCTCGCATGACCACCGGGATGCCCCCAACCCGGTCGACGTCGCTCATGTGGTAGCGGCCGTGGGGCTTGGTATCGGCGATATGGGGCACTCTCTTTGCAACGCGGTTGAAGTCGTCGAGGGACAGCTCGACGCGCGCCTCGTTTGCGATGGCCAGCAGGTGCAGCANNGCGATCGCGTTCTCGAAGGCCTCACGTGTCATGACCTGACGCGGGCGGGTTCCTGAGCGCAACAGCTCCACCACGGCGCGACCGGACTCCTGGGCGAACCCGTCCCGCCGCCCGTCGACGGCAGGGGGCGATGCCGAGCCCGGAAGCGACATGCCCAGGGCTTCGGCCACAGAGGCCATCGTGTTGGCAGTGAACATCCCCGCGCACGACCCTGCGCTCGGGCACGCGTTGTGCTCGATCAGCGAGAGCTCCGCGTCGGACAGGGCGCCCGTGGCATGCGCGCCCACCGCCTCGAAGACGCTCACGATATCGAGAGCCTCCTCCCCTAGGTGGCCGGGAAGGATGGTGCCTCCGTAGAGGAACACCGAGGGCAGGTCGAGCCGGGCGGCGGCCATGAGCATTCCCGGGAGGGACTTGTCACAGCCGGCGAGGGTGACCATCGCGTCGAAGCGCTCGGCGTGCATCATCGTCTCGATCGAGTCGCAAATCACCTCGCGCGACACGAGCGACGCGCGCATCCCCTCGTGGCCCATCGAGATGCCGTCGGATACGGCGATGGTGACGAACTCGATCGGGTACCCACCCGATTCGGACACGCCCTCCTTGGCGCGCTTGGCCAGGCGGTCCAAGGACATGTTGCAGGGGGTGACCTCGTTCCACGAGGAGGCCACCGCCACCTGAGGCTTGTCCCAGTCCTCGTCGGTCATCCCGATCGCGCGCAGCATCGCTCGCGCCGGCGCACGGGTGGCGCCGTCTGTCACCTCCCAGCTGCGGATCTTCATCCCGTGCGGGCCCGGGACACCTTCAGAGGCGATGTGGTCTGCGGTCATCGGCGCCCCAGGTTAGGACCGACGGTCTTGGGTGTGAGAAGGCCAGAGTGGAAAAGCCAGGTGGCGGGAGCTAGGCGCTGGTGGCGTCGGCGTAGCGGCAACCGGGGTCAGCCGCGCAAGCGGCGCAGCTCGGCGGCGACTTCCTTGCCATTTGCCTTCTTGTCGGTCGCTTGCATCACAAGACCCGTGAAGAAGCCGACGAGCTTGTCCTCGCCCTGGCAGTAGCGTGCCCACTCCTCGGGGTGGGCGGACACAACGTCGGCGACAGCCGCTACCACAGTTCCGGCGCCGAGTGCCTCGAAACCTTTGCGCCTGGCGATGTCCGCCGGGTGGCCCCCGTTCTCGAAGAGGTCGGCGAGCACGGCCTTGGCCTGAGTGGGCGTGAGCATGCCTTCCTGCTCCATTCGCAGCAGGGTTCCGTAGGCGGCACGGTCGACCTCGCGCGCCCGGTCGGCGTCGGCAGCGGCCTCGTTGGCCGTACGGGCAAGGGCGAGTGGCACCTCGATGCCCGAGGAGGCCGCCTCTACGACGAGCGTGTCGAGCCCGAGCGCCACGACCGTGGCGACCTGGTCGACCTGTGCGGCAGTCGGCCCGCCGGCTCCGAGCAGCTCGGTGAGCTTGGCGCGGCGCTCTGCGGGCATGGGGGGAAGGCAGAGCGCGACCTGATACTGCCAGTCGGGACCGGGGGCCACAAGTACCAGGTCGGGCTCGGGGAAGTAACGGTAGTCGAACGCCTCCTCCTTCGATCGCAGCGCCACGGTCTTCTGGGCCTGCTCGTCCCAGTGACGGGTCTGTTGGAGGACGGGCTCGCCGGCTTCGAGCAACGACACCTGGCGTTCGGTCTCGTGCTCGATGGCCCTGGCGAGAGAGCGCAAGGAGTTCAAATTCTTGACCTCGCATCGCGTGCCGAGCTCGTCGGTTCTGCCGGCGCGCACCGACACGTTGGCGTCGACTCGAAGCGAACCCTCCTCCATGCGCCCGTCGGAGGCCCTGATCGCCATGAGGATCGCGCGCAGCTCCTCGACATATCGGCGGGCCTGCGCAGCCGAGCGGATGTCGGGCGCGGAGACGATCTCGACGAGGGGGACCCCCGCGCGGTTGTAGTCGACGAGCGCATGGTCCGCGTCATGGATACGGCCACCCCCGCCCATGTGCGAGGTCTTGCCCGTGTCCTCCTCCATGTGGGCTCGCACGATCCCGACCCGTTGCCCGTCCGGCAGCTCGAGCCACCCGTTTACGTTGATGGGCTCGTCGTACTGGCTGATCTGGTAGTCCTTCGGCATGTCGGGATAGAAGTAGTTTTTCCGGTGGAACAGCGAGGGCCGGATCTCGCAGTGAAGGGCGTTGCCTATGAACATCGCCAGCTCCACGGCCTTCACGTTCAGAACCGGGAGGGATCCCGGGAGGCCCAGGCAGACCGGGCAGATGTTGGTGTTCGGCTCGTCGCCGAAGGCGTTGCGGCACCCGCAGAACAGCTTCGTGGCCGTCTTGAGCTCGCAGTGCACCTCGAGCCCCACCACCGGCTCCCACGCCTCGACGCTCATCGTTCGCCCCGGGTCGAGGTCGGGCCCGCGCCGATCGTGGGCGCGCAGATCTGCGGGAGCGCGCCAGCCGGTGCCGCGCCTTCGATCACGGCGGCCGCCTGGAACATCGACGTCTCCCCCAGCGCTGGTGCCAGCAGCTGCACTCCTACCGGCAGAGCGAGGTCGTCGACGCCGAAAGGCACGGTGATGGCCGGATGCCCCGCGAGATTGGTGGGGACCGTACACACGTCGGAGAGGTACATGGCGAGCGGATCGTCCACCTTCGATCCCAGCTCAAATGCGGTGGTGGGCGTCGTGGCGCCGAGCAGGACGTCCGCCTGCTCATAGGCTCGTGCGAAGGCGCGGATGATCAGGGTGCGGACCTTCTGCGCCTGGCCGTAGTACGCGTCGTAGTAACCCGCCGAGAGCACGTAGGTGCCGAGCATGATCCGCCGCTTCACCTCGGGCCCGAAGCCCACAGCCCTCGTGGCGCCGTTCATCGCCTCGGCGCTGGACGCGTCCACTCGAAGCCCGTAACGGACCCCGTCGTAACGGGCCAGGTTCGACGAGGCCTCCGCCGGGGCCAGCAGGTAGTAGGCGGGCAAGGCATAGCTGACCTCGGGGACCGAGCACTCCTCGACGTTCGCGCCGGCCGCCGCGAGCGCCTCGGCCGCCTCGTGCACGCGCTTTACTACCGAAGCGTCTGCGCCGTCGAGCAACTCGACGACGACACCCACTCGCATGCCGTCCACTCCTTCTTCGAGGCGCGCCAGTGCGAGCGGATTGGGCCTCTCCAGGGAGGTGGAGTCGAGTGGATCGTGTCCGCTTATGACGTCGAAGAGGGTCGCTGCGTCGGCGACCGTGCGTGCAAACGGACCGACCTGGTCCAAAGAACTGGCAAAGGCCACCAACCCGTAGCGCGAAACGGTCCCGTAGGTCGGTTTCAAGCCCACCACTCCGCACAGGGCGGCCGGCTGGCGGATGGAGCCGCCCGTGTCCGAGCCGAGAGCGATCGGGACCAGGCCCGCGGCGACCGCGGCGGCCGAACCGCCGCTCGACCCACCGGGGACACGACGTGGATCGTGCGGGTTACGAGTGGGTCCGAAAGCGGAGTTCTCGGTGGACGAGCCCATGGCGAACTCGTCGAGATTCGTCTTCCCCACGACGACGGCCCCGGCGCCGCGTAGGCGCTTCACCACCGTGGCGTCGTACGGGGGGAGCCAGCCTTCCAAGATCCGCGAGGCGCAGGTCGTGGGCACCCCTCGCGTACATAGGTTGTCCTTCACCGCGACTGGTACCCCGGCGAGTGGCCCGGGGTCCTCGCCCGCGCCCAAGCGGCGATCGATCTCTCGTGCCTCGGATCGCGCCGTGTCTCCGAGGACCGTCAAGAACGCGTGCAGCTCGCCGTCGCACTCCTCGATCGCTCGCAGGTGCTGCTCAAGCACATCGACGGCACGTGTCTCTCCCGTGCGCACACGTCCGGCGAGCTCTGACGCGTTCAAGGGGACTCTCCCAGGATCCTCGGCACCCAGAAACGGCCGTCTTCTGCTCGAGGCGCCTGGGCGAGCACCTCCTCGCGCTCGAGTGAGGGACGGACCACGTCATCGCGCAGCACGTTGCGTAAAGGCAGCGTGTGGGCTGTCGGCTCCACGCCGGACGTGGCGATCGCCGCGACCTGTGCCGCGTGGTCCAATACCGCGGCCAGTTGCCCGGCGTAGAGATCCAGCTCGTCCTCTGTGAGATCGACGCGGGCGAGGCGCGCCACGTAGGCGGCGTCCTCACGGGTGAGACGCTCGGAGCGCGCTGAGCCGTGCTCGTTCATAGACGCTTCTCCGCCGGTTCGTCGACTGGAGGGGCCTCGACTGTCACCCCGAAGACCTTGCACACGAAGGCGACCGTGAGCGCCTCGACCTCGGGCGCGTCGTGGTCGAGGGTCGCCACGTGGTAGCTGTGCTCCAGCCACACCCGCTCCACCGGGCCCGACACGCTCGCAGCCAGCAGGTCGCCCGAGCTCGATGGCACCACGTGGTCCTGCCTGCTCGACAGAAGCAGCACCGGGCAGGAGATCTTCGCCAGCTGCGCGGCGACCTCGTCGACCCCCTCGAAGAACGAGAGCGCCGCTGCGACGGGCGTGTGCTCGTAGGCGAGCTCGACGACGCCCTCCTTGGCGATGTCGGAGCCGATTCCCGGGACGAGCTCGCTGCCCGAATCGAGAAAGCCGCGCAGTACGTCGCGAAAGCTCTCGGCGGGGGGGTCGATGAAGGGGTTCACCACGGCGACACCGATCACCTCGCGATGGCTCTCGGCGAGCCAACAGGCCAGGGTTCCCCCCATCGAGAGCCCCACGAGCGCGACCTGCGCGCAGCGCTGTACCAGGCCGTCGAAGGCGGCCTCGGCCGCCTCGGCGTAGTCGAACCAGCGGGTGGGGAGCATGTCCTCGACCGAGGTGCCGTGGCCGGGGAGCAGCGGGAGCTCCACGGTGAACCCTGCATCTGCTAGCGCTTCGGCGAGTGGCCGCATCGAGTGGGGGTTACCGGTGAACCCGTGGAGCACGAGCACTCCGCGCGGTCCGCCCTCGCGCGTGAACGGCTCGGCCCCGGGCATGATCGGTGCAGGCATCTTCGGCATGCTACGGCGAAATCACCTCGGCATCGAAAGCTCCAGGCGCGAACACACCACACTTGTGCTCGGGATAAGGTGGCTTGGCTCTGTCGGTCCGGCAATGCCCCGCCGCGACAGCCGAGAGCAGAACCCGCCGGCGGCAAGGAGCGCATCGACTATGGCGACGTATGCCTTCCTCAGCGACGAGTGGGTGAGCGAGGCTCGCAAGATCCGTGAGGAGCACGATCCTCATGAGGCTGCCATCGCCCACCGGGTGAAGATGAACCTGGTGATCACCGAGGTGCCGTTCGGGGAGGGTGCGATCGACGCCCACGTGGACTCGATGGACGGATCGCTCGAGCTCGAGCTCGGGCACATCGAGCCCGCGGCCCTGAAGGTCAGCCTCGACTACCTCACAGCCAAAGCCCTCCTCGTCGACGGAGATCCCCAGGTGGCGATGCAGGCGTTCATCACGGGCAAGATCCGGGTCGAAGGCGACATGGCGATGCTCATGGCGATTCAGGCCATCTCACCAGACGGGTCATCGCAACAAATGGCGAAGCGTTTGCGCGAGATCACCGAGTAAGCGGGGTTCCGAGCGCGCTACGGCGTCGGGCACCTCCGACCGAAACGGTCGAGCCGGTGCTCCCACCAATTCGGACCACGGGCGTGTGCATGGAAGTGGTCGGGGATCTGGCGCATCACCGAGTCGACCGACCACTTCCCAACCCCGTGCACCGCATCGGCGGCCTTGGTGAGCTCGGAGATCATGTGGTCGACGTCGGCCACTGGTGGTGTTGCGCCGTGGTGGCGCCAGACCACCATCGGCACGGCACAGATCTCGCAATCGCCGACCCAGCAGACCTCGTCCTCGTGGTACCACGTGGTGAAACGGGCCGCCTCACACAGCTCGCAATCTGCCACTGAACTGCCACCGATCACTAGATCGTATAGATGTTGACCGAGGTGCCCGGGGGGACCATCTGACCCGGGCTGGGATTGGTCTGGAAGACCTGCCCGTTCGCCGGACCGTACACGTTGCCTGCCACGAGGCCAGCGTTCTGCAGCGCGTTGATCTCGGCGGTCAGCTTGCGGTCGGCCGGGATGGAAGGGACGGCGACCGGTGCAGGACCCTTCGACAACGCCACCGTCACCGTCGAACCCTGCGGAGCCTGATTCGGCGGGACCTCGGAGACGACACCTCCCGAGGAGACCGTGGAGTTGTACTGCAACGAGCAGCTCGCCGTCAGCCCTACCGCCGCGAACGCGCTCGTCACGCCTTCGCAGGTGGTGATGCCCGAGAGCGACGGGTATGTCACGATCGGCGGCCCCTCGGATATCACCACCGTCACCGTCGAGAACTCCGGAGCGCGCGTCTTCGGGTTCCAGTCGATCACGCCACCGTTGGTCACCTGGGTCGAATGCTCGTACGTGCAATCAGGGCGGAGGTGCGAGGCATCAAGCCTCGCGGTCACCGTGGAACAGCCACCGGTCAGGCCGGCAAGCGACGGCACGGACACCGGCGGCGGACCCGACGACACGACCACGGAAATCTCGCTCCCCTCCTTGACAGAGGTGCGCGCCGCTGGGATCTCGCGGATGATGGCGCCTGCTCCCACGGTCACAGACGACCGCCGCCTCGCGACCTGCAGGTGAAGGTGGTCGGGCCGCAGCTTCGCCGAGGCCTGCCGCACGGTCAGGTCCACGACGTTCGGCAGGCGGTGGCTCGGCGTGAAGAACTTCGTCTGGATGGCGGCAAAGGCCAGCCCGCCGGCGACGAGTGCCACGACGAGCGCCACGATCGCAAAGACCCGCAACCGCCGTCGTCGAGGCAGGACGCCGTTGGTCCCGGCGGCCGGAGCCGGGGCTACCGGTCGCGCCGGTTCATGGGATTCGGATTCATGGGACTCGGTGGCCACTCCCACCGCCGACGCCATCGCCATCACCTGGGAACTCTCGGAGTCCGGCATCGGGTACTCGGTGCTGTCGACGGAGTCGACCGTGCGGGCGGCGCCCGGAGCAGATCCTCGTCCTCGCGCGCCGCTTGAGGCGGAGCCGGTGAGCGGCAAGCGCTCGGGTGCCGGAAGCCTCTTTGCCAGCTCGGAGAGCCGGTGGGCAAGTCGGGGGGCGTCGAGCCTGTCCTGCGCCTCCGGCGCCGCTGCCTCCTCGAGCACAGGGCCAAGCGGTCCTAGGGCGTCGTGAGCCGGCAGGCGCGCTCCGACCCTTGCCATGAGCGTGCTGATCGTGGTGTCAGCCGTGAACGGCACCACGCCGGTCACCGCCTCGTAGAGCACGAGCGCAAGCGAGTAGACGTCAGCTCGGCCGTCGACGAGGTTGCCCACGGCCTGCTCCGGAGCGGCGTAGCGCGCGGTTCCCACGGTGGCTCCGGCAGGCTCGGTGAGAGCGGCCTCGGCGAGCGCCCGTGCCAGGCCGAAGTCCGCTATGCGAAGACGACCCTCCTCGTCGAAGAGGAGGTTCGCGGGCTTGACGTCACGATGGACGAACCCTCGCCCGTGCGCGTAGGCGAGACCCTCTGCGGCCTGGGTCCCTACCGCCACAGCCTGCGCCACGTCGAGATGACGCCCCCCGTCGAGAAGGTCACGCAACGAGCCGCCGCCGAGGTACTCGAGCACCAGGAACGGCCCACTGCCGTCCTCGCCCCAGTCGTACACGGACAACACGTGGGGGTGGGTGAGAGCGGCCGCCGACTGCGCCTCCGAGCGAAAGCGGCGCAGGAACGCTCCGTCGACGGCCAACGCAGGGTGCAGCAGCTTGATCGCGACCTGACGCCGAAGCGTGACGTCCCACGCGCAGAAGACGTGCGCGGACGCACCGGTGCCCAGCGCGGACTCGATCCTGTAGCGGCCCGCGAGGACACGTCCGATTGAATCGGTCATCGTGGACATGGGTTTACGCCCAGGCTACCGACACGCGGGCACCAATCGGAGGACGGGCGGCGTCAGTCGCCCGGCAGCTCGCCCGTCAAGAGCAACTCGTCGAAGCGCGAACCGTCCACGACGGGAACCTGCAGCTCCTCGGCCTTGCGCACCTTCGCCATGCCCGGCTCGAAGCCGACGACCACCGCCCACGTCCTCGAGGAGACGCTGCCCGGGGACCTGCCGCCGTGCGCCATGATCGCCTCCTCGGCTTCCTCACGCGAATACCCGTCGAGCGTGCCGGTCACCACGACCGAACGCCCGGTGAGCGTCTGGGCGAGCTGCACGCCGGGGGTGGTGGTTTGCGCCGCGCCGCCGGCGACGGCGAGAGCACCCGGCTCCGTCATGTTCACTCCGAAAGAGCGCAACCTCTCGACGACACTTTGGTTTCCCGGCGACGAGAGGAACTCGACGACGCTGTCGGCGATCACGGGCCCTATGCCCTCGACGGCAGCCAGCTCCTCCACTGAGCCTGCCATGATCTGCTCGAGGGATCGGTACTCGCGCGCCAGCGCCCTGCAGCCAGTCGGACCCAGATGCCTGATGCCGAGACCCACGAGCAGGCGGCTCAAGGGCCTGTCCTTGGACTGCTCGATAGAGCGAAGCACGTTGTCGACCGACAGCTCGCCCATCCGTTCGAGCTCGACCAGCCGGGCGCGATCGAGCCCGTAGATGTCGCCGGGGTCCGTGAGCAGCCCGGCTCCGACCAGTTGCACCACTCTCTTCTCCCCGAGTCCCTCGATGTCCATCGCGGCGCGAGAGGCGAAGTGCACGATCCGCTGCACCCGTTGCGCGGGACATTCGAGGTTCGTGCAGAAGGTGTCGCTCTCGCCGGGCAAGCGCAAGAGCTCCCCCCCGCAACTCGGGCACTTCGTGGGGAACTTCCAGGCGCGAAGCCCGCGAGGGCGTGCCGAGAGCACAGGGCCGACCACCTCGGGGATGACGTCGCCCGCCTTGCGCACCACCACCGTGTCGCCGGGACGGACGTCCTTCAGACGGACCTGGTCTGCGTTGTGCAAGGTGGCCACCGCCACAGTGGACCCTCCCACGAACACCGGCTCGAGCATGGCGAACGGCGTTGCCCGTCCCGTGCGCCCGATCGAGACCATGATGTGAGTCAACTTGGTGTTGCGCTCCTCTGGGGGGAACTTGAAGGCGACCGCCCATCGCGGCGCGCGCGAGGTGGCACCCAGGCGCTGCTGCAACGTGAGGTCGTCGACCTTGACCACCACTCCGTCGATCTCGTAGTCGAGGTCGTGGCGGTGCTCCTGCCAGTGCGAGCAGAAGGCGAAGACCTCGTCGACCCCCTTGACCGTGCGGACCTCGGGATTGACAGGCAACCCGCAACCACGAAGGAACTCGAGCGCCTCGCTGTGGCTGTGCAGGTCGGGGCCTCCTTCGCGCGCACCGATCTGGTATGCCCAGAACGACAAGTCTCTGCTGGCTGTGATCCGGGCGTCCTTCTGACGCAGCGACCCCGCAGCAGAGTTCCGAGGGTTGGCGAAGGCCCTCTCACCGGCCTCGAGCTGGCGGCGGTTCAGCTCCTCGAACGACGAGACGGGCATGTAGACCTCGCCACGCACCTCCATTACCGCGGGCGTAGGACCGTTGCGATCGGGCCATCTGAGTCGCTTGGGCACCGTCGAGACGCTGGCCACGTTCGAAGTGACGTCCTCGCCGGTGAACCCGTCGCCGCGTGTGGCCGCGCGCACGAAGGCGCCGCTCTCGTACGTGAGCGACATGGCGATGCCGTCGATCTTCAGTTCGCACGCGAACTCCGCTCCGAGAACCGCTGGGTCGATCTTGGCGATACGGTCCACCCACGCCCGAAGCTCGTCGAGGTCAAAGGCATTGTCGAGGCTCATCATCGCAAGCCGGTGCGTAACCGGGGTGAAGAGCAACGACGGGATGCCCCCGACTCGCTGGGTCGGCGAGTCGGGGGTCAAAAGGTCGGGATGCTCCTCCTCGATCGCACGAAGCTCGCCGACCAGTGCGTCGTAATCGGCGTCCGAGAGCTCCGGGGAGTCCTGGACGTAGTACTTCTGGTCGTGGTACGCGATCCGCGCGCGAAGCTCCTCGACCCTCTGGCTCGCACTCGTGGCCATCAGCCGGAGCGTACCGGCCGACGGCGAGAAGACGCTGCAGGCTGCGATGCGTCGGTCAGGTCGCGACGGCGGCTCCGACAACCGCGTCCGGGCACTGAGCGTCGTAGAAGGCGACCGTCTGACCCGGGGCTACGAGCCTCTGCGGCTCGGCGAAGCGCAGCGAGCCACCCGCCCACGTGCACCAGGCCGGCCGGCCATGGGCGCTCGTCTGGGCGAGGGCTTGTTCGCCACAGCGAAGAGGGCGCTCCACCCACGTGGGCGCCTCCACGTGGACCTCGCTGGCGACTGCGGCATCGAGACTGCCGACCACGACGCGCCGGGCGCGCACATCGACGCAAAGCGCGTAGTGCCGTTTGCCGTCACGGGCGGCCCCCAGGCCCCGTCGCTGGCCGAGAGTGACCAACTCCACTGCTGGCACGGTGCCTACGACCATCGAGGTCCGGGCGTCCACCAGCTCACCGGGATGCAACGCCGTCCGGGCTGCCAGGAACCCCCGGCGTCCGGGTTGCGAGTGTATGAAGCACACGTCCTGGCTGTCGGGCTTGCCCGCCGTGCGTAGCCCAAGGCGCGCCGCATGTTCTCGCACCTCGGCTTTGGTCAACGCGCCGACGGGGAAGATCAGGTGCTCGAGGTGACGGCTCCCCAGCATCGCGAGCACGTAGGACTGGTCCTTCGCGCTGTCCGCGCCACGCAAGAGCCGGCGGCCCGTGGGCCATTGCGCCACACGGGCGTGGTGACCGGTGGCAAGCAGATCGAAACCCAGTCGCCGGGCGCGTCCGAGCAGTACGCCGAACTTCACCCGCCGGTTGCACTCGATGCACGGGTTGGGGGTGCGCCCCGCCGCGTGGTCGTCCACGTAGGGCCTCACCACTGCTTCTTCGAACGCGTCGGTGAAGTTAAAGACGTGATGGACGATGCCCAGTTGGTCTGCCACGCGTCGGGCGTCCTCAACATCGGCCACCGAGCAGCACCCGCTGTCGGAGNNGAGCTTCAAGGTGGCACCCACCACTTCGTGGCCTTCTTCGCTCACGAGCGCGGCAGCCACCGAGGAATCGACTCCTCCCGACATCGCGACTAGGACTTTCACAGAAACATCCTAAGAGCGAAGCTGCTCGACAAGCTTCGGAAGCACGTCGAGGGTGTGATCGATCTCCGCTTCTGTGGTCGTAGCGCCGAGGGAGAACCGTACTGCCGAACGTGCTTCTGCGGGGGTGAAGCCCATGGCGAGGAGCACGTGACTGGGCTCGAGGGCACCGCTGGCACAAGCCGAGCCGGCGGACGCGCATATCCCGGCCTCGTCGAGCAGATAGAGCAGCTCCTCGGAGTCGACGCCGTCGAAGCGAACGTGGAAGCTCGACGCGAGCTTGCAATCCCTGTCACTCGCACAGCGCGCACCGGCATGGATCGCGCTCTCGGAGGCGCCTTCGACTGCCGCGAGGACGCCGTCGGCCAGTCGATCACGAAGGCGTCTCGTGCGCGCCACCTGCTCGTCGCGTTCGGCTGTTGCAGCAGACAGCGCTGCTGCCATCCCGACGATGCCGGCCACATCGTGGGTCCCGGCGCGCCGGCCACGTTCCTGTTCCCCGCCGAGCATACGCGGTTCGATCCGCACGCCGTCTCGGACCACCAGTGCGCCCACACCCTTGGGGCCCCCGAACTTGTGGGCGCTCACCGAGACGAGGTCGGTCGGTCGGGCGGCGGCGACCACGTCCAGCCATCCCACCGCGGCTACCGCATCGGTGTGGAGGGCCGCACCGGGGGCCCGGTCACGCACGACGGCCGCCACCTCGACGATTGGTTGGATGGTGCCAACCTCGTTGTTCGCCAGCATCACCGAAACCAGGCTCACCCCGTGGTGCAACGCGTCGGCCAAAGCATCGATCTCGAGCTTGCCCGAAGTGTCGACCGCCACAGTCGTCCCTCCCACGGACTCACAGGCGCGAAGCACCGCATGGTGCTCGACGGCGGAGCACACGACCTCACCACCCGTGGCGGCATATGAGCCCGAGACGGCGAGGTTGTCGGACTCGGTCCCTCCCGAAGTGAAGACGACCTCCCCCGGATCACAACCAAGATCGCGCGCCACTGAGTCACGCGCCTCGTCGAGCGCGAGCCTCGCCGCTCGCGCGACCGAATGGCTTCCCGAGGGGTTGCCGAAGCACTCGGTGGGAAACGCCGACATCGCCGCGACCGCCTGCGGCCGCATCGGCGTAGTGGCCGCGTGATCCAGGTACGCCCTCACTCGAACCACGCTACCGGCGCGCTCGATCACGGCTTGGCGACCATGACGACGATCGTGGCCACCAACACAAAGGCCAAGAACCAGGTGGAGCCGACCACCCTTGCCCAGTCGCGTCCCAAGGCCTCACCACCTCGCCAGTCCTGGGTGACGACGTGCTGGATCCTGCGCTCCGCAGGCCACACGAGCACCTCTGCCGTCGCCACCGCGGCCAGCCACATCCCGAGGCCACTCAGCACGAACGCGTCGGAGACGTCAAAGGCCCCGCCGCTGTAGGCCAGAAACCCGAAACCGGAGACAGGAACCAGATACAGAGCCCGGGCGGCCCAGTTGACGCCAGGATGGAAGTACCGTCGCACGGCGGCGGCGTGAGAGCCGGTCGGTCCCTGGCGAGCCCTGGCCGCCTGAACGCCGGTGACGCCGAGAGCGCCGAACCCCACCACCGCCGAGGCAACGTGGGCGAGCAGCAGCAGGCTGTATCCCGCCCCCGTGGGGACCTGATGGCGCGATCCCGAAGCGAGTCCCGACGCGAAGAACGCCAAGCCCACGAAGAGGCCGGATCAGCCGAGGAAGACGCCTGCGACCCGGCCGTACAGGTCGAGGTCGACGGTCTTGGACACGGACACCGCCTCTGACAGGGGCACCCTGACGATCTTCTCGCCGCGCAAGGCCACCATCTTGCCGAAGTCCCCGTCGTGCACGGCACCCACGGCCTCCATGCCGAAACGAGTCGCAAGCACGCGGTCGAAGGCCGTGGGTGTGCCACCGCGCTGGATGTGCCCCAGCGTCGTCACCCGCGCCTCGAAGCCGGTGTGCCTCTCGACCTGGTCCGCGAGCCACGTGCCGATCCCACCAAGGCGCACGTGCCCGAACTGGTCGGTGATCCCGCCGGTCGCTGCGCGCCGCGCAGAGTCGAGATCCTCGCCCTCGTGAGGCAGCGCGCCTTCGGACACGACGACGATCGATGAGAACTGGCCGCCTTCGTGGCGTCGGCGGAGCCGCTCACACACCGCGCCGAGGTCGAAAGGCACCTCGGGCACCAAGATCTCCGCCACTCCCCCGGCCATTCCCGCGTACGTGGCTATCCACCCGGCGTCGCGCCCCATCACCTCGCAGACGATGACGCGGTGGTGCGACTCGGCCGTCGTGCGCAGGCGGTCGATCGCCTCGGTGGCGGTCTGGACCGCTGTGTCGAATCCGAAGGTGACCTCGGTGCCCGACAGGTCGTTGTCGATCGTCTTGGGCAAACCCACGATGCGAACGCCGTAGACGCCTAACCGGTTGGCGACCCCCAGTGTGTCCTCCCCACCGATCGTCACGAGGGCGTCGATCTCGTGCTCGGCCAGGCTGGCCACGGCCTTGTCGGCGCCGCCCTCTTCGGCGAACGGGTTCGTCCGCGAGGTGCCGAGGATGGTCCCGCCCACGGAGAGCAGGTCTCGACAGTGCTCGACCTCCAGGGGACTGACGTCGCCTTCGAGGACGCCCTTCCAGCCGTCGTGAAAGCCGACAACGTCGTCGCCGTGGGTGAGCCGGGCCGTGAGCACCACGGCGCGGATCGCCGCGTTGAGCCCTGGGCAGTCGCCCCCACCAGTCAGGATCCCGATTCGCATTTCTCTCCCTTCGTCTGCTCCAGGCCGATCAGTCGCCTCGGTTGGCACCCACCTGTCGGATGAGCTGCTCCGCCGCCTCATAAGGATCGATCCGGTGCTCCGCCACTGCCTCCGCCAGGGTGCGAAACGTGTCGTCCGAGCAGAACACGCCGATTTCGCGCTCGATCCTCGCGACCAGCACCGCACGGAATTCGCGCTCGAGGCGTTCACGATGCCGGCGGGCGAGCTCGCCCGAGCTCTCGAGGAAGTCGTGGTGTCGCTCGACCTCTGCCCAGAGCAGATCGACTCCCTCGCCCTTGATCGCCACCGCCTCGAGCACCGGCGGGCGCCAACCGCCAGGCCGGGAGAGGTCGAGCATCTGCTCGAGGTCGCGGTGAGTACCGCGCGCGCCGGGCAAGTCGGCCTTGTTGACCACGAAGATGTCGGCCGCTTCGAGGAGCCCGGCCTTGTTCGCCTGTACGGCGTCGCCCCACCTGGGGTTGACCACCACGACAGTGGTGTCGGTGGCAGAGGCCACGTCCACCTCCACCTGGCCGACTCCGACGGTCTCTACCACCACGAGTGTCATACCCACAGCGGCCGCAAGCCGGATCGCCTCGGGAACTGCCAACGCCAGGCCGCCGAGGTGCCCACGCGAGGCCATCGACCGGATGTACACCCCTTCGTCGAGAGCATGACCCTGCATGCGCACCCGGTCCCCGAGGATGGCCCCACCGGTAAAGGGCGAGGACGGGTCAACCGCCAACACGGCGAGCTGTTGCACCCCTCCAGCTCTCGCTGAACTGATCAGCCAGTCGACCAGCGTCGACTTGCCCGCGCCGGGCGCGCCGGTGACCCCGATGCTTTGGACGTCGCCACTGCTGCGGTAGGCGAGGGCGGCGACGGCTCGGCCTTTCTCGCCACCCTGTTCCACCGCCGATAGCAGATGCGCCAAAGCCCGCCGGCCGCCTGCCGCAGCCTCCGCGAACAACATTTCGGTGTCCATCAGATCCGCGCCACGTCCGCGCCCAGCGAGCGCAGCTTGCCGGCGAGGTCCTCATATCCCCGGTCGACGTGGCGAGCCTCGCTCACCACGGTCTCGCCCTCGGCCACCAATCCCGCCAGCACCAGCGCGGCTCCAGCGCGCAGGTCCGAGGCGCGCACGGTTGCCCCCGAGAGGCGCTTCACGCCGCGCACGACCGCGTGATGCCCCTCCGTGCGGATGTCCGCTCCCATGCGTCGCAGCTCGTCCACGTAGCGGAACCGTCCTTGAAAGAGGTTCTCCGTCACGATGCCCACGCCGTCGGCCACGCTGAGCATGGTCACCAGAAGAGGCTTGTAGTCGGTGGCGACCCCGGGGTAGGGCAACGTGGCCACATCGACGCTGTGCAAGCGCCGGTCCGACAGCGCGCGCAACCCTTCGGGGGTCTGGGCAACCTGCAGTCCCATGGTGGACAACTTGCGCAGGAGCATGTCCATGTGGTCCGCGCGCGCGTCGGCCACGACCACGTCCCCTCCTGCCAGGCCGACCGCCGCCAGAAAGGTGGCTGCCACCACCCTGTCGGCGACCACGCGGTGGGTGGCGGGGACGAGCTCTTGCACCCCTTCCACCTCCACGTGGGAGGTACCCGCGCCCTTGATGCGCGCCCCCATCTCGGTCAGGAATGCAGCCAGGTCCACGACCTCGGGCTCGCGTGCAGCGTTCTCGATGATCGTCGTACCTTTCGCCAGCACCGCGGCCATGAGAACGTTGTCTGTCGCTGTGTGGCTGGGGTACTCGAAGACCACCCGGCTGCCCACTAGTCGGCCGCGTGTCGCGGCGTTCGGGGTCACGGTGCCCTCGATGTACCCGTGCACGGTCTCGAACGACGCACCCATCGCCGACAGAGCATTCAAGTGGATGTCGACCGGACGGTTCCCGAAGTCATCACCCCCCGGTAATGAGACCCGGGCGAAACCGCTTCGGGCGAGCATCGGGCCGAGCACGACGATCGATGCGCGCAGCTTCTCGACGAGCTCGTAGGGAGCCTCGGCCACCAGGTTCGCCGGGGTGTCGATCACCAGGTCACCCGGTCCGCGACCGTGGGGGTCCTCGAGCCGCTCGACGCGCACGCCGATGGCGCAGAGCAGTTCAGCCATGATCTCGACGTCGACGATGGAAGGCACCCCCGACAGCACATGTCGTCCCTCGGCCAACAGACACGCTGCCATGAGCTTGAGCGCGGAGTTCTTGGCGCCCCCTGCACAGATCGTGCCTTGAAGCGCCCCGCTCGGATGCACGAGGAAACGGTCACCCAGCTGTGGGTCGAGGTGGTGCATCTTCGGGGGACTCAGAGGACGGGGTCCTCGGCCCAACGCCCGAAGACCGAGACCAAAGTCCCCACGACCTCTCCCACCGTGGCGTACTCGCGCGTAGCCGCCAGGATCGATGGCACCAGGTTGACCTGAGGATCGGCGGCGTCGGCCGCGACCTTCTCGAGGGCGGCGTCGACCGCCTTGGACGAGCGTTTGCGTCGCGCCAAGTCCAGGCGCTTGCGCTGGGCCTCGTCGACCTCAAGACCGATCTGCAAAGTGGGCGGGGCAGGCTCCTCGTTTCCCTCACAGAAGGCGTTCACCCCCACGGCCAGGCGCCGCCTCGAGCTCACCTTGCGCTCGAAGGCGTAGGCGGACTCTGCGATCTCAGTCTGGAACCAGCGCTCTTCGATCCCCCGAAGTACGCCCTCGAGCATCGACCCCTCCCCGTTCTCGTCCAGCGCCAAGAAGATCTCCTCGGCTTGGCATTTGATCTGGTCTGTCAGCGACTCGACGAACCATGACCCGCCCAGTGGATCGGCGATGTTCGCCACGCCGATCTCGTGTGCAAGCACTTGTTGGGTGCGCAACGCGATGCGCGCCGCCTTCTCGGAGGGGAGGGCGAACACCTCGTCCAACGAGTTCGTATGGAGGCTCTGGGTACCGCCGAGAACACCGGCAAGCGCCTCGACGGCGGTGCGGACGATGTTCACCTCAGGTTGCTGAGCCGTGAGCGAGACTCCCGCAGTCTGTGTGTGGAACCGGAGCTGCATCGAGCGCGCGGACTTCGCCCCGTAACGATTGGCCACCCACCTGGCCCAGATCCGCCTCGCAGCGCGGTATTTCGCGATCTCCTCGAAGAAGTCGATGTGAACGTTGAAGAAGAAGCTCAGCCTCGGCGCGAACTCGTCCACCTCCAGGCCCGCAGCGAGCGCCGCCTCGATGTAGGCGAAGCCGTTCGCCAGGGTGAAGGCAAGCTCCTGCACGGCGGTAGACCCAGCCTCGCGAATGTGGTACCCGGAGACCGAGACCGGATGAAAACATGGCATCTCGGCGGTGCAGAAGCGGATCACGTCCACCACCAGCCGCATGGAAGGTCGGGGCGGAAAGATGTACTCCTTCTGTGCCTGGTACTCCTTCAAGATGTCGTTCTGGAGAGTGCCTCCGAGCGCCCGGCGCGACGTCCCCGCGGACTCACCAGCCGCCGCGTACATGGCGAGAAGGATCGCCGCAGGCGAGTTGATGGTCATCGAAGTGGTGACCGAACCCAGGTCTATCCCTGCGAACAGATCCTTGACGTCGGCCAACGTGTCGACCGCCACTCCGCAGCGTCCGACCTCGCCCTCGCTGCGTGGGTCGTCGGAGTCGCGACCCATGAGCATCGGGAGATCGAAGGCCACCGAAAGGCCGCCGCCGCTTCTGAGCAGCTGCCGGAACCTGACGTTCGTGTCCTCGGCCGTACCGAAGCCCGCGAAGAGCCGCATCGTCCAGAGCTTCGAGCGGTACATCAAGGCATACGGCCCACGCGTGTAAGGAGGGCACCCAGGCCATCCGAGCTTCTTCGCAACAAGGTCGAGGACCTCATCGTGGGTGGCGGCATTACCGTGGGTGGCGGCATTGCCCGTATCAGAGATCACCGGCCAATCGCCGGGGCCGTACACAGGTTCGAGGGGGATCCCCGACATCGTCTCGAAGTCCTGATCGAGCAGCTCGGACGACTCGAGGGCCTCGCGCCAGATCGAGCGTCCCTGCTCGAGGTCCTCGTGAGGCGCGTCCTGCACATCCACAGACTACGGGCCTAGGGCTGAGGGCGGCGATCCCCGAGGGCGCCTCGGGACGGCTTTCAGGCGGCGCGCTATGGTCAGAGTCGTGGCGGCTAACCCCCAGGCGCCCGACCGCAACCTCGCCTTGGAGCTCGTCCGGGTGACCGAGGCCGCGGCCATCGCCGCAGGACGATGGATGGGTCGTGGCGACAAGGAGGGTGCAGACGGCGCCGCTGTTTCCGCGATGCGCATAGTCCTCCAGACGGTACCCATGGACGGTGTGGTGGTCATCGGTGAGGGCGAGAAGGACCGGGCGCCCATGCTCTATAACGGCGAGCGGATCGGAGACGGCTCGCCCCCGCCTACCGACATCGCGGTCGACCCCATCGACGGCACGACCCCCACCTCCTTGGGACGCGGCGGCGCTCTCGCCGTCATCGCCGTGTCCGAGCGGGGGACGATGTTCGACCCCGGCCCTTGCGTTTACATGAAGAAGCTGGCTGTCGGGCCAAAAGCGGCGGGCTCGGTGGACATACGCCTCTCCCCGACCAAGAACCTCGAGGCGGTGGCAAAGGCCTTGAGCAAGTCGGTGCGTGACGTGACCGTGGTGATCCTGGACCGCGAGCGGCACGCCGATCTCATCGCCGAGGTGCGAGCGAGCGGCGCGCGGATCAAGTTGATCACCGATGGCGACGTAGCAGGGGCTATCTCCACGGCCTGGCCCGACTCAGGTGTGGACGTACTCTACGGGGTCGGCGGAACCCCCGAAGGAGTGCTCTCGGCCGCTGCCTTGAAGTGCATGCGCGGTGAGATTCAAGGCCAACTCTGGCCGCGCAACGAGGCCGAGGGCGAGGCGGCGCGAGCCGCCGGGTACGATCTGGACGAAGTGCTCACCACTGATGACCTCGTGCAGCGGGACGACTGCTTCTTTGCGGCCACCGGTATCACCGACGGGGAATTGCTGCAAGGAGTGCGCTACCACGACGTCGGCGCCACCACGCAGTCGCTCGTCATGCGCTCGCGCTCTGGCACCGTGCGCTTCATCAGCTGCCGCCATCCGCTCGACAGGCTGCGCGAGTACAGCAAGATCGAGTCGGCTGAGACTCGCCGACCGGACCGACCGCCTAGGTAGCTCGCCTCGGTCGCCCGAGTAGCTAACCGTCAGCTTGCGGGCTCTGCCTCGGGCACGAGCACCACCACCCGGTTCGGCTCTACCTGAACCAGCCCGCCACGGACCTCGAAACGCTCCTCGCTGTCGTCCTCGCGACCAAAGCGCACCGTGCCCGGCACCACGACACCGATAAGTGGGGTGTGACCTGGTAGGAAGGCCGCGTCGCCGTAGTCGGTGCGCAGCATGACCGCCTGCGCGTGCTCCTCGAGGAGCACGCGCTCGGGTGTGACGAGACTGGCCGGGAACGATGCCATCGTTACGCCGACCCGGCCTCGATCTTCTTGGCCTTCTCGAGCACCGACTCGGCTCCCCCGACGTTCAAGAACGCCTGCTCGGGGACATCGTCAAGCTCGCCGTTCAACAGCGCCTCGAAGGACTCCACGGTCTCTTCGATCCGCACTGTGACGCCCTTCATGCCCGTGAACACCTCACCCACATTGAACGGCTGAGACAGGAAGCGCTGGATCTTGCAGGCCCGGTTCACCGTCAACCGGTCTTCTTCGGAAAGCTCGTCGAGCCCAAGGATGGCAATGATGTCCTGAAGCTCGCGGAAGCGCTGCAGCACGCTCTGCACTCTCCTCGCCACGTCGTAGTGACGTTGGCCGACGACCTCGGGAGCCAAGATGTTCGAGGTCGACGCGAGAGGATCGACGGCCGGATAAATACCGAGCGAGGCGATCTGGCGGCTGAGCTCAGTGGTGAACGTCGAGATGGGTATCAACTCCACCTGTAACGGCGCGCGCAGCTCCTACGATGGTCACAGCCATCCCTTCCTTCCTTTGTGGTCAAGGGGTGGCGCGGCCGTCCCCGATCGGAGCGACGAGCGGTTCGGCCTGTTCCCGCAGGCCGGGCCATCACCCTCTCTGGGATGGGACGCGCCGTATTCGTGCTGATGCCGGGAGAGCTCGGCCGACAACGCCCAAAGGACGCCACATCAGTTCAAGTCAGACCGATCCTCCCAGTGCTCCCGAACATATTGGAGACCAACGGCAAGGCGGTGGACCCTCAGGACGACAAGACCATCATCATTGTTATGGGTCGGCGACAGTCGTGCGGAGTCGCTACTCGGTGAGGCTCAGGAACCGCTCCCAGCGCCGCTTGTCACGCTCGGCTACCTGGCGCCTCTCGGTGTCCTCGCCGGCCTGCTCGATCTCTTCCTCGGCCACCCGCAGGCGCTCCCGCAACTCGTGCGCGTCCAGATCTGCGAGGGGGTGGGCCTCCTCGACCAGCAGCAGCGCGTGGTTGTCGCCGACCTGGAGGTAGCCTTCCGCCTGCGCGAACCGAACCACCTCGGTCTCGGTCTTGTACAGCCTCAGCTCGGTGGGCTCGAGCGTCGCCAGGAGCGGAGCATGTCTGGCGAGGATCCCGATCACACCCACCGTGGTGCGTGTCGAGACCATCTCCACCTCGCCGTTGAAGACCTCACCCTCGGGCGAGAGGACTTCGACGGGAAACTTGGCGTGTGCCAACTCAGTGCTCCTCGGGCGCGCGGGCACCGGCTGCCGTCGTGCCGCGAGGGTCTTCGGGATTGGATGACACCGGGCCCTCTCCCATCAGCCCTCTCCCTCCCCGCGGGCCTCCCGGACCACTTCGTCGATCGTGCCCTTCATGTAGAACACCCGCTCGGAGAGATCGTCGTACCTTCCCTCGAGGATCTCCTTGAAGCCGCGGACCGTCTCGGCGATCGGGACGTACGCTCCTGGGATGCCCGTGAACTGCTCTGCGACGTAGAACGGTTGCGAGAGGAACCGCTCGAGCTTGCGCGCTCGTGCGACCGTCACCTTGTCCTCGTCCGAGAGTTCGTCGATTCCGAGGATCGCGATGATGTCCTGGAGCTCCTTGTAACGCTGGAGCACCTGCTTGACCTCGTTGGCGACGCGGAAATGCTCCTCACCGACGATGTCCGCCTTGAGGATCGTCGAGGTAGAGTCGAGCGGATCGACGGCCGGATAGATGCCCTTCTCGGCGATCGACCGCGAGAGCACCGTAGTGGCGTTCAGGTGAGCGAACACCGACGCCGGGGCCGGGTCGGTGAGGTCGTCGGCAGGAACATAGATCGCCTGCACGCTCGTCACCGAGCCCCGGCGTGTGGACGTGATGCGCTCCTGCAGCTCGCCCATCTCAGAATCGAGCGTCGGCTGGTAGCCGACCTGCGAGGGCATCCGGCCGAGCAGGGCCGAGACCTCGGAACCCGCCTGGACGAAGCGGAAGATGTTGTCGATGAAGAGCAGCACGTCCTGGCCCTCCTGATCGCGGAAGTACTCCGCCATCGTGAGACCTGTGAGGGCCACCCGCATGCGGGCGCCGGGCGGCTCGTTCATCTGCCCGAAGACGAGGATCGTCTTGTCGATCACCCCGGATTCCTTCATCTCCAGCCACAGGTCATTGCCCTCGCGCGAGCGCTCCCCGACACCGCAGAACGCCGATAGGCCACCGTGCTCCTGGGCGAGGTTGTGGATCAGCTCCTGGATGATCACGGTCTTGCCGACTCCGGCACCGCCGAACAGCCCGACCTTGCCCCCCTTGACGTAGGGCGCCAGCAAGTCGACCACCTTGATACCCGTCTCGAACATCTCGGTCGTCGGGGCCATTGCCTCGATGTTGGGGGCCTTGCGATGGATCGGCCAGCGCTCGAGGGCCTCGTCCAGCGGGGCACCCAGGTCGATCGGCTCTCCGAACAGGTTGACGACCCTGCCTAGCGTGCCTCGACCCACCGGAACGGTGATCGGGGCCCCGGTGTCGATCACCTCGGCTCCGCGCGCCAGGCCGTCGGTGCTGTCCATCGCCACAGCCCGGACGTGGTCGTCACCGAGTTGCTGCTGCACCTCGCAGACCACGTAGTCGTCCTGCGCGGCGCCGATGTCCTCGTCCCCCTCGGACCGCGCCGCCGCCGGCCGGCGCACCTTGATCGCGTGGTTGATCTCGGGAAGATGGCCGGGGAACACCGCCTCGATGACGACGCCCCGGATCGCCTCGATCCGGCCGACGTTCTCGATCCGGCTCTCCGCCGCAGGGGCCTCTTGTGTCAGTGCCATATCACTTTCCAGTCTGGTTCTAGCCGAGCCCCTCGGCACCGGCGACGACTTCCATGATCTCCTTCGTGATCTCAGCTTGGCGCGCCCGATTCATCTGTAGCGTCAGATCCTGGATGAGCTCGCCGGCGTTGTCTGAGGCATGGCGCATGGCGGTCATCCGCGCGCCATGCTCGGACGCGGTCGACTCGAGCAGCGCCCGGTAGATCGAGATCTCGACGTAGTCGAGGACGAGCCTCCTCAGCACCGCCGCGGCATCGGGCTCGTACTCGGGCACCACGCGCTGTGGCCGCGCGCCAGAAGCCGGCTCCTCCAGCGGCCCGGCCTCGATGACGGTTGCCCGCTGCAGGGGCAGCAGCGTCTCACGCCGCACGAACTGGGAGATCACCGAGACGAAGCCATTGTAGAACACCTCCACCTGATCGACCTCTCCGTCCAAATAGATTGCCATCAGCCGCTCCGCGATCCGGCGCGCGTCGGCATAGCTGGGACGGTCGGTGAAGCCAGTGAAGCTATCCGCCAGGGCAATCCTACGGAAGGTCAGCGACGAGGCGACTCTGCGGCCGGAGGCGAAGTAGACGACTCGCCGGCCTGCGTCCTCGTGCTCGCGCCCCGCTGCGATCCCGGCGCGAACGATGTTGGAGTTGAACGCACCGGCGAGACCGCGATCACCGGCGACGAACAGCAGAGCGACCGTGCCCACCTCGGCGTGCTCCTGGAGGATCGGCACGCTCGGGACGGCGCCCGCCGTCTCCGCGGCCTGCCGGGTCATTCGCCTGATGGCGCTCGCGTAGGGCCGCAACGCGTGGATCCGCTGCTCAGCGCGATTCAACCGGGCCGCGGCAACCATGGCCATCGCCCGGGTGATCTTCTCGATGTTTTTGACAGCGGTGATGCGGTTGCGGACGTCGCGCTGGGACTGGGGCATGGCTGTTCAGCCGCCTGGCACTACTGCACCAAAGTGGCCTCTGCCTCCTTCTCCTCGCCGGGGTGCTGGGTGGAGGCCTCCGACCGGATGGTGCGAAGCGTCTCGTCGACGCCCTCTACGAGCGGATGGCCCTCTTCGTCGAGGTCGAAGCCGAAGTCCTTGGCGAACTGCTCGACGGCCGCCGCCACTCGCGCCTCGGTCTGCTCGCCCCAATCGCCGCTCGCGATCTGCCGAAGCAGCTCGGGGTCGCTGCCTCGCACCATCTCGATGAGCTCTACCAGGAACCGTTCCACCTTGTCGACCGTGAGCCGGTCGAGGTACCCGTTGGTGGCCGCGTAGATCTGCACTACCTGCTCCTCGACCGGCATGGGCGCGCCCTCGGGTTGATTGAGCGTCTTCACCAGGCGCTCGCCGCGAGCGAGCGTCCGCTGGGTGTCGGGGTCGAGCTCGGAGCCGAACTGGGCGAACGCTTCGAGCTCCCGGTACTGAGAGATCTCGAGCCGCAGGCGGCCCGCGACCCTGCGCATCGGCGTGATTTGGGCATTGCCGCCGACTCGCGAGACCGAAATGCCGACGTTGATCGCCGGGCGCACGCCGGAGTTGAAGAGGCCCGGCTCGAGGTAGATCTGCCCGTCGGTGATCGAGATCACGTTTGTCGGTATATATGCCGAGACGTCACCAGCCTGCGTCTCGATCACCGGCAGAGCGGTGAGAGATCCGCCGCCAGGAAGCTTTGCACCCGTCTGCGGATCGGTGAGGTCATCGGCCAGCTTGACTGCCCGCTCCAGTAACCGGGAGTGCAGGTAGAAGACATCACCCGGATATGCCTCGCGGCCCGGGGGGCGGCGCAACAGCAGGGACATCTGGCGGTACGCGTAGGCGTGCTTCGTGAGGTCGTCGTAGATCACCAGCGCGGCCTTGCCGTTGTAGAGGAAGTACTCCCCCATCGCGCAGCCCGCATACGGCGCCAGGTACTTGATCGGCGCGGCCTCGTCGGCGGCTGCCATCACGATGATCGTGTTCTTCAGCGCGTCGGCCTCCTCGAGCACGGCTGCGAGTCGAGCGACGGTCGATTTGCGCTGTCCGATCGCAACGTAGATGCAGATCAGATCACGATCCCTGTTGTTGATGATCGCGTCGACCGCGATCGCGGTCTTGCCGGTACTGCGGTCGCCGATGATCAGCTCNNGGCCGCGGCCGATCGGGATCATCGAATCGATCGCCTTCAGGCCGGTGAGCATCGACTCCTTGACGGGCTGACGCTGGACGACTCCTGGCGCCTTGTACTCGGCCGGGCGCATCACGGTGGCCCCGATCTCCCCCTTGCCGTCGAGCGGGTTGCCAAGCGGGTCGACCATCCGCCCCAGCATCTCCTCGCCGACCGGAACCTGGAGCAGGCGTTTGGTTCGCCTAACGGTATCGCCCTCGACGATCTTCTCCCACTCGCCGAAGAGCACAGCGCCGACGTTGTCGGACTCGAGGTTGAGCGCCAGCCCGGTGACGTCGTGGGGGAGGTCGAGCATCTCCAGCGACATGCAGTTATCGAGGCCGTGAACGCGGCAGATGCCGTCTGCGACCGAGAGCACCGTCCCGACCTCGGTCAGGTCAGCGCTCGCGCCGTCGAGGCCTTGGATCCGGCTT
Source organism: Acidimicrobiaceae bacterium (assembly GCA_003139255.1). GTDB lineage: Bacteria > Actinomycetota > Acidimicrobiia > Acidimicrobiales > UBA8190 > Bog-564. The sequence goes on along the minus strand of PLIG01000078.1, from coordinate 38,312 downwards.
TTCAGGATTGAGGTGATCTCGTCAGCCTTGATTTGCATCAGATTTCTCCTAGACAGGCGAGGGTGGCCGCGCCTGTACGACTTGCTTGCGAAGTTGGTCCAGCCTGTTCCTGATCGAAGCGTCGAGGATGACGTTGCCCACGCGGAGCACGATCCCGCCAAGGATGTCGGGATCGACCACGGTCGTCAGCTGGATCTTGTTCCCGGTCCCTCTGCCGATGCGCTCACCGATGCTTTGCACGGTCGCCTCGTCGAGTCCCACGGCGCTCGTCACTTCGACCGGCAGCAACTTCATCTCCTTGTCCCACAGCTCGTCATAGCGCTCTCGGATATCGAAGATGTCCGGCATCCGCTGCCGCTCGACCAGGGTCTCGAGGAAGCTCATGAACGTCTCCTCGGCACCCTCGACCATTCGGCCCAGACCATCCTTCTTCTCCGCGGTGGAAAAATGCGGCGAGACGAAGAAGACCTCCAACTCGCGATCGGCGGACAGCGCGTCGACGAACTGGGCGAACTGCTCACGAACTGTGTCGAGCACGCCACGCTCGGAGGCGACCTCGAACAGTGCCCGCGCATAGACCCGTGCGACCTCTTCCACTAGTTGGGTCTCCTCGGGATCATGGTTGTCAGCGCGCTCCGCCGCTCAGGACCGTGAAGTCGACACCGGACAGTGCGTCCTCGACCAGCCGTCGCTGGTCATCCTCGGTGAGGACCTTGCGTGTCACGCGTTCGGTTGCCATCACCGTGAGGTCGGCGACATCTCGGATGATCTGGTCGATCATGCGGCGGCTCTCTGCTTCGATGTCCCGGCGGGTCTGCTCGAGCATCTGCTCACCCCGGACATGGGCTGCGGTGCGGGCCTCGCGCTCGTGCGCGGTGGCCGCCTGGCGCGCACGCTCGACGATCTCCTCTGCCTGGTGGCGGCCCTCTGTGAGGCGCTCCCGGTACTGGACGAGCAGCTCGTCCGCCTCGTGGTGGGTCCGCTCAGCCGCGTCGATCGAATCGTCGATCGCCTTCTGGCGCTTGTCGAGTGCCTGCCCGATGCGAGGCAACACGGCTTTCGTCAGAATGTACAGCGAGATAGCGAACACGACGAGGGTCCAGATAGTCAGCCCGACGTCGGGGGTGATCAGCCAGGAACTGGAGTTGGACGCGAGTGGCACGGTGGTTGGCCCTTCGACTTAGAGGAAGAAGGCGATGAAACCGCCGACCAGGCCGTAGAAGAAGGTTGCCTCGGTGAGCGCGAACCCCAACCACTGGATCTGGGTGATCTCGCCCTTCATCTCCGGCTGGCGCGTCGTCGACTCGATCACACTGCCGAACAGCACCCCGATGCCTGCACCGGCTCCCGCCGCGCCGCCGCCGGCGCCGACCCCGAGTGCGATGGCTTTACCAGCCTTCTCGCCAATCAAGTCATATGACTGCGCAGCAGCCACGAGCAGGGGGTGGAAAAAGGCAACAATAGTGAAACCGACGAGATGAAACATTCCGCTCCTTACTGATCCTAGTGACTTCCGACCGCGCCACCCAGATAGATGGTAGTGAGGATAGCAAAAATAAAAGCTTGCAAACCAGCGATTAAAACGCACTCGAACAAGTAAATCGCGACACCTATGGGCAAGGTGAACCAGCCCACGACCGGCATGCCCATCAGCACGGCCATGTCACCCGCCATGAAGTCGATCAGGAGGTGCCCCGCGAGCAGGTTGGCCCATAGCCGGATCGTCAGCGACAGCAGCCTGAGGAAGTGCGAGATGATCTCCAGCGGGAACAGGAAGAGCAGCATGCCCCCGCCGACGCCCCCCGGAACCAAGCTCTTCAGGTACCCCGAGAACCCATGGGCGCGCAAGCCCTCGACGTTGTACGCGACGAATACGCCGAACGCCAGCACCAACGGAAGTGCGACGTTGGTGTCCGCTGCATAGATCTGGAAAGACGGAAGACCCACCCCGGCCAGATGGATCTTGTCTGCGGTGTTTACGGGCAGCGGGATGTAACCGAGGAGGTTGGTAACTAGGACGAACACGAACAGTGTGAATACGAGCGGAAACCACTTCCTGGCCATCCTTCGGTCCATGCTGTCGTTCGTCAAGCGCATCGTCAGGTCGTAGCCCCATTCGACCGCTGTCTGGACGCGGTTCGGCCGCATCTCCATGCGCCGGGCGACCCACCACAGGACGCCGACCGTCAGCACTGCCGTGACCAGCAGGTAGAGCACTCCCTTGTTGAGGTTCAGCGGGCCAACTAGGTGCAGCCACGTAGTCAGTTGGTAGGGGGAGACGATGTTGAAGCTGTTGTTCTGGTGGCTGTGGATGCCGAACGCGATCCCGAACCCGATCAAGCCCGCGACATACACCAGGACGATGCCCCAGGTGATCTGCTTACGGCGGCTCATGGTCGCCACTGAGGTCACCAGTGAGGTCATTGGACGGCCCTCCGCCGCGGTGGTCCCGTAATCAGCTTGATCGCTAGGACCACCGAGTACGCCCCAAAGATCACCAGCGCCGCGGTAAGTCCGTCCCGACGTCCGCCGGCGACGGCCGCGATCACGATCACGCCCGCCAGCAGCCAGATCCGCGCGAACCCCTCAAAGAGGTTCACGCCAAGTTGCTTCAACGGCTCGGTCACCCTGCGCGTCCAGCGCCTGTCGGCTGCAGCGACCACGCGCTGCAGGACCCATCCGCCGCCACCTATGGCATAGCCGAGCACGGGTGCTCCGAACGCGAGTGCGGGAGCTAGTGCGATCACCACCAGCACCACGTCCAGATATCGCAACACCACGAAAGAACGCTCGCCGACCGCGACGTCACCGTCTACCGCCAAGGCAGAATCCGGCGGTGAAAAACAGGCACCGCGCACGTCGCACGGCTCCTGCACACGGCTGGGTCAGTGCTGTGGAAGAGAGCGCGTCGCACCTCACTGAGGTCGACCTTCGGTACCGGCCCGTGAGCACCCAAAGAGGGGAAAAGAGGCACTCAAGAATCCTCTCATTCGCAGCATGTGCGCGGCAAAACGAGCCTGGCCGAAGCTGTCCGCGGCAGGACCGTCGCCTTAGTGTGCTGCTCAGGACCTGCGGTCAGGTACCTCTCAGGACCTGCGGTCAGGTACCCCTCAGGCGACCACCGCCGGTGATATAGGACCGACGGTCCGAGGCTGTCAAAGGACGAACCGAGCCGTCTTATTCGTCTCGACCTGAGGCAACCGCTTCTGAGAAATGCCCGATCCTCGACGAACCCGGAACCGTCCTCCGAGCGCTGTATCGTTCGTCGTCTTCGTCGCCCTGGTCGTCTTCTTCGTCGTCTTCGAGCTCGAGCGCCTCCTTGCCCAGGCCGGGGCGGAACAACGTGTAGAGCGCCAACCCGAGGACGATCACCCCGAAGGGGATGAACGCGTTCGCCCGTGATCCGAACAGTGGGTAGAGGACGATCCCCGACAGTACGGCCGTCCAGGCCCACAGGATCACGACGGTCCGCCTCGGGCCGTGGCCGAGCCGCAGGAGCCTGTGATGCACGTGGTCCTTGTCGGGGGTGTGGAACCCGGTTCCGCGTGCGGTACGCCTCACGAACGCGAACGCCGCATCGGCGATGGGCACCCCCAGGATGAACACCGGGATCAACAACGGAGCGAAGAAGAAGAACGTCTGGCCGCTCACCTCCGGGGTGCGCCCGCCGATCACCATCGTCGCCGCGGCCATCATTAGCCCGATGAACAGCGCTCCCGCATCTCCCATGAACACGCGGGCCGGGTGGAAATTGTGGGGGAGGAAACCGATGCACACCCCGAAGGTGATCACAGCTATCAGCGGACCCAAGTTGTCCGATGGCAGGACGCCCAGGTAGATGAGGCGCAGTCCGTAGATGGCGAGCGCGCCCGCGGCTATCGCCACGATGCCTGCCGCCAATCCGTCGAGGCCGTCGATCAGGTTGACCGCGTTCGTGATCACGATCACCCACGCGGCTGTCAACAACGGCGTCACGTCGGGGGAGAGAACGAGGAATCCGAAGAAAGGTATCTTGAACTGGAACATGGTGACGCCCAAGAACACGAAGACCATAGCGGCTAGCACCTCACCGGCCATCTTCGCGGGGGCCGACATGTCTCTGAGGTCGTCGATGGTCCCGACGATGAAGATGACGGCTGCGCCCAGCACGAGTCCGAGCGGTTCCGAGGAACCACGGAACAGATCTTGGAATTGCTGGAGCTGCGATGCCACCAACATCGCGACAAGGAAGGCGAGGAACATCGCCACTCCACCGCCATAGGGAGTGACACGGGTATGGATGTGCCTCTCGTCCGGTTCGGCGACGAACCCCACCCTGGTGGCGAACCGTCGAACCGGGAACATCACGAGATAGGTTCCGAGCGCCGCGATCAACGCGACCACCCCGTAGGCCCCCAGCGGGGGCATGGCCTCAGCCGCCTCCGCTATCGGCGCCTGCGCCGACGAAGCCGGCCTCCCCCCTCCCGGTGAATTGCGGGTAGGGGGGGAACCGGTTGCACAGCTCGCGCACGGCTTCACGCACGTTCGAAAGTGCGTCCTCGTCATGCCGATGCCGCAGGGTCGTGCTAATCAGGCGGGCGATGAGCACCATGTCGTCCGGTCCCATTCCTGCTGTGGTCTCGGCGGCCGTGCCCAGACGGAGCCCGGAGGTGACGAAGGCCGACCGCGGGTCGTCGGGAATCGTGTTGCGGTTCAAGGTGATGCCCGAGCGGTCGAGCACTTCCTGGGCCTCCTTGCCGGTCAGTTCCTCGTCGAACGGCCGCAGGTCGATCAGGATCAGGTGGTTGTCCGTGCCACCGGAGACAAGGCGGAAGCCCTCGGTTGCGAGCGCGTCGGCCAGTGCACGTGCGTTTCGGACCACCCGCGCCGCGTAGTCGGCGAACTCGGGCAGCGCAGCCTCGCCGAACGCGACGGCTTTGGCCGCGATCACATGCTCGAGGGGCCCACCCTGCAGGCCGGGGAACACCGCGGAGTCGATGGTCTTGGCCAGCTCCGCCTGACACAGGATCGCCGCCCCACGTGGACCTCGCAGGGTCTTGTGGGTGGTCAACGTGACCACGTCGGCCACTCCCACCGGACTGGGATGTGCCTTTCCCGCGATCAAACCGGCGGGATGGGCGACGTCGAACATGAGGCGGGCCCCCACCGAGTCCGCGATCTCCCTGAAGGGCTCTGCGTATATGAGGCGGGGATAGGCGGTGGCGCCCGCGACGATGAGTTTCGGGTGCTCGCGTTTTGCGAAGTCGGCCACCTGGTCGAAGTCGATCATCTCGCCGGGACCCTCCGGATCCGAGGATGCCGGGGTCACCCCGTAGGAGACGAAACGCCAGAACTTGCTGGTGATGCTGGCCGGTGAACCGTGTGTGAGGTGCCCGCCCTGGTCCAGGCGCATCGCCAGCACTGTGTCGCCTGGCTCCAGCAACGCGTTGTACACCGCGACATTGGCAGAAGCCCCCGCGTGTGGCTGTACGTTCGCGTGTTCCGCGCCGAACAGCGCCTTCGCCCGCTCACGGGCCAGGTCCTCGACCTCGTCGATGACCCTGTTGCCACCGTAGTAGCGACGTCCCGGGTAGCCCTCTGAGTACTTGTTGGTGAGCACCGAGCCCGTCGCGGCCAGCACCGCCGGAGACGTGAAATTCTCCGATGCGATCAGCTGGAGGGTGGTCGACTGACGCTCGACCTCTTCGTGGAGCAGAGCAGCTACCGCCGGGTCGAGGTCGAGCCACGCGTCGAACGGGCTGGAGGCGACGCGGGGCATCAACCCAGCCTATCCAGGTGAGGGGCCGTTTCAACCTCACTGACCGGATGGCGCTCGGATCGGCATGGCATCGAATCGTGCCTGCCCTAACCCCAGGCTGTCTCCACTTCGGCAAGAGGCACTGCGCCTTCGCGAATGCATCGCGTCTCGTCGCCGATCATGTCGACGACAGTCGATGGCATACCCGCGAGTCGACCGCCGTCTATCACGAACGCGATGTGGTCACCGAACCTGTCTCGTAACTCCTCGGCGGTTTCGAGCGAACCTTCACCATGAGGGTTTGCGCTCGTGGTCGCGAGCGGGCCGATCCGCTCACACAATGCCCGCGCCACGGGGTGGTCCGGACAGCGAATGCCTATCGTCGCGGGGTCACCTCCGAGCATCCAGTCGATCCCGCCTCGGCGTCTCACCACGAACGTGACCGCGCCGGGCCAGAACTTCTCCGCCACGCGCCGAGCCCTTTCCGGAAGACCCCCGGCGGTCAACGCCTCTGCCTGTTCGGTGCTCGCCACGAGCACGGCCAACCCGAGCGACTCAGGACGCCCCTTGAGAGCGAACAGCGCCTCTGTTGCGCCGTCGCGCGCGGGATCGACCGCAAGGCCGTAGACCGTGTCGGTCGGGATGCCCACCACCTGGCCGGCGACCAGAGCGAAGGCAGCTCGTTCGAGGACCCGGGGCGGTACATGTCCCGGGTCGACGGAGGAGTCCCTGGGCATCTCCGGACCGTAGTTCCCGTCCGCCCGTCTCAAGCGCCGGATCTGCGGGCGACAAGGACCCGGGGGCACCCGGCGAGGTCCGGAAGGACATCGACCTCGCTGAACCCGGCGAAACTCGCCCTCTCGGAGACAGCGCGGGCCTGGTGGGGTGCCATCTCGAGCACGAGGACACCGCCCGGGGCCAGCCACAGCGGCGCGCCAGAGACGAGCAGCTCGAGTACCTCGAGCCCGGTCTCCCCTGCGACCAGGGCACGCCTCGGCTCGTGGTCACGCACGACCGGATCCAGCGCCTCCCACTCGGGAGCCGAGACGTAAGGGGGATTGGCCACGAGCATTTGCACGCGCCCTGCCAGTTCCGACGCAAGCGCATCGAACCACGAACCCTCACAGAGCCGCACCCGGCGCGCCGCGACCGGGTCGACCCGGGCGAGGAGCCTCAGGTTGTCCCTGGCGACATCCAGGGCATCGGGGGAGGCGTCGGTGGCCCACACCTCCAACGAGCCCGAACCAGGCACCTGTGCCTCTGTGGCAATCGAGAGCGCGATGACACCCGACCCGGTCCCCAGGTCGACGACCACCACCGGACGACCGGGCGCCACGCCTGCGGTCGCCGTCCGGAGTCGTTCGAGCGCGTACCCCACGACCTGCTCGGTCTCGGGTCGGGGCACGAGGACCCTACGATCGACCGACACCTCGAGGCCTCGAAACGCCCAAGTGCCGAGGACGTACTGGAGCGGCTCTCCGGAGCGCCTGCGTCCCACCAGGCCCTCGACCTCGGAAACCACCCGGTCGGTCGCCCGCCGGCGCGTATAGGAAGGAGAGAGGAGGGAGGAGTCCTCCCATCCCGTGACACGCGAGACGATCCAGCGCGCCTCGGAGATGGAACCCAACTGGGAGGCCGCCTCCCGCACGAGGTCCCCGACGGTCCTCCCAGGCATGGTCCCGATTCCATTCACTCCACTGACTGCACGGGTCACTCCACTGACTGCACGGACCCGGCCGACCCGTTCCCTTCCACCTGTCTCATCTGACGTTCGCGTTCGTCGCGCAAGAGCGCGTCGACCACCTCGTCGAGTTCACCTTCGAGGACGCGGTCGAGCTTGTGCAAAGTCAGCTTCACCCGGTGGTNNGGATCGAGGTCGCCCGCCAGCACGGCGTCGAGGCTGTAGTGGGTCAGGTTGATGCGGTGGTCGGTGACCCGGTTCTCCTTGAAGTTGTACGTCCGGACCTTCTCCGATCGCCCCCCGCCGCCGATCTGGCTGCGCTTCTGCTGGGATTGCTCGGCGATCTGGCGATCCTGCTCGAGCTTGAGCAGACGCGCCCTCAGGACGACCATCGCCCTAGCGCGGTTCTGGATCTGGCTCTTCTCGTCCTGCATCGAGACCACGATCCCGCTCGGGAGGTGCGTGACACGCACGGCTGAATCGGTCGTGTTCACGGACTGCCCTCCGGGACCCGTCGAACGAAAGACGTCCACACGCAGGTCGGCCGGGTCGATCTGGACGTCGACCTCTTCGGCCTCCGGCAGCACAATGACGGTGGCGGCCGAGGTGTGCACACGCCCCTGGGACTCTGTGACCGGGACGCGCTGCACTCGGTGGGTCCCGCCTTCGTGCTTCATCCGCTGCCAGGCGTCCGGTCCCTTTACCAGGAACGTCACCTCGTTGAGCCCGTCGCGCTCAGAGGGACTGGACGACAGAAGCTCCAAGCGCCATCCGCGACGCTCGGAGTAGCGGCGATACATCTCGAACAGGTCACGAGCAAAGAGGTTGGCTTCCTCGCCACCCTCCGCCCCCCGGATCTCCACGATCACGTTTCGGCCGTCGTTGGGGTCACGTGGTACCAGTAGCTCACGGAGCTGTCCCTCGAACTTCTCGACCTGACGCTTCGCGTACTCGAGCTCCGCGTGCACCAGGTCGCGGTCATCGGCCGAGGCCTCGGCGAGCATCTGGCACGCGGTTCTCACGTCCACCTCGGCGTCACGCAGCTGACGCGCGGCCGAGATCAACGAGTCCAGGTCCTTCTCGCGTCGCGAGACCTGCTCGAGACGCGCCCTGTCCGCTATGACCTGAGGGTCGGCGAGATCGTGCAGAACAGAGGCGTGCTCACGCTCCCAGGCGTCCAGGCGCTCTGTGTCCACGGCCGGTCAGTGGGTCGGCCGGTCAGGGGATCGGCGGTGAGTCAGCGGCGCGGCGCAGCAGGGGTCGCCGCTGCCGGAGCACCCTTGCGGCCACGCGATGCGCGCTGGCCGTAGCGACGCTGGAAACGCTCCACCCGACCGCCGGAGTCGACCAGCTTCTGCTTGCCCGTGAAGAACGGGTGGCACTCGTTACAGAGCTCGACATGGAGCTCTGCCTTGGTGGAGCGTGTTGTGAAGGTGTTGCCGCACGAACAACGGACATTCGCCTCGACATACGAGGGATGGATCTCGGGCTTCATCGCGCCTCCAGTGTACGGCCCAGCGGTACTCAACGCTTCTCGGCTCAGCACTCATCGCTTCGGCAGCAGGTAGCTCGTGGTACGCACCTCGGGCGCCCAGGACCGGGCGTCCATCCTGCTCCTGGCGCAGTACCCCCATCCCCGCCGCTGGCCGTGGTCCGGCCTGCCGAGCCTGGCCTACCGGTAACAACCTCTCAAACGGACGGAGCCGGGCCTTTCGCTATCTCGGCCAGGAATTCGTCGTTGCTCTTTGTGTTACGGATCTTGTCGATGAGCAGCTCCAGGCCGGCGGCGGCGCTTCCGTCCGCGGCCAAGGCGTTCAGCACCCGGCGCAGCTTCCACACCTGCTGCAACTGGCCCCTCTCGAAGAGCAGCTCCTCATGACGGGTCTGACTGGCATTCACGTCGATCGCCGGATACAACCGCCGCTCTGCCAGCCGGCGGTCGAGCCGCAGCTCCATGTTCCCGGTCCCCTTGAACTCCTCGAATATGACCTCGTCCATCTTCGACCCCGTCTCCACCAGGGCGGTGGCCAGGATCGTGAGGGAGCCGCCCTCCTCGATGTTGCGCGCGGCACCGAAGAACTTCTTCGGCGGGTAAAGGGCTCCCGAGTCGACGCCTCCCGACATGATCCGGCCCGTCGCCGGCTGGGCGAGGTTGTACGCCCGGGCCAGGCGGGTGATCCCGTCGAGGACGATCACGACGTCTCTGCCGAGCTCGACCAGGCGCTTTGCCCTGTCGATCGTCAGCTCGGCGATTGCCGTGTGCTCGTCGGAGGGGCGGTCGAAAGTCGAGGCCACGACCTCACCCTTCACGGAGCGGCGCATGTCGGTGACCTCCTCGGGCCGCTCGTCGACGAGCAGGACTATGAGGTGGACCTCGGGATTGTTCGCCTCGACCGAGTGGGCGATCTGCTTGAGCACCGTCGTCTTGCCGGCCTTGGGCGGCGACACGATCATGCCGCGCTGGCCTTTGCCGATCGGGGACAGCAGGTCGATGATCCGCGTCGTCGTCTCCGCGGAGCCCGAGGTCTCGAGCCGCAGCCTCTCGTCGGGAAAGAGGGGCGTGAGCTCCTCGAAGCGAGCCCGGTTGCGCGCCTCATCCGGAGTGAGCCCGCAGACAGAGTCGATCCGGATGAGGGCGGGGAATTTCTCGTTCGAGGAGGCCGGGCGGCTCGCTCCTTCCACATAGTCCCCTTTGCGAAGGGCGAAACGGCGGGCCTGGCTGATCGACACGTATATGTCATGCGATCCCGGGAGGTAGCCCTCGGCGCGCAGGAAGCCATAACCCTCGTCACGCAGGTCCAGGAGCCCCCGGACCGGTACCAGCTCGCCGGAGTACTGGGTCTCTGATCCCCCGCCTTGGAGCTCGCGCTCACTGTGGCCCCCCGTCTGGCGCCCGCGCCGGCGCCGGCTTCGCCGGTTGCCGGGCTCGCTGCCTGAGGGTTGGGGGTGCTGGCGACCCGCTCCCGGGGCGCCTCCCGGGCGCGGACCGGTGGAAAGCTGGTCCACCTGACCATTCGGCGCCGAGGCTTCGGGGGAGCCGTCGGTCGTCGTCTGCGAACCCTTCCCGTCGGCTTCGGGAGAGCCTTCTGCCGTCTGGTCGCCGAGGTGTGAGGCGGCTCTCGTGACCAGCTCGCTCTCCTCGTCATCTGTAGCGGTAGCGGCCTCGACCACGCGGTGGGGGGCGCTCAGCTCCCCTCCACCGTTACCCGAGCCGGAGCCCGTCCGGGCAACCTCGACCCCTGCGGCACGCAGGATCTGGTCGATGATGTCGGACTTCTTCGTGCGCGAACTCATCTCCAACGACATCGCCTCGGCGATCGCGCGCAACTCGTCGCGCTCCTTGCGTTCGAGTACGGACCGCTCGAGCTGTTGCTCTGCAGCCATGTGACACCTCGCTAGGTTGCTTCCCCTTCGGCGGGCAGAGAGCCCAGGCATCAGAGGACACTGGACAGAGAGTGATACGCCGGACGGTTATCGGCCCCGGCTCCGCCGCTATCCCCCGAACCGCCAGTGGAGAACCGCCTCGAGGCGAGCCACCTACAAGTAGCTATCGCCCACGAAACTCCCACGGTTGCAGGAGGGCGGCGGTGTCCACAACTGTACCGGACATCGACGTTCGTTGGCAAGAACACCCCGGTGGGGGCTTTTCTTCCCTCGGTGCTGCAGCTCTTCGGCTGAGCTTGTCTCTATAGACCCAGGGCCTCTCCGACGGTCTCTATAGACCCAGGGCCTCTCCGACGGCCGCGTAGTCCGCCTCCACGGTGGCGGGCACCGAGATCTGGCTGATCGCGATATCCGGGTCCTTCAAGCCGTGGCCGGTGAGCACGCAAACCACGGTCGAGGACGCAGGGACCCCGATTTTCAACAACCCCGCCACCGAGGCCGCCGAGGCCGGCTCGCAGAACGCCGACTCCTCGGAGGCGAGGAACCGGTAAGCGGCGAGTATCTCCTCGTCCGTCACCGCGGCGATGGTCCCGCCCGACTCGCTTGCCGCCGCAGTAGCCCCATACCACGAGGCCGGGTTACCGATGCGGATGGCGGTGGCGACCGTGTCGGGATGCTCGACCGGGTGGCCTTCGACTATGGGGGCCGCGCCCGCGGCCTGGAACCCGTACATCTTCGGCAGCCTCGTGGAACGCCCGGCGTTTCGGTACTCGCAGTAGCCGCGCCAGTAGGCGGTGATGTTCCCCGCATTGCCCACAGGAATGCAGTGGACATCGGGAGCGTCGCCGAGGACGTCGACGACCTCGAAAGCCCCCGACTTCTGACCGTCGATGCGGTAGGGGTTGATCGAGTTGACCACCGTCACAGGCGCCCGGTCACCCAGGAGCCGCACGATGGCGAGGGCCTCGTCGAAGTTGCCGCGCACCTGCAGCACCTTCGCCCCATGCACGAGCGCCTGGGCGAGCTTGCCGAGCGCTATGTGGCCCTCGGGGATCAACACCGCGCAAGTGAGCCCCGCGCGCGACGCATACGCTGCGGCCGACGCCGAGGTGTTGCCGGTCGAGGCGCAAACGACGGCCTTCGCCCCTTCCTCGACGGCCTTGGAGATGGCGAGGGTCATGCCTCGGTCCTTGAAGGACCCGGTGGGGTTCAAACCCTCGAGCTTCAACAGCACGCGGGCACCAACGCGCGCCGAAAGGCGTGGAGCCTCGAGGAGCGGGGTGTCCCCCTCGAGCAGGGTGACCACCGGCGTGGTCGCACTTACCGGGAAGAAGTCGCGATAGGCCTCGAGCACTCCCGGCCAGGCAGCCATCCTCAAGCCTCCTCGTCTCCCACGATCCGCAGCACCCCTCCGATGCGGTCTACGACCTCGAGACGGCTGAGCCCGTCGAGGGTCCTCATGAGATCCCCTTGACGCGCTACATGGGTGACGAAGATGAGGCGCGCCTCGTTGCCCATGCCGACCTGCTCCATGGAGCGGATGGAGACCGCGTGCTCCCCGAAGACAGAGGCGACAGAGGCGAGCACTCCCGGGCGATCGGCGACGTCGATGTTCAGGTACCAAGCGCTGCGCAGGTCGTCGGCGGGGTGCATGCGTACTCGGGTTCTGGGCGTGGGGCGCGCCGAGAACCCCGCCCGCAGGTGGTGCGCCGCGTCGATGAGGTCGCCGAGCACGGCAGAGGCTGTGGGCCGGCCGCCTGCCCCGCTGCCATAGAGCATGAGCTGGCCCGCGGCCTCCCCTTCTACGAACACGGCGTTGAAAGCTCCGCGCACCGAGGCGAGCGGATGCGTGCGCGGCAGCATCGCAGGGTGCACCCGCACCGAGATCTCCTTCGCGTCCTGGCTGGCAGCGGTGCCTGCGTCGATCCGCTCGGCGACGGCGAGCAGCTTCACGACATAACCCAGTCGACCAGCGAAATCGACATCGACCGGGTCCACAGACGAGATCCCCTCACGCGCCACGTCGGAGGAGACCACCTCACAGCCAAAGGCAAGGCTGGCGAGGATCGCCGCCTTCGCCGCCGCGTCGTAGCCGTCCACGTCCGCGGTGGGATCGCGCTCTGCCAACCCGAGTCGCTGAGCCTCGGCGAGGGCCTGCGTGTAGGAGTGGCCCTCTTCGGACATCGTGGTCAGGATGAAGTTCGTGGTCCCGTTCACGATCCCCATGACACGCCGCAGCTTCTCACCGGCCAAGGACTCGCGAAGTGGGCGGATGATGGGGATCGCACCGGCCACGGCGGCCTCGTAGAAGAGGTCGACACCTGCGGAGGCGGCCGAGGTGGCCAGCTCGGCGCCGTGCTCGGCGATCAGCTCCTTGTTGGCGGTGACCACGGGCTTTCCTGCCCCTATCGCCGCCTCCAGGAGGCTCCGGGCAGGTTCCAGCCCACCGATCAGCTCGACCACCACGTCGACGGAAGGGTCGGTGACGAGGCCTTTCGCGTCACCTGTGAGGAGCTCGGCCGGTATCGAAGACCGAGGGCGCGATGGATGTGCCACAGCCACGCCTGCGAGCTCGAGCCGTACCCCCGTGCGCCCTTCGATGGACTGCGCCTCCTCGAGAAGCAACGACAAGAGAGCTTTGCCAACGTTCCCGGCGCCGAGCACTCCGACGCGCACCACCGCCGGCGCGCCTGCAGACCTGCCCACTTGATCGCCCTCGTTCCCGCTGCTCGCCATCGGTTAACGCTACCGCTGCGTAGGCACGCCACCGTGCGGGAACGTCTTCGAGCACCGCTATCGGGTGCGGCGGCGGAGCGTCGCGGCGCCGAGCAGCAAGGCGGCGGCGGCGAACATGCCCACGACACCGATGTCGACCAGGAACTCGGAGGTCACTGCGACGGACGTGCTCAATTGCTGCGTCGCCCCGACCGCGTAAGACATCGGCAGTATGTCGGACAGCCAGTGCAGTGCCGTCGGCAGCTCGGAACGGGGCACGATGATGCCGCAGAGCAGCAGCTGCGGCAGGATGAACGCGGGCATGAATTGCACGGCCTGGAATTCAGTTGACGCCAGGGCGCTGAGCGAGAGCCCGAGTGCGGTGCCCAAGAGGGCGTCCACCACGGCCACCACGACAACAAGCCACGCCGAACCGCTCACGTGAAGGCCGTAGAGGCCGAACGAGAGCCCGGACACGACGATGGCCTGGACCACGGCGGTGAATCCGAAGGCAAGGGCATAGCCCATGACGAATTCCGCCTTGGTCAGCGGCATCGTCAACAAGCGCTCGAGGGTCCCGTTCGTCCGCTCGCGAAGGGTGGCGACCGAGGTCACGAGGAACATGACGATGAGAGGGAAGATCCCGAGCAAGGGTGGTCCGAACCGGCTGAAATCGGCGTCGCGGCTGCGCAGGATCCAAGCGAGCAGCCCCATGAGGACGGCCGGGACAGCCAGGAGCAGAGCCACAGTCCGGGGGTCGTGACCCAGCTGTCGCAGAACGCGGCGGGTCGTGGCTCCGGTGCGCCGCAGGGTCATGTCGAGGGGTCTGCGACGAGCGAAATGAAAGCCGTGTCGAAATCGGTGGATCCGGTGCGCGCCAGGAGAGACTCGGGTGAGTCGTCCGCCAGGATTCGGCCGTCGCGCATGAGCAGGAGCCTCTGGCAGCGCTCCGCCTCGTCCATGACGTGGCTCGACACCATGAGGGTCGTCCCGGTCCCGGCAAGGCCCGCGAACAAGGCCCATAGGTCTCGCCGGAGCAAGGGGTCGAGGCCCACGGTGGGCTCGTCGAGCACCAGCAGTCGGGGCGAGCCGAGCAGGGCGGTGGCCAACGACACCCGCGCCTGTTCGCCCCCTGAGAGGCGTCCCACGACCGTGTCGGTGTGCTCACCAAGCCCGACTTCGTCGATGACACGATCGACGGCACTGCGTTGCACTCCCAAGACGGTGGCGAAGTACCGAAGGTTCTCCGAGACGGTGAGGTCCGAGTAGACCGACGGCGCCTGGGTGACATACCCCACCTGACTTCGCAGGTTCGGCGAGCCGGCCGGCTGCCCAAACAATTCCACCAACCCGCCGGCGACGACCTGCGTCCCGACCAGGGACCGCATGAGCGTCGTCTTGCCACAACCGCTCGGGCCGAGCAGGCCGACCAAAGTCCCCGAAGGAACTGTGAACGAGACGTCTGCTACCACGGTACGGCCCCCCCGGATCACCTGCAGGTGCTCGACACTGATCGCCGGTTCCACGTGAACTCTTACCAACCCTCGCTCGAAGTGCCCGTCACATAGTTACGCAGGCGGCGCCGGCCCTCGTGGACAATCCTCGTGGACAAGAGGTGCCCGGTCGGCCCGTCGGTACGCGGCGTGGAGGCGTTCAGCCGTCGAGGCGCAGAAGGTCGTCGTCGTCCTCCCTCCGTACGACAACCCGGTAGCGCCCGTCGGCCACGAACACCACCGCCGGACGGGGCACCTTGTTGTAGTTGGACGCCATCGAGTAGCCGTACGCACCGGTGACCGGCGTAGCCAGGACGTCGCCCACCGACAGCACCTCTGGGACGCGGGCGTCTGCCACCACGACGTCACCCGCCTCACAGTGCTTCCCCACCACCCGTACCGCTCGGGGTCGAGGGGCGTCGGCCGCCCGGGGCAGGAAGGCCTCGTACCCGCTGCCGTAAAGAACGGGCCGGGGGTTGTCGCTCATGCCGCCGTCGACGGCCACGTAAGTGCGGATGCCGGGTAGCTCCTTCACCGTGCCCACCCTGTAGAGGGTGAGACCTGCCGTTGCCACGACCGCCCGGCCGGGCTCGGCGGTGACTCGCGTCGACGCCGGGATCCCCACCGACCGGCAAGAGTCGCTGACGGTGCTCGCCCACTCTGCGATCGTCGGGGCCGACTCCCCCGCCACGTACGGCACCCCGAGCCCTCCTCCGACGCAAAGCTCGGGAAGGTCGAGAGGCGTGAAGAACTTGGCCAGCACCTCCACCTCCTCGGCGAAAGAACCGACGCGAAAGACCTGACTGCCTATGTGGGCGTGGAGCCCCACGACACGCACTCCCGGGAACGACCGCAGGCGCTCCACCGCCTCGCCAGCGGCGCCCGAGGAGAGACCGAACCCAAACTTCGAGTCCTCCTGGCCGGTGCGCACGAACTCATGCGTGTGGGCTTGCACTCCCGGGGTGACTCGCACGAGAACAGCCGGCTCTCTGTGGTCGCTCGCGCTGCCCGCTGCTGGGCCAGCAAGCCGGCAGAGGCGATCGATCTCGTCGAAGGAGTCGATGACGAGACGGCCTACGCCTGCTTCTAGGGCCCGGGACAGCTCCGCATCGGACTTGTTGTTGCCGTGAAACACGAGCCTGGCTGGGGGCACACCGGCCGCGAGCGCCACGTACAGCTCGCCAGCGGTGGAGACGTCGAGCCACATTCCCTCGTCGTGGGCGAGCGACGCCATTGCCTTGCACAAAAATGCCTTGGTCGCGTAAGCGACGCCGTCCCCCCAGGCCTGGACCGCCTGGCGGCAGCGGTCACGCAAATGCGCCTCGTCGTACACGAAAAGCGGCGTCCCCAACTCGTCGGCGAGGTCCACCAGGTCGACGCCCCCGACCGACAACCGGCCACCTACTCCGAGTCGTGCGGTCATCGGCAACAGCGCCGTGTCGACCGGGCCCTCGTCGGGAAGAGGTGAACGCTCGTACGCACCCTCGAACGTTCGGTCTGCCGTAGCCCCCAGGGCATCGCTGAAGGGGTCATGCATCAGCGAAAGGCTAATGCCACTGCGGGTACCGGCTATCCCGACAACTGCTGATTCGCCTGCTAGATCGCCATTCGACGTTCATCTCGCACGAGCAGTCCACCTGGCTCGGCGGCTCCGCGTCGCTGCTCGGGATCAGGTTCGCGGTACTACAGTGTGAAATGCGATTTGTCGCCGCCGTACACATCTGGGCACCAGGTGTGACCTGTATTGCCCTCGTAGCTCAGCGGATAGAGCGCCGGCCTCCGGAGCCGGGTGCGCAGGTTCGAGTCCTGCCGGGGGCGCACTTGTAGGACTGGAGGGGTTAGGAGATAGGGGGCCCCCAAACGCCGCACGCGTCATTTGGAATGCCTGCGGGTCGAACCGAGGTACCTACGCTTTGCAGGTCGGCGTGACGATCAGAGTTGCCGTCGGCCCTGTTGTCTTCAGCTTGCTGGGTGAACTGCTCTAAGAAAAGCCAATAGCGAGAGCAGCGGTCGCAATTACGACCGCCACTCCCGCTATGAGTCCTTGCTTCTAGTTGACTCTCATGCATACATCATCGGCACGGGAGCCTTGTTGTCAGGGCTCCTTCCGTCGGTGGTATTGGTGGAAGAGTTCACCGGCCACGAGCCCGACCACCCCAGCAGGGGCCAGGGTCACCAGCGGCAGTTCTGGCATCGCAAGATGATGGACGGCCAGCGAGGACCCGAGCACAATGCTGGCGAACGCCAGCACTGCATAGAGCACGATCCTGGCTGTGAGCCGCATGGCCATGTCCAGCTATCTCCAACGTACATAGCCCCAATAGCTGGCGGTTTACGTGAACTCTAGGACAGCGCAAGGCCCCTCGCGCCGCCTCCTGTTTGGCCCTAGCTACGACGCTGAGTGACGCGCAGGGCGGAGCTGGTCGAGACCCTCGGCGTGCTCGTCGCACGCGTCGACGGCCCACCGCTCGCCACGGGGATTCACGAAGACCCCGTGCCAGCGCGGCGGAGTCGGACAGCGCATTGGGTAGCCGCCCCGCTTCGGGTCCTGCACCATACGGAAGCAGAGGCCAGGTGCGGGCCAGGCGGCGTTGGCGACGTGGGCCATGGGTCGATCATCGCAGCCGCGGGACCGGCTTCTCCTCTTGCTTTTCAACTCACGGTTGCGTTAGCGGAACTGGGAACGGGACGAGGCCAGATAGTGATCACTGCCTCCGTCAGCTGCTTGGCACGCTCTTCGATGTCAGCTTCGGTCCAGATGTTGACGTGCGACTCTACGATTTCCTTGTTCAAGACCAGAATGCTGAACCCGTTAAGCAGAGATCGCTTGCCGACACCAGCTTCCCTGCCAGAAGGTGCCACCAGTGCCGCTTCCAGGTCTGACCAGGGGCGGTTAGAAAGCGTGCCATTCAGCTTCTTCGTGACCAAAGTCAGATTGCCGAGAGTGTTGATGAGAATGTCTCGCCTGGCAGCGTGATCAGTGTCACCCTTGATGTCGTCGCCCCAGTACGATCGCCAACCCCTCGGCATCACGTGCTCTATCTCCAGCCTGGCTGGTAGTGACACATCCTCATGTCGTTCGCTCCGCAGCCTCAGCTCGATAGCCGATAGGACGGTCCTGAGTCGAGGCTGCTTGATGTTTCCGTACACCCGTATCGATGGAAGCTGTTCGCGAACCACCTCGTCGGTGGGCCATGAGCGGGCGTCAGCAACCTGCTGAGCCAGGTAGTTGATAACCGGCTCTCGGGGCACCGCCGAATCTCCGCGCTAACACTCAGCGCATGTTGTCGAGCGAGTGTGATGGAATGACATCATGGATATTTCTCTGTTGCTTCTCGAGCTCTACGGCCGAATTCCTCCATTGGCGCGGCAGGCCATCGATGGTATCGACGTCGACCGATTGACCGAATCACCTTCGCCGGGGGCAAACACGATCGCGTGGTTGGTGTGGCACCTCAGTCGCGTGCAGGATCACCACGTCGCCGAGCTCCTCGGTGCGGACCAGATCTGGATGGACGGCGACTGGGCCCGCTGGTTCGGACTTGACCCAGACCCGTCAAACACCGGTTACGGGCATTCTGCCGAAGAGGTGTTGTCAGTACGGCCGGAGCGAGCCGATGTGCTTCTCGAGTACCTCGACGCAGTTGATCGGCGTACCCAAGCGATGCTGAGGGAACTCACGCCGGGAGACCTCGATCGCATCGTCGACCGCAGGTGGGATCCACCCGTCACGCTGGGCGTGAGACTGGTGAGCGTCGCCGACGACAATCTGCAGCACGCCGGCCAGGCGGCCTACGTCCGGGGACTTCTCGGGATCTGAGTACCCGGCGGCATCCCGAGGGCCCTGCCGAACCGACCTAAGCGCGGGTGTCGGCGATTTCGTGTCGGGCGTGCGAAAACGACACACGTATGCGCTACGTGGCCGTAGCAGCGGTGTTGACCCTCGGTTGGATCGTGTTACGACCCGGGGTTCGCGATCCAATAGTGGGCGGCCAACGTCGCCGCGTGGCTCTCTTCCCCGCCAGCGGGGGCCACCAGTGGCAACCGCATGAGGGTCCTTCTTGTCGTCCTCATCCGAGACGAATGCCGGCAAGCTGGGTCGCGTGAGCGACCAGGCGCCCTCTGTGATCCCAGATGAAGCACGACTCGTCGACCCGCTGCGCGTCGATCAACTGCGCCCGTTGCAGAACGCGCACCGGACCGGGCATAGGCAGTGCGCGGACGTAGACCGTCAACTCCAGAGTCGGCACCCATCCCGCGAACTCGATGTCGAACGTTGCCGGCGGGAAGGCGTCAACGGCGAAGAGTAGCGAGGTCGGATCGAACGACTCGCCATTGGGAAGCGACAGCCATCCGCGCAGCTCGCCGCGGCCGCTCGGCACACCGGTCGTGAAGCCGCTGGTCTCAGGCTCCAGTCTCACCTCGATCTGCTCCATGATCGCCACTCGCATCCCGCTGGGCGAACGCGAGGCTAAGCGCTGGCAGTCCTCGTAGGCGACCTGACTCACCTCTGGAGACCCGTAGTCCCAGTAGGGCGCGGTCGCTCCGTCGAGCTGGCTGGTAGTGACCAACGCCTCGACACAGGCTCGGCCGTCCTGGCACATCCGGGCACGCACATGACTGGCGGCGCGCCCAGTTCGAAGTACCTCTGCCTCGATCGCGACAGGGCCGGTCTCGGGCGAGCGCAGGTAATGAGCACTCGCGGCGATTACGTGCCCGTGCTGACTCACGAACACTGCCGCGCGGCCCAACAGGGCTAGCAGATAGCCGCCGTTCGGCTTGCCGCCGATCGTCCACTGGTCGTTCACCTCAGCGTGGAAGTGCCCCGGTCCGCTGGCAGCCAGCGTCGTGACCTCGGCAAAGGGGAACCTCGGTGGGCTGGGCGCAGGCATGGTCATGAGAGCTGCCGGCCCTATGCCGTGCCCACAAAGGCCTCGAGCGCGTCCGGCCCAGGCACGCTCCGGACATCCCTGGCCCCGATCGGCTCCTGGAACCGGTCGAAACGACTGACACCCAGCAAGGCGTCCCGGACGATCAGCATCGACCGCCACTCGCCGACGACTTCGAGCCACTGGGCCACGCAGCAGTGCATCTCCGAGAAGCTCTTGCGCTCCATCCCTTCCAGCATAGTGGGTTGCGTCATGAAACGCACGCCGCAAGGTGGTGGCCGGATCGGCGGCTACGAATCGTGGTCGTCGTGCCGGCTCCATTCGCGCAACACCCGGTTCGTGCGAAGCACCGCACCAGAGGCCGGTCACCCTCGTATACGGGGTAGGGTATAGTTGTATCATTGGAGCTGCGGTTGGGTTCTGACTGATGAATCCGAGGAAGACCCCATGCAACTTTCAGAAGACATTGTCGAGGACCTCCGCAAACGCCTCCATCGTGTCGCAGGACAGATCGAAGGGGTCGAGCGCATGCTCGACCAAGGCCGCGAGTGCCGCGATGTGGTGTCGCAGATCTCTGCGGCGACCAAAGCCTTGGAACAAGCGGGATTTCGATTGGTCGCGGCAGGGATGACTTATTGTGTCGAACATCCCGAGGAGGCCGAGGCGGACGGTTATCCGCTGAAGGCCGTCCAGCGGATGTTCATGAAGCTCGCGTAACACCACTCAATCGGAGCTGGCTGCGAACACGTTCGCCCGGACCGCTCGAACAAGGGCGTCGATCGCATCGACATCTCCGTGCTCCGTATGAACGGGTCGTCGCACTCGCTCAGCGCGTTCGATGTCCAGCCCCGGTAGATCGTTCGCCACGTCCTCGGGGCTGAACAACACAGCCGGGTCCTGGGGGCCTCCGGTGCCCTCGGTGAGATTCGTCGAGTCGTGGCCGACCACGAGAAGGGTGCCGCCGGGCGTCAACGCTCTTGCAGCTCGTGACAGCACCCGGCGGCGGGCGTCGGCAGGCAGCTGGAGGTACATGACGATCACCAAGTCAAAGGCTGTCTGCGGTGGGTTCCACTCGAGCACGTCGGCTCTGAGCCAGCTCACGTCGACCCGACGCACGACAGCGAGGCGTCGAGCTTTCGCCAACCCGACAGGCGAGAAGTCGACGCCGGTGACCTGCCAACCTCGCTCGGCCAACCACAGCGCGTTACGCCCCTCGCCGCAGGCAAGGTCGAGCGCCCGACCCGGCTTCACCCTCGCAACCTCTTCGACTAGGAAGCGATTCGGCTCCGCGCGCCAGATCAGCTCGTCGGTCATGTAACGCTCGTCCCACTGCTGTCGATCCATGACCAACGATGTGCTTAGGCCAAGCTCGGTGATGCAGCGACTTGGATGCTCACCTGAGGGGGCTGCTCGAGGCTGTTGTGCACGGTGCAATGCGAGGCGATCGCCAGAAGGGCGCCGTGCCGCTCGTATGGCACCTCCTCCGGGATGTGGACTCGGAGATTGATCTCACGTACCCGGGCAGGTCGGGCCACCAAGTTGAACTCGGCCGTGACGGAGAACTCGTCGGTCGCAAGACCGTGTCGGACGAGGTACCGCCGGGCGTAGAAGGCTACACATGAGGCCAGGCTGGCGACGAACAGCTCGGTCGGAGTAGGGGCGGTGTCTTCTCCGCCGTCGCCGACCGGCTGGTCGACCCTCAGCACGTGTTGACGTATGGCAATCTCGAACCGATCGCCACCGTCGTGGGTTACCCGAATACCTTCGTTCATTGCCCTACGACCGCCGGTGTGTCAGGAGCTGGAGCTGTCGTAGCGCTAGTGATCTCACGGTGAACATTGTCCATGTCCAGGTCACGGACCGCTCGGATCAATCGTTCCAGAGCGGCCGCGGACAGCGCACCCGGCTGCGAGAACACGAGGACGCCGTCGCGGAAGGCCATGAGCGTCGGAATCGACATGATCTGCGCGGCCGCCGATAGTTCCGGGTCTGCTTCGGTGTCCACCTTGCCGAAGGTGACGTCGCGGGGCGCTTCACTGGCCGCTTCGAACACTGCGGCGAACATCCGGCATGGTCCGCACCACGAGGCCCACCAGTCCACAAGCGTGATCCCGTCCCTGGTCACGACGTCTTCGAAGTTGTCTCTTGCAAGCGACATAGTTGCCATTTCCGACCTCGCTCCTTAGATACCCCATAGGGTATCAAACGGAACGGGTCGTCAGGTATTCCACGGGTCGCGGCCTCTTCGCCCGTTTCCGCCTAGGAAGCGGCGGTCCCCTCGAGCTCGGCTCTTCCCCCCCCGGTCGCCAGGACGGACCCGGCCAGCACGAGCGGGAACCCGAGTCCCAAGCCGAGCGTGAACGGCTCCCCGAGAACGGACACGCCTAGCAGGAGGGCAATCGCGGGGTTGATGTAGGTGACCACCGTGGCTCTTACCGGGCCCACCTCGGTGACGAGGGCGAAGAACGCGAGAAAGGCAACCGCTGTGCACAAGACGCTGAGACCGGCCACGGACAGGCCGACCTCCGCGCTGACATGGTGCGGAAGGTGTGTGAGCGCCCATGGTGCGTACAGGACGGCGGTCAACGCAACCGAGACCGAGACGACACCGAGCCCGGGGAGATCCGAGAGCCGCCGGCTGAGGATCAACGGACCTCCGGCGTAGCCGACGGCAACGACCGCGACCTCGACGAGCGACAGGAGGTTGGAGCCGCGAACGTCGATACCTGCCAGGACTGCCACGCCGCTTAGGCCGACCCCCAGCCCGGCCAGGCGCTTGGCACCCAAGTGCTCGGTGACAACTCGTCGCGCGCGCTGATCGACGTTTTCGGCCTCGCGGCGGAACACACCTGACAGAACGACCCCGACGAGGGGCACCGATGCGACAAGTAAGGCCGAGAACGAGCTCGTCAGACGTTCCTCGGCGGTCGAGAGCAGCAGCCACGGGGCGGCTATCTCGACCACGGAGTACGCAACGAGCCACCTCCATCGCACCAGCACAGCCCTCACCTGTCCGCGGTGCCAGGCCAGCGGCACGAGGGCAAGCGCAGCTGGGGCGGTGCGTGCAAACACCAACGTGGCCGGGGATAGGTCGCGCACCGCCACCTTGATCAAGAGGTAGGGGATACCCCAGATGACACTCAGGGCCGCGAACAGCAACCAGCCGCGACGGGTTATGCCGCCCCCTCTCCTAGGTATGCGGCTCGCACCCTAGGGTCGCGTAACAGCGTGCCGGCCTGATCCGACATTGCGATCGATCCTGTCTCCAAGACGTAGCCCCGCTGTGCCAGAGCGAGCGCCTGGGCTGCGTTTTGCTCCACGACGAGGATCGTCACCCCGCGCTCGCTGATGTCCCGTAACACATGGAAGATCTTCGTCACGAACATCGGAGCGAGCCCCATCGAGGGTTCGTCGAGCAGCAGCAGCCTGGGCTCGCTCATCAGTGCTCGGCCTATAGAGAGCATCTGTTGCTCCCCGCCGGAAAGCGTCCCACCCTCCTGCTTGGAGCGTTCCGCCAGCACCGGGAAGAGTTCGAACACCCGCTCGAAGTCCTCACGCAGGCTGCCTCGCCGCTGATAGGCACCCATTTCGAGGTTTTCGGCCACACTCATTCGGGGAAAGATCCGCCGGCCTTCTGGGGCGTGCCCGATCCCGAGCGCCACGACCTGGTGGGGTGCGAGCGCTCCGATGTCCCGTCCGTCGAAGCGAATCGACCCGCTGCTGGCTCGTACCAGGCCCGAGATGGTGTGCAAAGTAGTCGTCTTGCCTGCACCGTTGGCGCCCAGGAGCGTCACGATCTCACCCTCTGCGACGCTCACGCTGATGCCCTTCAGTGCGCGGATCGAGCCGTAACGGACCTCGACGTCAGACAGTTCCAGTAGCACCTCTCAGCGCTCCTCGGAACTAGGCGAGTTACCGCCGCTGTGTGCGGAGGGGTTCTGGCGCGTCTGTGCCACCGCTGGCGGAGCGCCTTCGGCAGCTGGGGGTTCGTGCCCGTTCTCGTTCACGGTGCCCAGGTAGGCCTCGATGACCGCCGGGTCTCGCTGGACCTGTGACGGAGTGCCCTCGGCGATCACCTCGCCGAAATTGAGCACGACTATCCGGTCGGCAAGCGACATCACGACACCCATGTCGTGCTCGATCAACAGGACGCTGATGCCGATCTCGCTTCGCACGCGCTCGATGAGGCTCGAAAGGTCGGCCTTCTCAGCAGGGTTCGCACCCGCCGCGGGCTCGTCCAGGAGCAACAGCTCGGGTGAGGTGCCGAGCGCGCGAGCGATCTCGAGCCGTCTTCGGTCTCCGTAGGGGAGCCCGCTGGCGACCTCGTCAGCCCGGTCCCGCAGACCCACGAACTCGAGGAGCTCCTTGGTGCGATTGTCGCCTCGATGTTCCTCTCGGCGCGTCCGGGGCAGGTGCAACATGGCACCGACCGGCCCGGTGTGGAAGCGAGACTCCACTCCGATCTTCACGTTCTCGAAGGCAGTCAGTGCGTTGAACAACCGGCTGGACTGAAACGTGCGAGCAATTCCAAGGCGGTTGACTCGGTGCGGTTTACGTCCCACGACGGTGACCGGATGCGCGCTCTCGGGGCGAAAGGTGATCGATCCGACCTGTGGAACGTAGACGCCAGTCACACAATTGAACAACGAGGTCTTGCCTGCGCCGTTCGGGCCGATCACCGAGAGGATCTCGTGGCGGTGCTGCACGAGGGATATGTCGAGCAGGCTCGTCACACCTCCGAAGCGGAGGGTGACGTGGTCGACCTCGATGATCAGGTCGGCCTCGGTGGTCGCAGCCGTCGTGGAGTCACTCATGCGACCGGTCCTCCGGCTGCGCTCATCGCGTCCGCGGTTCCAACTCCGTGCTCGGCGAGGCCGATCTCGCTTCGTCGCCTGCGCGACGGAACGATCCCCGCCGGCCGGAAGATCATCATCACCACCAACAGCGCGCCCAGATAGATGAAAAGATCCTGAGGCTGGAAGCCAAACAGCGGATGGACCCGCAGGAACTGGGGCAACCATTGCAACACGGCGGCGCCCATAGCCGCCCCGATGAGCGAACCCATGCCACCGAACACGACCAGCACGAGGATCAAGATCGACAGCTGCACGGTGAAGTCCCCGGGTTCGATGAATCCGATCTTGCTGGCCGTCAGGATCCCCGCGAAGCCCGATGTCGAAGCACCGATCGAGAAGGCCATCACCTTGTACTTGAGGACGTTGATCCCCGATGCCTCTGCCGCGACCTCATCTTCGCGGATGGCGGCCCAGCACCGCCCGACTCGCGAGCGCTCGAGCGACCGGAATGCCGCAAGAGCGATCACGACGAACACGAGCAACAAGTAGTAGTACGGCAGCGCTTTTACGTGCCACACGTACTTGAGGGAGTCCACGTGGAGGGAGAAGTGTGGGATCCCTATGACGCCTTGGGAACCCCCGGTGACCCCGGTGAGGTTCGTGGCCACGATCTGGATGATCTCGCCGAACCCGAGGGTGACGATCGCGAGGTAGTCCCCACGGAGCCGAAGCGTCGGTGAGCCGAGCACCACTCCGGCGAGCATGGCCGCCAAGACCGCCAAGGGGATCGCCCAGAACGGGTTGAGGTGCATCGGCGGGTGTATCGGAAGCGCACCGGTCCAGTATGCGGCCGAGTAGGCCCCGATGGCGTAGAACGCTATGTACCCGAGGTCGAGCAGGCCCGCGTAGCCGACCACCACGTTCAGGCCGAGAGCCAGCAGTACGAACACGCCGATCTGGTCCACCAAGACCTCTTGCCAGTATCCCGAAAGGATCGTCGGGTACCAGATGGCGAAGGCGAACACTGCAAGATAGAAGATGTAGCGGTACCAACGGTTTACGAGCAATTGCCGCGGGGTGGCGATGATGCGATCGTTCGCCCGGCGTACCACGTCGCCGAACCGGCTGCGGAACGTCATCACGGCCCAGAGCGCCAAGCCGAGCGCGACGAACACGAACGCGCGAGGACGGAAGAGTGATCCCGTGAACCCCGAAGTCGGTGCCGATGCGCTCCCTGACGGTCCGGTCATCACAGCCACGACGAGAGCACCCACGACACAGCCGAAGAGGCGGCGGGCGTCGGTGCTCCTCCAAAACCGCGCGGCACTCCCGGTACGTGGCTGCAAACCGGCGCTCACGCAGACCTGCCCAGTCGCTCACCGAGGATGCCCGTCGGCCGGATCAGAAGCACGAGGACGAGGATCCCGAAGGCGATCACGTCTCGCCACGACGATTGTGTGCACGCGATTCCCAGGTTCTCAGCCACCCCCAGCACGAGGCCACCCAGCACGGCACCGCGAATGTTCCCGATGCCACCGAGTACAGCGGCGGTGAACGCTTTCAGTGACGGAGTGAACCCCATGGTGTAGACCACACCAGCGTTCAGCCCGAAGAGGAAGCCTGCCGCGCCACCGAGCAGGCCACCGAGCACGAAGGTCTGGGAGATGACCCTGTCTATGTTCACTCCCATCAGGCTGGCTGTCTGCGCGTCCTGGGCGACTGCCCGGATCCCCTTGCCCAGACGGGTGCCTGCCACGACACGGTCCAAGAGGACCAGCATGACGAGCGTGGCCACAGCGATCACGATGTAGTAGGTCTGGACCTGCGCGCCGAATACGGTGAACACCGTTCCGTTTGTGAACGGCGAGGGGATGCTGACGGCGTCGCGGCCAAACTCCTTCCCGGCCAAGTTGTACATGAAGTACGAGGCCCCGATCGCGCTTATGAGGAACGCGAGACGCGGGGCGTTGCGCCGCCGCAGGGGCCGGTAGGCGACGCGCTCGAGCAGGAAAGCCACGATCCCACCACCAGTGGCTCCGGCGACTATGCCCAGGACCACGAAGCCCACCGAGGCGAGGCCGTGTGGCTGGCTGGACCCGATCAGCGCGTTCAGTATGAAGTAGCTGGCGAACCCACCGCTCATGAAGACTTCGCTATGGGCAAAGTTGATCAGCTGCAGGACGCCGTAGACGAGGGTGTAGCCGAGCGCGATGAGGGCGTAGACGAGACCATTGGCGATGCCGGAGATGAAGAGGTTCCAGAAGTTCTGAGTGAAGCACACTCCCTGGGTCTCCTGTCACCGATCGCGGGCCGCCGTGACAGCCGGGTCCCGGGGTTACCGGGACCCGGCAATCGCAGCTCGAGCGACTTGTCTACTTGGCGAGCTTGCTAACCAAGCCGACCACGGCAATCTTGCCGCTCTTCACCTGGTAGATGTAGACCGCGGTGCCCGAGATGTTCCCGTTCGACTGGAATTGCACGGTCTTGGTAAGGCCCTTGTAGTCCACGGTTCTCAGGCCCTTGAGCACGCTCGAACGGGTGACGTTGGCGCCGGTCGACTTCATTACCGATATCACGGTGTTCGCGGCGTCGTAAGCCTCGGCCGAGTAGGTCCCGATGCTGAAGTGGGCCAGAGCCTTGAACTGCTTGGCGAAGGAGGTCGCCGAAGCACTCTTCGTCTCGTCGGCGCAAGCGCAACTGATAAGGGTGCCGTTCGCCACGCGCGCCCCGGCCTCTGCGATGAAGTGAGTGTCAAGGCTTCCGTCGTCCGACACGAGCTTGCCCGTGTACCCCTGGGTCCGAAGCGCCTTAGCGAGGAGAGCGAAGTCACAGTAGTAACCGGCGTAGAAGGTGACCGGATCGCCACTCGACTTGATCTCGCTAGCGAGGGGCGGGTACTCCGAGACGTCGCCGGTACCCTCCTGACACTGGGTCGTGCCCTGGACGGTCTGGTGCTTCACAGCGATACCCAGGGACTTCGCCTTGGTGTCGAACGCCGAGACCAGGCCCGACGCATAGGCGCTGGCATCGTCCAGCGTGTACACCTTCTTGGTCTTCAGCACCTTCTTCACGTACAGCGCGTCCGCCGGGCCCTGAGCGTTGTCGTCTGCGACCACTCGGAAGAAGTTGTTCCATCCCTGGGTGGCCAGAGCAGGCGCTGTGGCCGAGGGGCTCACCGTGGCGAGACCAGCCGCGTTGAACGCGGGCTCGGCGGCCTTCGTCGCTCCGGAGAATGCGGGCCCGACCACCGCCACTACCGACGTGTTCGTGATGAGGGCCTGGGCCGCCGTCGGAGACACACTTGCCAGGCCCTGGTCGTCCTCGGGCACGAACTTGAGCTGGAACGGGAGAGTTCCGAAAGTCTTCCCGGCGTTGGCCTGGTTGACCGCCAGCTGCACGGAGTACTCCATGTTGAGCCCTAGCTGGGCGTTTCCTCCCGAGAGTGGCCCCTCATAGGCGATCGTGTACGTCGGTTTGCTCGCTGCAAATGCGCCGGTCGACGACACCGGCAACACGAGGGCAATGGCCAGAAACGGCGTGCCGAGCATGAGCAAGAATCTGAACCACTTGTTGTGCACTGTGATCTCCTTGACCGTTCGACGAGTCAGGACACGAACCGCACCCCAAGCCCGACGAGCTTCTTTCCCCTCCAGCCAACAGTCCTGCGTAACGGGCGATGACCATAGCATTCGGCGCATATCGGACCCCAGTTCGAGCCTCGCCGCTAACGGTCGGGTCAAAGACCAGGTGACGAAGACGACTTACGACCGCGTGATGGTCCTGCTCTGATGGTGGGCTCTCGTGACTGTCATGACCCGAGGTGCTTCGTGTGTCAGACGCGGCTGTAAAGGCAGAACGCCCACACGGGGCGCCGACGGCGTAGCCTGCTCTGGGAGGCCCAAGCGGCCTGGACCAGGTAATAATCCCAACCCTCGAGGCCCGGAGAACGTCAAGACCTTGCTTGCTGTGAGCGCGAGATCAGTCTCTCGCGACGACCCGATCAGCGGGCTGGTCGTCGACGAGCACCCCGACCCGCGACCGGTGGGCGACTGGACGACCGTCAAGGTTCGGGCCGCCTCTCTGAACCATCACGACATCTGGACGCTTCGAGGGGTAGGGATCGACAAGGAGCGCCTCCCGATCGTGCTTGGGTGTGACGCGGCCGGTGTCGACGAGGACGGCAACGAGGTGATAGTTCACAGCGTGATCGCCAGCGACGACTGGGTGGGCGACGACACGCTGGATCCCCGTCGCAGCCTCCTCTCGGAGGTCCACGACGGAACGCTCGCTGAGCTCGTCGCAGTTCCTAGGCGAAATCTCGTTTCCAAGCCCGCCGCACTCTCGTTCGAAGAAGCAGCCTGTCTCCCGACCGCCTGGCTCACCGCGTACCGGATGCTCTTCACCAAGAGCGGGGTCAAGCCGGGCGGCACTGTGCTCGTACAAGGCGCGGGCGGCGGGGTAGCGAGCGCGTTGACGATCCTGGGCGGAGCCACCGGGTACCGGGTGTGGGTCACGAGCCGCAGCGAGAAGAAGCGAGCCCGGGCGATGGAGCTGGGGGCGGACAAAGCATTCGAACCTGGCGCTCGCCTGCCCGAGCGCGTCGACGCCGTCCTCGAGACGGTGGGCGAAGCCACCTGGTCTCACTCCCTCAAGTCGCTCAGACCGGGCGGCACCTTGGTGGTCTGCGGTGCTACGAGCGGAAGCGATCCGCCCGCGGAGCTGGCCCGGGTGTTCTTCCTCCAGTTGCACATAGTCGGGTCGACGATGGGCAGCCGTGACGAGCTCGCCGCCCTGGCCCGTCTTTGTGAGATGACCGGGGTTCGACCGCCGATCGATCGTGTGCTGCCCCTCGCGCAGGCCCGCGAAGGGTTCGAGGCCATGATCAGCGGCGACCTGTTCGGCAAGGTCGTGATGAAGACGTCGTGACCGCCTCGGTGCCCGACTCCCGGGATCTCGGGTTCGTCGGTCTCGGCAGCATCGGCGGACGCATCTGCGTCACGACTTGATCGCGTCGCTCAACCTGGCGAACCGGCTCTTCCTCGACGCCTACGCCCCGCCGAGGGCCGCGCGCAGCGCCAGCAGCCGTTCGGGCACCACCCTCCACCACGTCCAGCGCCCCCGCTTCTCCCCTACGATCAGCCCGGCATCGGCCAGCAACCTCGTGTGGTGAGAGATGGTCGGCTGGCTCTTGCCTAGCGGCCCTTCGAGGTTGCAGCTGCAGACCTCGCCCTGGGCGGCCACGATCGAGAGGAGCCGCAGCCTGACGGGATCACCGAGGGCTGCCAGGACCGTGGCGAGACCCTCTGACTCGACCTCAGAGAGAGACACCTCCGTCAGCGGGCCACAGCAAAGGGCCTCGCCGGCGCCGGACGCGGGCTTCGTAGTGCTGCGAGCGTGCGGCATCCATCCTCCCGGTGACGGTCGTCCACCCCACCTCTGGCCTTGCCATATTGACAGTCATCAATCTATCAGCCACACTGCTCTCGATGTCTTCGAGCGTGGCTCGGCAGTGAGCGACACCGTTGTAGTCGAAGAGACACCAACCGAAGAAGCCGACCCCGTCCTCTCGAAGCTCTCGGTCCTCGATCGGTTCCTCCCGGCTTGGATCCTCCTCTCCATGGGCCTAGGGCTAGGGCTCGGGCGAAGCATCACGGGGCTCAGCCATGCGCTTGACTCCGCCCAGGTGACGACCGGGGTGCCGGCCCCGATCTTCATCGGCCTCCTGACAATGATGTACCCGGTCCTCGCCAAGGTCCGCTACCGCAAGCTCGGCGAGGTCACCGGCGACATCCGATTGCTAGTCGCCTCGCTCGTCTTGAACTGGGTGATAGGCCCCTTGGTGATGTTCGCACTGGCCTGGGCGTTCCTGCCCGACCAACCCGCGTACCGCACCGGACTGATCATCGTGGGTCTGGCGCGCTGTATCGCGATGGTGCTCATCTGGAACGACCTGTCCTGCGGCGACCGCGAGGCTGCCGCGGTTCTCGTCGCGCTGAACTCGTTGTTCCAGATCCTCGCCTATGCCGGGCTCGGCTACTTCTACCTCGTCGTCCTGCCAGGTTGGCTTGGGCTGCACTCGGCCGGCCTGCGCGTCTCCATGGGTCTAGTCGCCACCTCGGTCGCCATCTTCTTGGGCATACCGCTCGTCGCGGGCGTTCTCACCCGGATCATCGCCGAGAAGCTCAAGGGTGCGGCCTGGTACGAGGAGCGCTTCCTCCCGAGGATCAGCCCGATCGCCCTCTACGGGCTCCTCTTCACCGTCGTCGTCCTGTTCGCCCTGCAAGGGAAGCAGATCACCGGCCACCCCCTCGATGTCGTACGGATCGCGGCACCGCTCCTCTGCTATTTCGCACTGATGTGGACAGGTTCGTTCGTCATGGGCAAATCGCTCGGATTCGGCTACGCGCGAACCGCGACGCTCGCGTTCACGGCGGCAAGCAACAACTTCGAGCTCGCGATAGCGGTCGCGATCGGCGTCTTCGGAGCGATCTCGGGTGAAGCCCTCGCGGGGGTCGTCGGGCCACTCATAGAGGTGCCGGTCCTTGTCGGCCTGGTCTACGTGTCGCTGTGGGCACGGGACCACTTCTACTGGCTCGAGGGAGCCACACGTGACGTCACCTGACACCCCGCCCGTCGTCCTCTACGCCTGCGTCCACAACTCGGGACGCTCGGTCGCGGCCAAGCTGCTCACAGAGCACTACGCCGGCGGCCGCTTGAAGGTGCGCTCTGCAGGCTCGGAGCCAACGGGCTCGGTGAACGCTGAGATCACCGCCGTCCTCTCCGAGCGCGGCATCTCGACCGGCTCCGAGACACCTACACGGCTCACCGCTGGCGTGGTCGAGAGCGCCGACGTCGTGGTGAGCATGGGTTGCGGTGAGACGTGCCCGATCTTCCCCAGCAAGCGCTACCTCGACTGGGACGTTGAGGACCCCGCGGGCCGCGACCGTGAAACGGTTCGGCACATCGTCGACGAGATCGACCGACGCGTCCGTAAGTTGCTCGTCGAGCTGGGAGTCGAGAGGCCGACGGGGACATAGCGATCGGAGCTCGCTCCGACAAGCTGGTAATCCTGCGCGCGGCGTAAGGCCTACATCTGGTCGGGCGCTTGGATCCCTAGCAGGTCGAGCCCGCGCTCGAGCACCCGGCCGGTCAACTCGCACAGCAGGACGCGGCTGGGAAGAACGTCGGGCGGGGCCTTGAGCACCGGACAGGTCTCGTAGAACGTCGTGAAAGCAGTGGCCAGCTCGAACAGGTAGGAACAGAGCCTGCTCGGGCTCCACTGCTCCAAGGTGGCTTCGATAGCACCTGCGAAGCCCAACAAAGCGAGCCCGAGGGCCCGCTCCGCCGGTTCAGCGAGGTTCGGCGTCGGGTACGAGCTCGGTGCGCTCAAGTTCCCCCGCCGGAAGATGGAGCGGATGCGGGCGTGGGCGTACTGCAGGTACGGACCGGTGTTCCCCTCAAAGGCGAGCATTCGATCCCAGTCGAAGGTGTAGTCGCGAGTGCGCTCGGTGGAGAGGTCGGCGTACTTGACCGCTCCCACGCCCAGCATCTGCGCGACCCTGTCGCGCTCGTCATGTGCAAGGCTCGGGTCGCGTCCAGTAACGGCCGCGTCGGCTCGTTGGACCGCCTCGTCCAACAGGTCGACGAGCTTCACCGGAACACCCGAGCGGCTTCGCAGCATCTTGCGATCTGCGCCCAACACATTGCCGAAGGCGACATGGACAGCCTTTACGGGCTCCGGCAACCAGCCCGCCATTCGTGCCACCGCGAAACACATCTCGAGGTGCTGAGCTTGTGGTGCGCCGACGACGTAGACGATGCACTTGGCGCCCAGCCGGCCGACACGGTCACGGATCGCCGCAAGGTCGGTTGCGGCATACCCGAAACCCTGGTCTGACTTCTGCACGATGAGAGGGAGCGGATCACCATCGCGGTTGGTGAACCCGAGAGGGAACACACACCGCGCTCCCTCGCTCTCGACGAGGAGCCCGATCGCCTCGAGATCGCGCACGACGTCGGACAGGATGTCGTTGTAGAAGCTCTCCCCCACGATGTCGTCGTCGGTGAGCAGCACTCCCAGCTTGGAGTACACGTCGTCGAAGTAGCGCACGCTGCGTTCCACCAGGACACGCCAAAGCCTGAGCGTCTCGGGGTCCCCAGACTGAAGGAGCACGACCCGGTGGCGGCTGCGCTCGCGGAACTGCTCATCGTCGTCGAACGACACATGAGCCTGGCGGTAGAAAGTATCGAGGTCGCCAACCGACAATTCGTGGACGGCCTTCTCCTCGCCGATGTCGAGCAGGTGCTCGATCAGCATTCCGAACGGCGTCCCCCAGTCACCGATGTGGTTCTCGCGCACCACGGTGTGACCGGCGAACCCGAGCATCCTGCAGAGCGCGTCACCGATGATCGTCGAACGCAGATGTCCTACGTGCATCTCCTTGGCCACGTTCGGGTGTGAGTAGTCGACAACCAGCACTTCGGGATCGCTCGCCATCGGCACCCCCAAGCGCTCGTCGGTGGCTTGCTCGGAAAGTTGTCCCGCGATGAAACGCTCGGAGATGGTGAGGTTTATGAAACCGCGCCCACTCACCTCGACCCTCTCGCAGACGTCATCCAGCTCTGCGGCGACGATTATCTGAGAAGCGACCTCCGAGGGATTGCGGCCAAGTCGCTTGGCGAGGGGCAGAACGCCGTTTGCCTGGAAGTCGGCACGCTCGGAGGGTCGCAGGACAGGGTCTGCCCCTTCTTCCACCGAGTCGAAAGCAGCCTTCATACGACCGAGGAGCACGGCTCTTAATTCGTCCATCAGAATTCTTCTGATCGACGAACGGCCTTAGCCGTGAGACAAGTCACGTCCCATCTTCGCACCCGGCGCCCCAGGGACCTACCTCACCAGCCCAGAGCATGCGTGCGCGGGTGAGCGACAGGTCTGCTCGCGGTGCTTCTAAGGTGTGAAACCGTGCTCCTCGTAGCTGCATCCCCCGAGCTCGACCACCACGATGCAGGGGTGGGTCACCCCGAGCGACGGGTCCGCCTGTCCGCGGCCCTCGACGGGATCGTAGCGGCGGGGATCTCGGACGCGGTCGTGAGACTTGAGCCGCGCCGGGCGACCGAGGAGGAGTTGGCACGTGTGCACCCGGTCTCGTATCTCGAATCCCTCCACACTTTTTGCGACGCCGGGGGTGGTGCCCTCGACCCGGACACTTCTGTCACCCCAGGATCTTGGGATACGGCATTGCTGGCATCCGGGGCGGTGCTGGCAGCCGTAGACGCGCTGGAACAGGGGGCGGGCGAGGTGGCCTTCGTTTGCGAGCGACCCCCCGGTCACCACGCCACGGCGGACGAGGCGATGGGCTTCTGTCTGATCAACAACGTGGCCGTGGCCGCCGCCTCGCTCGCCGAGCGCTCAGAACGAGTCCTCGTCGTCGACTGGGACGTACACCACGGAAACGGGACACAGGCGATCTTCTGGAACGATCCTCGCGTCCTGTACGTATCCACGCACCAATGGCCCCTGTACCCGGGATCGGGGCGTGCAAGTGAGACGGGAGGTCCGGGTGCTCCGGGCCTCACCATCAACGTCCCTGTGCCAGAGGGTGCGACCGGGGACGTCTTGCTGAAAGCGCTCGACGAGGTGGTGGCTCCCGCGGTCGAGCGGTTCGGACCCACCTGGGTGCTCGTCTCCGCCGGTTTCGACGGGCACCGAGCGGATCCCTTGGCTGGGCTCGAGCTGACCGCAGGCGACTTCGCCGATTTCGCCGGGCGGGTGAAGGGGTTCGCGCCCGGTCCGGGACGATTGGCTCTCGTCCTCGAGGGTGGCTACGACCTCGACGCGCTGCGACTGTCGGTAGGGGCGAGCCTGTCGGCGGTCCTCGGAAATCGCTTCAGGCCCGAGCCCGCGTCGTCTGGTGGTCCCGGGACTGAGGCCGTGGCGGCGGCATGGCAGTTCCACCAGAGCGACCCTGCACCAGACGCCGCGCCCGGTTCCTGATGGCGTCTGGCTGTGCACACAGACGTGGTCCTCTACGACGTAGGAAGGCATTCGTGGTCGCGGTCGCTTCACTCTGCGCCGCAGGGCTGAGCGCGTGCTCGTCGCGCGCAACGACCGCTGAGCGCGCCCAGAAGACCTCGACCACCCATGCCGGTACACGCTCGGGAACCACTTCCACGAGGCCGACGACCTCCGCCCCCGCTACACAGACCGCGTGGACCACGTACGGAGGGAACTTCGCCCGGACGTCTGTCGACACCGTCGACCCCGTCGTGCAACACGCCCCAGTGGCGGCGTGGACCTCGGTCGCGCCTGACGGCTCCGTCTACGGCGAGCCGCTCATCTACGGCCACGGGGTCTTCATCGCCACCGAGAACGACACCGTCTACGGCTTCTCCGCGACGAGCGGATCGCCACTGTGGCCGCCTGATCACCTGGCCACGCCCGCACCCGCGAGCTCGCTTCCCTGTGGCGACATCAGACCCACCGTGGGCATCACCTCGACGATGGTGATCGACCCTTCCACAGGGGTGCTGTTCGCGTCGGCAGAGACGTTCTCGAAAGGGGCAGTGGGCCACTACCTCTTTGCGATCGATTCGTCCACCGGGAAGGTGCTTTGGAGCCGGGACGTCGACCAGTCGTGGAGCTCCGCGACCGAGCTCCAACGTGCCGGGCTAGGCCTCTCGGACGGCAACGTGCTCATCGGTTTCGGTGGCAACTACGGCGACTGCGGTGATTACAACGGTTGGATCTTGGCCGTCCCCGAGTCGGACGGTGCCGGCATCTTTCACTACCGCGTGCCAACGGCGCGCCAGGGTGCCATCTGGGCCCCTGGGGGAGTCACGGTCGACTCCTCGGGCAACGTGTTCGTGGCGACGGGGAACGGGAGCGCAGGCCCGGGACAGGGATTCGACCACGGCGACTCGGTGATCGAGCTGTCGCCGCAGCTCGTCGAGCTCCAGTACTTCGCTCCGACGAACTGGGCGCAGGACAACGTCGATGACGCGGACCTCGGCTCGAGCGCGCCGGTTCTCCTCGGAAGTGGCGAGTTGTTCGTGATCGGAAAGCAAGCCACGGCGTACCTGCTCAACGTCGCGTCGCTCGGTGGGATCAGCGGCGGGGCGGCCTCGCTCGGCGTGTGTTCTTCGATCGGCGCCAGCGCGTATCTGTCCCCACATGTCTACGTGGTGTGCAACTCCCAGGGGAGCATCGCCCAGGTCCTCCTTGGCCCGGGCAACACCCTGCACCGGGGATGGACTTGGGAATCGCCCACCGGCGCGACGAGCTCACCGACCATCGCCGGAGGAGTGCTGTGGACGATCGATCCGGGAGCGTCGACGCTCTACGGCGTCGACCCCTCTAGCGGCACTACGCGTTTCTCGGTTGCTCTTCACGTAGGAGCTCTGGCGCACTTCGTCGCTCCTAGCGCGGCCGAGGACATGTTGGTCGTTGCGGGAGCGGGAGGGGTGGAGGCCTTTCACTGAGGGTGCGCTCGCACACCGGTGAATTGGGCCGGTGCA
This sequence comes from Acidimicrobiaceae bacterium, assembly GCA_003139255.1. Lineage (GTDB taxonomy): Bacteria > Actinomycetota > Acidimicrobiia > Acidimicrobiales > UBA8190 > Bog-564. The sequence goes on along the minus strand of PLIG01000078.1, from coordinate 2,103 downwards.
TGGGGCTGGTGCATGGGGCCGGCGGGTGTGCGAGGCACCGCCAGCTGCTCTGCTCCGGCGGCGGGGTCTGTACGTCCGGTTGGCTCTTTCTCGCGGTTCGAAGCGCGCCAGGTCTGGAGCAGAATGACTCCATGGCCCTGCGAGAAACCTCCCTGGACAGCTTCGGTACCCGGTCGGAGATGACGGCGGGCGACCGGAGATTCGAGATCCGCCGACTCGGCGCGCTTGGTGATCGCTTCGACATCTCGCGCCTGCCTTACTCGATGAAGGTCCTGCTCGAGAACCTCCTTCGCCACGAGGACGGGCGCAATGTCCGCGCCGCCGACATCGAGGTGCTCGCCGGATGGGCCGACCGGCAGGGTGCGGGCATTCCAGGCGTCGCAGAGATCGCGTTCACCCCAGAACGTGTCCTCATGCAGGACTTCACCGGCATACCGGTGGTGGTCGACCTCGCCGCAATGCGCGACGCGCTTTTGGCGATGGTGGGCGATCCCGCGCGTATCAACCCCCTCGTCCCTGTGGAGCTTGTGATCGATCACTCTGTGATCGCCGAATCGTCGGGACTCCCCTCTTCGTTCGCCACGAACGTGGACATCGAGTACGAGCGCAATATCGAGCGCTACCAGCTCCTGCGTTGGGCCCAAGAAGCGTTCGACCAATTCCGCGTGGTGCCTCCGGGCACCGGGATCTGCCACCAGGTCAACCTCGAGTACCTGGCCCGGGTCGTGTTCGAGACCGACGACGGTCGAGCGTTCTGTGACACCTTGGTGGGCACTGACTCGCACACCACGATGGTGAACGGCCTCGGGGTGCTCGGATGGGGAGTGGGTGGGATCGAGGCAGAAGCGGCGATGCTGGGCCAGCCGCTCACGATGCTCGTGCCACCGGTGGTGGGCCTGCGCTTGAGCGGCGAGCTGCCGACAGGTACCACCGCTACCGACCTCGTACTCACCATCGCCGAGCTGCTTCGCCGTCACGGAGTGGTCGGCAAGTTCGTCGAGGTACACGGGCCCGGCTTGGCTCAGCTCCCGCTCGAGAGCCGCGCCACCATCGGCAACATGGCGCCCGAGTACGGAGCGACGTGCGTGATGTTCCCGATCGACGCCGTCACGATCGACTACCTCCGCTTCACGGGCCGTGACGACGACCACGTGGAGCTGGTGGAGGCCTATGCGATGGAACAGGGCCTGTTCCATCGGCCCGAGGATCCCGAGCCTGTGTTCTCCGAGTCCGTCGATCTCGACCTCTCCACCGTGGAGCCGAGCCTGGCGGGTCCGGCGCGGCCCCAGGACCGAGTCGCTCTGGCGGCGGCAAAGTCCGGTTTTCGCGCCGCGATCTCCAGCTCAGGTGAGACGAGCGATGGCGCGGGCCGTGTCGGCGGCGCCTCCGGCGATGGCTCGCGCCACGAAACAGACGCCTCGGTCGAGACCCACGACCGCTCTGCTCCCAGCCTCGAGCGCCGAGCGGCGCTTCGCAGCGCCCGGGCGACCCTCGGCGACGGGACGAGCGTCGACATAGCAGACGGCCACGTGGTGATCGCCGCCATCACCAGCTGCACCAACACCTCGAATCCGCAAGTGATGCTCGCGGCCGGCCTGCTGGCACAAAAGGCAGTCGAGCGCGGCCTCGAGACGAGACCGTGGGTCAAGACCTCGCTGGCTCCGGGGTCGCGTGTAGTCATGAACTACTACGAGCGCGCCGCGTTGCTCCCGGCGCTAGAGAAGCTCGGGTTCAACCTTGTCGGCTTCGGGTGCACCACGTGCATAGGCAACTCCGGGCCGTTGCTCGACGGGGTCACCGCCGCGGTGAACGCGGGCGCCCTGTCGGTGGCCGCCGTGCTCTCGGGCAACCGCAACTTCGAGG
>PLIG01000078.1:0-231 GCA_003139255.1 Acidimicrobiaceae bacterium | reverse complement strand
CCTGCGCGACATCTGGCCCACCGAGCAGGAGGTGGCAGACGCCGTACGTGAAGCAGTCACCTCGGAGATGTTCCGCACCCGCTATGCATCGGTGTTCACCGGCGACGAGCGGTGGAGCCAGATGGCAGTGGCTGGTGGTGACACTTTCGCCTGGGATCCCACCTCCACCTACGTGCTCCGACCTCCGTTCTTCGCCGGCCTCGGGCACGAACCGGCCCCACTCGACGACAT
>PLIG01000020.1 GCA_003139255.1 Acidimicrobiaceae bacterium | reverse complement strand
GGTCGCCGACAACCTCGCCCGGCGGGCCTACGACGACGAACTGGGTGCCACCAGTCTCGTCCCGATTGCAAGCCTCGACCGTCGAGTGGCGGCCTGGCGTGAGGCATCCGGTTGCGAGATCCCGATGTTCGTCGGGGACCTGACCGACCCGGTGTTCACGCGCGCATTGGTCGGCGATGTCCGTCCTGACGCGATCGTCCACTTTGCGGAGCAGCGCTCGGCACCGTATTCGATGATCGATCAAGAGCACGCCGTCTACACCCAATTCAACAACGTCATCGGAACGCTCAACGTTCTCTACGCCATTGCGGAGGTCGATCCGGAGATCCATCTGGTCAAGCTCGGGAGCATGGGCGAGTACGGCACCCCCAACATCGACATCGANNTACCACCTCTCCAAGGTGCACGACAGCCACAACATTGAGTTCGCATGCCGCACATGGAGCCTGAGGGCAACCGATTTGAACCAGGGCATCGTCTACGGGCAGGAGACCGACGAGACCCGCATGCATCCGCTGTTGGCCACAAGGTTCGACTACGACGCAGTGTTCGGCACGGTGCTCAATCGCATGGTGATCCAAGCGGTATGCGGCCATCCCCTCACGGTTTACGGTGCCGGGCACCAAATCCGGGGAATGCTCGACATTCGGGACACGGTCGAGTGCATTCGGCTGGCGGTCGAACATCCTGCAGAACCCGGGGAGTTCAGGGTGTTCAATCAGTTCACGGAGGAGTTCTCGGTTCGTGCCATTGCGGAGTTGATCCGCGACGCCTACCCCGGGCCTGTGAGAATCGCGAATATCGACAACCCGCGCATCGAGGCCGCCGACCACTACTACCACGCAGCACATTCGCGTCTGATCGACCTCGGCCTGGAGCCCCATCTCTTGAGCGACACCCTCATCGGATCCCTGTTCGCGATCGCCGACCGGTACAAGGGACGTGCCGACCCGAGCCTCTTCCGGCCGAGCGTCCAGTGGACGGCGACCTCGAATCGCGTGGGTCCTGGTGGGGTTGCAACGCATGCCGCCTAACCGTGGGCCCGATTGCAGCCGCAGGGAGAACGACGGTCGTTCCTCCCGCTGGAATTGCTGAGTGGGGTCTCGACCCGCAGATCCGACCGGGAGGTGATCGACGACATGGTGCTCGCAGAGCGAACCAGGCCGGAGTCGGCCCTTCACCCCACGGTCCAACCGGATCCACTAGCGCGTGCACGTCTGAGCGGCGACGGGCCCTCGGAGGCCGAGATACCGACCATCGCTGCGTGGTTCGAAGACCGACCCGCCGAAGAGGTCGTAGCCTGGGCGTTGCGCCTGTTCGGGTCGGGATGCCCGCTTGTCTGTTCCTTCCAGAACTGCGTCCTTATCGACATCGCCACCCGGATCGACGACCAGGTCGAGGTCATCTTCCTCGATACCGGCTCGCACTTCGTGGAGACGCTGGCCTTCGTCCAGGACGTGCAGGCGCGCTACGGCCTGAATCTGAAAGTGATCACCCCGGGTGCCGATGCCGACACGTGGCCATGCGGATCGGAGCGTTGTTGTGAGTTCCGGAAGGTGCTCCCGCTGGACAGGGCCCTCACTGACCGGACGGCATGGATGACAGGCCTGAAGCGTGTCGACACACCAGCGCGGGCCCACGCTCCGGTCGTTGGATGGGACACCACCCGAGGCATGATCAAAGTGAATCCGTTGGCTCGCTGGAGCCATGACGACCTCGCTCGCTACGAGTCCGACCACCGCCTCCCCGTCCATCCCCTGCGAGGTAGGGGCTACCTCTCCATCGGATGCAGCCCGACCACACGACCCGTGACACCGGACGAAGACGTGCGCGCCGGCCGTTGGCCGGGTAGCCGAAGGACCGAGTGCGGCTTGCACACGGCATAGCGAGATCGGAGAGATAGCCGACGATGACCCTGCACTATGACACCTCCGCACCGGACACGCATGCTCGGTCCGCCCGGAAGGCCCCCATCGCGCCGGTCGCGATCGGAAAGCGGGCTCCCCTATCCTTACGGCGCGCCCGTATCCAGCGCCTCGTACGTTACGGAGCCACGTCAGTGTTCGCCTTCGGCGTCAGCGAAGCGACCTTGCTCGTCCTCTACGGAAGCGGCGTCGTCGACGCGACCGTGGCTGCGTTCATTGCCAACATCGTCGCCACGGTTCCCTCGTACCTGATGAGTCGATACTGGATCTGGAAGGAAGCACCTCGCACTCGAGTGGGCCGACAGATCGTTCTCTACTGGGCTACATCATGCGCGTGCATTGTGGGAACGAGCCTGGCGACGGGCGCCATCGCCGACCTCGCCCCGGCAGGCCACCCATTCCACCTTGCCGTCGCCGGCTTCGGATTCCTTTTCGTGAGCATCGTGTTCTGGCTCACTAAGTTCTTCATCTACCAGCGCGTGATCTTCCCCGTCGCCGGGACGGACTCGTGAGCTGGTGAGCCTTCCAGACCGCCGGCTCATGGTGGATGCGCTGGTGCTGGTTTGAACGGATGGGAGTAGGGAACCGGCAGAGAGGCTTGAGAGGCCGGGCCTCCGGACGTTACGGAGACCGATAACTTCGCTGCGTGCGCCACGGAACCATTGTTGTATGGCGCCCTCCATGGCGCATGAACCTACCCTGAGAGGCACTACCGGCATCGCTGAAGACCCGCAAGGACACTTGCCCTGCTCGTCATCAGCCTGGCTCGGCACCTCCGGCAACGACACCTTTGGTCACGGCGTGGTCAAGACGCGGGTGCAGCCTTCAGGAACTGTGCGATGGCAGTGGCCATTCCCTGGGCCACCACAGCTTGGTCGTCCGCATTGACAGCGATTGATGCCTCGAAGGGATCGGTCAGGTAGAGAGGCTCGATGACTGCTCCCGGCATCAGGCTGGGCGAGGAGAAGTACCCTTCTGCCGGGGGGCCGATGAGAAGCAGGTGGTCGTACGCAGCCGCCGCCGCTGCTAGGCCACCGGACGACGGGTCACCCACCGAGGAGCCGAAGCCGCTGTCAGGCATGGTCCCGTCGTCGGGGATCTGCCAGCCCTTGGAGTTCATCGCGGCGAGCATGTTGGTCTGGAGTAGTCCGGCCAGTCGGAGATTGGACGAAGCGAACGGTCGCGCTGTGTCGTAGACGGTCACGCTTCCGGCATCTTGCGAACTCCCGCCCCCATCCATATAGATGCCGACCAGTGCATCGGCGTGGGCCAAATTGGCGCACGCGTCCCGTACGACGACATCGTCATGCACGCCCTGGACGGAGAGAACCCCGTCCGAGGTGTCGGCTGGGGCCAGGCGGACCACCGTCGTGTCCTGGGTGCGGGAGACCACCACCCGGAAGCCCTGGGCCCGCAGCAGGGCCATGGTGTCGAGCTCGATAGCCAGATTGACCGTCGACTCGTCGACCCGTTGTCCCGAGAGGGTCGTTCCGACCCCGCCCGGATCGATCCCACCGTGACCGGCGTCGAGGAAGACCGTCTGATGGTTGTTGCCCGAGGTGGGCGTATAGGCCACACAGGCGCCTGCGGCGAACGCTCCCGGGTCGAGGGATGTGGCGGCGCTCGCGGAGCCACCCAGGTGGATCGTGGTCGAGGCCCACCGTCGCAGGTGAGTCCGGAGAGCCGGAAATACCAGCCCCGCCGCCACCAAGACGCACAGCAGCGCGACCAGGACGACGGCCCAGGGCAAGAACCGACCCGATCGGGAACTGGTGCGGTTGGTCACGAGCGGTAGTCGCTCGCCCGATGATCAGGACGCGCGATCGGATGCCGCACAAGGATCACGACGGTCGACAGTAGTGACCATTCGAACTCCAGATCTGTCGCCTGACAAACTCAAAAGCGGCCCGTGCCGCCGTTGGTGCGCCTTCCGGTCGAGAAAGGTATTGCGAGCGAATCGGCGATCAGCTTGCCTCCTTCCCGACCGGCGGCGCGACGGCAGTCTGCGACTGGTTTCTGTGACCAGGCTGGGAACAGCCTGCATATTTCATGATGATCCGCTGTGGATGACATGGTTCGGGACCACGAACTACGGCAAGCACGAACTCAACAGAGCAGAGTGCTTCCAGATCGCCGGTGTCCGATCCCATACGCCGTCCGTCAGTTCAAAGGGTGCCCGCATGTGCCTGGTTGCGGGCGCAGCAACAATCAAGCCAGAAGCTGGCCGGACGTGTCCCCGGCCTCCCTTGCTGCCCCACCCTGCCGCCAGCGAGGATCGGCGTGGATACCACTGCCAATACAACTAGAGCGACGCTCCGACATGCGGTCGAAGCCTGCGATCGTTCACCGGGCCGACATCGACGCCGCCCGGCGGATCACTTGATCGCTATGTCTCAAGGGCCCGCGTCTCATCACGAAGCCGTCAGGCTCGGCTGCCACACTGGATTCAGCTGGCCAGGGACCACAGGTCTGAAGCCGGTGATTCGGAAGTCCGGCCCGTAGAGGAAGGGACCCTATAGATGCAACTCGATCTGACCCCCGAACAGGCAGAACAAGCAGCCGTCTATCTCCGGGCGATGGCGGGTTCAGTCGAGTTAGCGATTCTCGTTGATGGCGGCGACTTCAAACATGCATGGTCCGACGCCTACTTCGAGAATCAACAGAAGTTGCAGAGACTGATCCCCACGGACGGTTCCGCACTTGCGAATACATGACCGTCGAGGGGCCCGTTAGATCACTGCGGCTACGCAGCCTGTCACCAGGGGCTGGTCCAGGCTACGGTGGGCCGCCCTGGCCGTGGTGGTCAGCGGTGTCTTGGCCAGCACGACGATGAAATCGCACGTCCAGCCGACCTGGCACTGGTCCGCAGGTCGCTGCTGACCCGGGACCTGTCCCACGAGAGGTCCGCCCGGGGAGGCCGCCGTGTCCATTTGGAAGGTGTACGGATTGATGTCCAACTGCATGCCGGTGACGACGCCGGCGGTGAGCATCGCAGTTGCCAGATCCGCCGGAATCGCGGCCATGCCAGCGACGTAGACGAGGTTCCCAGCCGAATCCTCACCGAGGGCGCTCCGGGGGACCCGCGGGGCACCACCGAGGGGATAACCCCACGCGGCGATGTCGTTCACGTTCGGGCTCACGCGGCCATGGGTGATCAGCGGCGCAAGGTTCTGTCGCACATTGAGGGCGGGGTCGCGTGGCGATGGAACACCTTGTCCCCAGACGCCGACCGAACCGTTTCCATCGGCGTCGATCACGAAGCTCGCAAACCCTGGCACCAGCGGCTCCAGGACCTGCCCCCATGTCACCACGCCACCCGGGTGGTCCTTCGCTTTGAATCCGCCATTGAAGCAGGCGAGCACATTTGGCTTCTCGGCCGCACTGATTGCCGGACCGGACTGAGGACCAATGACGGCGGCACCGGTCGGCGGGTCCTGGCTACCGATGTGAAGGTCGTAGGTGACGTGGCCTCCGAGGAAGCGAACGACGGTCATTACAGTGCCGTCCTTCTCGGTCACGGTCCGAGATTCGATCGCTACCCCCTGTGCGTCCCGACTGAGGGTTGTCCATCCGGCGTGCTCGGGTGTCGTGGTCGTGGGAGCGCCACTCGTCGTGGGTGCCGGGGCCGCGCCTGGGCCGGACGAGCACGATGCGGCCAGCAGGGCAGCGGTGACTGTTCCGACTGCGACGAGGGCGGGTCGCCACACGACGGAGGGGAGTGCGTGGCCCACGCACGAAGCAAAGCACGTCGGACGACGAGGATCCGGTCGCCCCGACGTTCCGGATTCAGTCAGGGCATTCCACCGATTTCTGCAGGAACTCTCCGACCTCTGCCCGCAACTTCGACATCGGCGTGGACAGGGATGAAGGCCGGGCGTCGAGTCTTGGTCCGTCGTAATTCTCTCGTCAGGATCACTCCGCATCATGGCCCGGTGAGCTTGGATGCCAGCCCGACGCGGCGCGCCCGCACCGACCAGACCGAGGGCAACGCCCGCCTTACCACCTCCGTGGCCGCGGTCATCTTCGTCCTCCTGGCGGCCGAGGGGGTGACCATCCTCCAGATCGGCCGCTTGCTCACCCCCCACGTGTTCATCGGGATGCTGCTGGTCCCGCCCATCCTGCTCAAGATGGGCAGCACCTTCTGGAAGTTCGCCCGCTACTACCTGAGGGTGCCCGCCTACCGCCAAGAGGGGCCGCCGGTGTGGCCCCTTCGCCTCCTCGGACCGGTAGTCGTAGTGCTGACCCTCACCGTGTTCATCAGCGGAATCGCCCTGCTGTTCGGGCCGTTCTCGTGGCGGTCCTCCCTGCTCTTTGTCCACAAGGCCAGCTTCGTCGTGTGGCTGGGCGTAATGGGCCTCCACGTGCTCGGCCATTTGGCCGACACGGCCAGCCTCGCTCCGCGTGACTGGCTGCGCCGCACCCGGCGCCAGGTGGAGGGGGCCGGGGCGCGCCAGTGGACCATCGCCAGCAGTGTGGCCATCGGCCTGGTGCTGGCCGTCGCCGTGGTGCCGCAGGTGGGGCCGTGGTTGGCGGCCGGTCCGTTGGGGTTCCGATGACCAACCGGGGATCGACCATCGACCGCGACCCCTACGACGGCTACGACCATCTCGACACCTCCGACACCTACGACGTCGACGAACGGCTGCCCCTCGCCGTGCACCACAGCCGGCGGATCCGGAAGCAGAAGCGCTACCGCCGCCGCAGGCTGATCGCCGTCGTCGGGCTGGTCCTGACGGTGGTGCTGGTGTGGCTGGCCGTCTCCCTCGGCGGGGCCCTGACCAACCCGGCCCTCGGCAGTTCACCGGGAGCGCGCCTAGCCGAGTGGGTCCGCGGGCACGGTGGCTCGGGGATCATCAACTGGGTGGAGAGCGAGTGGTACAGCCATCACCCGCCGCCGGTCGGCGGACGACCGCCGGCGGGCGCCATCCGCCGACCCAGCGGCACGCCGGTCGTCGTCGCTGCCGGCCCCACCCATCTTCCGGCGCCCGCGGCTATCGTGCCTCCTGCCAGTCCCGCCCTGCCCGGCGAGGGCCAGTGGTCGCCGGCCGGACGGCTGGTGCGGAGCATCCCTGCCGTGTACGAGACGACCCTGCGTCCCGACGCCGTCCACACCAGCTACGTGGTGGGAGTGGCGTGGATGGACACCTCGTTGCTGAAGGCCACGCTCTACTCGGGGAGCCAGGTCCCCGGCGGCGGCCCCTTCACCCACACCGCCCCGATCGCGCCCAGCGCGGCCACCAGCCTGGTGGCCGCCTTCAACGCCGGATTCCTCATGTCGAACGCCAACGGCGGCTACTACACGGACGGCAGGACGATCATCCCGCTCCGCTCTGGGGCCGCCTCCTTCGTCGTCTACAGGAACGGCACCTCTACGGTGGGGGTGTGGGGCCGGGACGTGACCATGACGCCCGAGGTGGTGTCGGTGCGCCAGAACCTAGACCTGGTGGTGGACAATGGGGCGCCGGTGCCCGGGCTCGACGCCGCCGACACCACCAAGTGGGGGGCCACTCTGGGCGACCAGGTCTACGTGTGGCGTTCCGGGCTCGGGGTGACCGCCGACGGCGCCCTGGTCTATGTGGGCGGGCCGGGCCTCAACATCACCGACCTGGCCGACCTGTTGGCCCGGGCCGGCGCGGTGCGGGCCATGGAGCTCGACATCAACACCNNCAACACCGACTGGGTCAACTTCAGCACCTACCAGCCGGCCGCAGCCACGGGCCAGGCCACTCCGGCCAACGGCACCGAGTTGCTGCCCGGCATGACCGGCACCCCGGACCGATACTTCCAGCCGTGGTGGGCCAGGGACTTCATTACCCTGTCCGCGGCCACGGGGTAGATCCAGACGAGACCGACGGACGTCAGCCGGCGGTGGTGGTCGTAGCGGCCGGGGGTGGCCCGAGGAACTGCTCGACAGCCGCAGCTACCCCCCGGGCGATGATCTCCTGGTCGACGGAACTGGCGGCGATCGAGCCTTCGAAGGGATCGGTCAGGTAAAGGGGCTCGGTGACCGCGCCGGGCATCTTGCTGGGCGTCGAGAAGAAGCCTGCCATCGCAGGGCCGATCAGCAGNNCCCACCGAGGAGCCGAAGCCGCTGTCGGGGAGGGTGCCGTCGTCGGGGACCTGCCACCCCTGGGCGTTCATGGCGGCAAGCACGTCGGACTGGACCAGACCGGCCAGGCGCTGGTTGGCGGCGGCGAAGGGACGGGCCGTGTCGTAGAGGGTGACGCTGCCCGCGTTCTGGGGGCTCCCGCCGGTGTCCATGTAGATGCCGACCAGGGCGTCGGCCTTGGCCAGGTTGGCGCAGGTGTCGCGGGCCACGACGTCGTCGTGGGAGCCCTGGATCGACAGCACCCCCGAGTCGGTGTCGACCGGGCCTAGGCGCAGGACGGTCGTGTTCGCGGTGCGCGACACCACCACGAGGTAGCCGTGGGCCCGCAGGATGGCCGTGGCATCAAACTCGATGGCCGGATTCACCGTCGACTCGTCGACCGACGCCCCCGACTGGGTGGTGCCCACACCGCCGGGGTCGATCCCGCCGTGGCCGGCGTCGAGGAAGACCGTCTTGTGGTTGTCGCCCCTGGTGGGGCCGAAGGCCATGCACGCCCCGGTGGCGAAGGTGGACGGATCCAGCGGTACGCCGGCGGTCGATGGAGCGGTCGACAGGGGCCCGATCTTGCTGCTGGTCCCCACCAGACCGGCCACGACGGCCACGGCGATGAGCAGGACGATGGTCACCGGGAACCGGGCGTGCCGACGGGTGCGGCGGCGGCGGTCGTCAGTGGCCACCGGTCCGCCGTGCTCTGGTCACTGCCGGTCCGATGTGATCCGACGGGTTACGCGCATGGTTCCACGATCGGACACAGTAGGGACCCATCATGAAGCAAAGGTGACGCCCCTCTGTCAGCAGGGCCGTTCGCACCCTCCCACGCGCCCGGCGCCCTGTGCGAATCTCGTGCCCGCGCGACCCGTCCATGTATCCACCTGTCGCGGACCAGGCCGTGCCATTGAACGTTGACGGTCGAGGCACACAGCGCCCCTCCTCCCGTCACACGGACCCGGCACCGCCACAGCCGTGAGAAGCGCAGGCTGCCCTGGTGGATCGCCACCATCCTGTGGACCGTCACCGGGGCCATGTCCGTGGAGGCGGCCATGCGGCTGTTGGAGACCAGGTGTGCATGTTGGGGAATGGACAGGTACAGCCGGCCATCGCGTAGAGACTCGGATTGCATTTCACCAGGTCCATTGGGCCCGGGATCAGTCACCCTCATTGCAAGGTCGCGCTGCGTGCCTGTCTCAGTACGAGGTCATCGTCACCTTGTGCGTGCCGAGAATGTCATCCGGCTACCTTGATCGGCTCTTCCGGATTCTCCGTGGGTGACATCAACCCGGATCCCGCCAGGAGCGGCATGATTTGGCCATGCGCGACACCGAGCTCTACCGCCACCTCCTGGGTCTCGAGGGCACTGTTGCATTGAGGGCGAACGACGCTGAACCCGCATCCATCGGCGCCATGGCTAAACGTCAATCCCGTGGCGCCCATGCATTCACGCTGCATCTCAATACGAGGTCTTCGGCCCTTCTGATGCTTCACGTCGGGTCGCGCGGCTCAATGCAACAGTGCCGACCTGGGTCACCTCGATGATCGGGTCGAGGGCCTGGAGGCCCAAGTGGCCAGGCTGCGACGCGACATCAAGCGGCCTGTCAGCGGGGAGCCCGAACCGGATGACTCGAGCACGACGGTCATCCCCCGACGATGGCCGTCACCCGAAGGTCAAGTGGCTGAGCTCGGATCACTCGCCGAGTGGGTCACCGAGCTCCAAGAGCAGTACGCGGCTGCCGGGGACTGGTTAGTTCCCTGTTGGTGGCGCCATCGCTTCGCCGTCAACGAGCTCGCTGCGCTCCGCATCTCGTGGCTTGCCATCGAGAGGTCGGACGAGTCGAGCGCAGCCCTCGACTGGCACGAGGCCGCCGAGAAATGTCGAGAGCGTGTGCGTCAGGCCATCGGCGACGGGCCAGGATGCACGCCAGTAGAGCACTATCCCGACCGGCCCGTCACCAACGATCCTCGCTGGATTGAAGAGCAAAGAGCGTTGCACCGCGAGCTGGACCTTGCCCCCAGATAACCCCAACGCTCGACGAATGTATTCAAAAGGTGCGCCGGGCTCCCCCGACCGTCCCGTATGGGGATCCCTGTGTGCCTCGGTGCGGCGGCCTCCGGCGATCGAGTGGGCTGCCGTCCCGGCTTAGAGACTGCCGCCGCCTGCGCTTACGCTTGCCGTCGTGCCAGACCAAAAGCGTCACCACTTCGTCCCAGAGTTCTATCTACTCCGGTTCGCGAGTCAGGACGAGCGGGTCCTAGAGCGACGACGGGACGGCGTGGAGTTCGTGACGAACATAGATAATGTCGCCGCCGAGTCGGGCTTCTACGACGTCATCCTATCTGATGGTGACAAGTCCAAGGAAGTGGAGGACCGGTTGAATCAAACAGAGGGGGACGTCGCCGAGGTGCTGCGGGGAATCGACTCCACCCTGGTGCCGCCTCCTCCAGGAAGCGATGAGCGGATGGCCCTGAGTGAGTATCTCGGATTACAGATGACCCGAACGCGGGAGCATCGAGAGAGGACCCAGTTTCCGCTGCTGGTGGACGCGTTCCTTGGCGGACGGGATCTGACCAAAGAGCTGGTATCCGAGTTCTTGGAGCATATTCATCTTGGTTTCCGGCCCAGTGATGGCGAGGTGCAGGGTGCGTTCGACTACACGGCACTCGCTCTCCGGGATCCAGATGCCCTCACTCGGGAGCGATCAATGGAGCTGATGTTTGAAACAGCCGGCGCAGTGTCCCCCAGGTTGGCGGCACGGAACTGGTGTATCGAACACGACCGAAAGGGACGCTTGGTGACCTCGGACACGCCCCTGGTGCTCTGGAAGGCCCCAAGTCCGAGAGACGCCTATATGGGCGTCGGGGTTGTGGACGCCGATGAAATTCGGTTCCCACTTGACCCCACCAAGCAGCTCGTGATGACGAAGCGTGAGCGCTCACCGAGCGCCCGGGTCACGCCAGAGCGTTCAGCGACATGCAATCAAGACATGGGCTTCGCCTGCCATAACTTCATAGTTGCCCACCCCAACCAGCAGGCCCGCGTTGCACAGCTCGATCTGCCGGAGAGGCGTCCCGTGTTGCGATTCAGCACCGGTCCGCTCATCAGGGAGAAGGCGGACGGAAGCACGATCGAGGAGGGTGAACTGATGCACGTCTGGGTGCCTCGCCGCTGATGCCTCAGCTATTCGATGCGACCAGTCGACGTCAGCTCGGCGGACGTTCCTCCTGCGGGAGGCGGCCGCATCATCGCGAGAAGGTGCGGCAGGAATGCACTGACGTCGCGGGTGGCGTCACCAAGCCCACCATGCACGCAGCCGCTCTAGCCAGATATGACAACATGATTACAGACATGCCCAACTCGTCAGAGCGAGGTCAACGCCGGTGCCCACAAGTCCAAGTAGACGAATAGTCGTCCTCCTTTTCGGTGCTGGATCAATCCTTGCCGCGTGCGGCACAACATCGTCGTCAGGGAGTACCACGACCACGTCGGCTACCCACCAGACCCTGACCATCATGGTGACCAACGATGATGGCGTGGATGCGCCAGGAATCAATGCCGTAGTTCAAGTTCTTCGGACTCTGCCGGATACACAGGTGACCGTTGTGGCACCTCTCACGAATCAGAGCGGGACGGGCGAGAAGACCACGCCGACGAGTGCCGGGGCATTGGTGACATCGAAAGCAACGACAGCGAGCGAGTATCCGTCGACCGCGGTGCATGGGTACCCAGCTGACACCGTGATTTGGGCCGTGAAGGACCACGGATTGTCGTTCAGACCAGACGTTGTGGTTTCGGGCATCAACTTCGGCCAGAACATCGGCCCCTTGGCTGCGCTGTCGGGCACTGTCGGAGCCGCCCGCGAAGCGATTTCGTTGGGCATCCCGGCGTTGGCGGCGAGCCAGGGCGTCGACAACGGCTCGGCACCGGACTTCTCGGAGGCCGTACCAATCGTCAAGAGCTGGGTGATCGAACACCGAGCTGAACTGATTGCTCACTCCTACGACTCAAAACCGCCTCAAGCGAATCTCAATGTTCCGACCTGCGGTGCCGCGTCGGTGCGCGGCCCTGTGACCACCGTGTTGGCGCCATCGGGAGACGCGAGCAAGACAACAAGCGTCGATTGCACCTCGATCTCGACGTCTTATGCGAACGACCTCGAAGCATTTGAGATCGGTTTTGCCACGCTGACCCCGCTCTATCCGCCTTGAGGGTGAGTCACGCCTGGAAAGAGAGCGTCGTACGGCCCTGAGCAGGCCCACCAAACAATCGTCGCAATGACGCTTTGAATAGGAACAATCGGAGGGTACCGACGTTCCCGCAAGCCCATGGATCACCGGGCGCTAACGATGTCTTGTCGAGCGACAGATCGCCGATTCGGGGCGCTCTGACACCCCTCGCCACTCCCAGTCCCTGCGGTCTCCGGCGAACGTTATGTGCGCCGGGGAAGCCCATCCGGCAACCTTGCGGCTCGCGAGAGTTTCATGCACCCGTGTAACAACACACCTCGGGGATGCCCCCGGCTCTGGGAGTGACCACCGTCCCGAACTCAACGCCACTGGATCAAGCGATTCGCTTGCGGACCCACCAAAGGCTCAGGGCAATTAGGGCAACGGCACCGCCAACGAAGATTGCCGCCTCGGACCACTGCAGCGGCCAGTAGCGGCTTGGCGGCTGGTAGAGGATTACTTGGCGCAGGTGAAAGCTGTCGATGCAGCGCTGAAGGGCTGGTTGGGTCGCTGGGATGGTGTGCCAGTGGAGCCCGGTGGACACGGGGATCCGGTTCGGGCATCGACCGACTCCGGTGAATACCGCCGTTCCGTTGCCCTTCAGGTTGAATTGGCCCAAGTTCTCCCAGTTCTCACCTACGAGCTTTCCTGTGCCAGTCGCGATCTGATTCGACACCACCCAGTCGGTGGGCTGCGGAGGTCCGATGGTGGCCCCAATGCCGGTGCCGGTCAGTTGGAGTCCGAACGGTAAGTTCGCCTTTAGTGGCGCAATCAGATTCGGCCGGACGTACTCTGCCACCAGGTATCGCGTAACGGCGTAGCCCGCGATTGTGGCTGCCATGGCAGGAAGCGTCCGACGGATGATCGCCCCCAGGGCGACCCCCAGCGCAACCGCGAAGAGCGCGTAGGCAATCGGGACGATGTCTCGCTGATCGAAGACCGAGTATGGGGAGTCAACGAGGCGGTCATGTGGCGAGGCCCACCAGGTGACCATGAGGCTCAGCAGCCCTGCGGTGATCGCGCTCGCCGCACCCGTGACGGCGACCTTGACCAGGAACCANNAGCGGTGCGCCCCAGAAGGCGCCGAGGAGTGCCGGGACTGCCAGCATCAAGAGATTCAAGGCGTTGTGCCACTTCGCCTGAGCCTGGAAGAGCGCCCTGGCTGACAAGCAGTCGTTGTGTTGGGCACAGTTGGCCACGGTCGTGTCGTAAATGTGGAGGAGGTGAGTTCCGTTGATCGCGAGAGCGATGGCCAAGACAACGAGCAGTCCGGCGACGACGAGCGCCTGGTTCCGGAACTGGCGCCAAACCAGCCAGATCATTCCGTCACCTCTCCATCGAAGTGGTGGCCGGAGCGCGGATGCTTCCCACGAGCCATGTAGGCCAAGACCAGGTCTTCGAGACTGACCGGCTCGATGGTCCACGCCTCCTCCAGCACAGGGCCATGGCTCCGAACGATGAGACTGCTCTGTCGGTCCGTGTGACTGGCGTCGATCACCTCTTGATTGGCCGGGTAGCCGGCGGGATCACGGCGGGAGCCGATGAGCCGGTGATGAGAGCTCACGAGTTCATCGACGTCACCTGCGAGTTGGACCCGTGAGTCGGCCAGAACAATGAGGTAGTCGCAGACCCGTTCGATGTCGGAGACAAGGTGAGACGACAACACGATGCTGACGTCCTGGTCGGCGACTGTCTCCATGAGTATCTGGAGGAACTCACGACGAGCGAGAGGGTCCAAACTGGCGACAGGCTCGTCCAGGAGCAGCAGCTCTGGCCGCTTGGCGATTGCCAAGGTGAGCGCCAGCTGGGCGCGCTGACCACTAGAGAGTTTCCCTGCTCGCTGGCTCGGATCGAGACCGAGGTCCTCGACACGGTGCTCGGCCAGTTCGGCGCCCCAGCGGGGATTGAGATGGGCGCCCAGGCGAAGATGGTCGCGGACGCTGAACGCGGAATAGACGGGCGGTTCCTGGGCCACGAAGCCCACGCGACCAAGGGCGGTGGCATCACGTGCCGGAGTTCCTCCCAGCACGTCGAGTCTGCCTGCACTGGGCGCCAAGAGCCCGGCTGCAAGGTTCAGCAACGTCGACTTTCCAGACCCGTTCGGTCCGACAAGCCCCACGACGTGACCTTGAGGGATGCTCAATGTGCAATCACTGAGCGCCCACTTGTGGCGGTACCTCTTACCGAGATCGGTCGCCTCCAGGACAGTGGTCACGGTGCGGCTACTGAGGAGGCATCCCGAAAGGACTCGATGAACAGGGCTTCGATGCCCTCGTCATCGAGACCCGCATCACGAGCCCGTGCGATCCAGCGCTCAAGATCTCGTCGTAGCGGTCGGAGCATCGCAGGGGGTCCATCACTCGGGGCGACGGCGACGAACGTCCCGACCCCGGTGCGGGCGACGACCAGTCCCTGGTGCTCGAGCTCTCGATAGGCCTTGGACACCGTGTTGGGGTTGATGGCAATCTTCCCAACGACGTCTTTGACCGTCGGGAGCTGGTCGCCGTCGTGCAGGAGTCCCAGCTTGACGGCGCGCCGGACCTGCTGGACAAGTTGCAGGTAAGGCGTCACGCCTGACTTCTGATCCAGATAGAACTCGATCATCAGACCTCGATTTCACTAGCTAGCTAGTGAAATCATACGCTACGATCCCCGCGCGTCAAGTCGTGAGTTCGATCCTTCGAGGTGCCCCTGAACACCAATCGCGGCGTAGCCAAACCTGCCAGGCGCCGGGCGTGCTTGCCCCGCGATCACGTCCGACGTGCCGTTCTGCGCCGCGGCCACGATGGCGACGGTCGTCGTTCTGTCGCGTCGTTCGGTGCTCCCTGCAATGCGCCCGATCGCCGATTCGGGGTGCGCTGACATCCCTCGCCACCCCCAGTCCCTGCGGTCTCCGGCGAACGTTATGTGCGCCGGGGAAGCCCATCCGGCAACCTTGCTGCTCGCGAGAGTTTCATGCGCCCGGAACGGCACGACTGGGATACCCGTCTTGCCGAGTTCGCCCGCAGTTCACGTCGCTTCGGCGCTCGCCAATACCTGCAACCACCGAGCGTGGCGGTCCATGTCGAGTGCCATCGGCAGCGTTAAGACTTCTGGCACCGGCCTGCCTTGGGAACCTGATTGGCATCGATATCCGCATCGGGATGCAGGTCAGGAATCCGCATCCTCCCCGCATCGTTGTCGTGGGAAGGAGGGAGGGTCGACCCTGTTGAGCCGGTGACTGGAGTAAGCCTCGGCGGCTGCCTGGCACAGATCGATGACTTGGTGCTGGCGTTGGAAGTAGCGGAGGAGGCGGAAGGAGTGGCCGAGCACCCACCCAGGATGAGGAAGCCGCCCAGCAAAGTGAGCGAGAGGGCGGTATTCGCTATCCGATTAGAAATGTTGCTGCGACCAACTCCGCCGACTGCTTTGGTCGACTGACCAGGTTCTGCTTTAGGCGACTCGGTACTGGGCACTTCGGCCGCTGGCATAGAACATCTATACCTCAGCCCCACCTTCGATGCCGAGAAGTATGTCCCAGATCACCGGTTCAACAGCGGTTATTGACCGTGGCTGAACGGCACTTCGGTGACAGTTCCCATCCGTGGCATGGAGACCATCGAATCCCCGACGACGGCGCTACGTGGTAGCCGGAGCGACCCCGTCGGTTGAGCGCGGGTCTCGTCCTCGATGCCGGCAGCTATATCGGCAGCAACGTCACCCTGGGTTCGGGGAACGTCACCCTCCCTGGTGAGAGTGTTGTCCGTTCGCGCCTGCTCCGCTGGTGCCCTCTCCGTTGGTGCCTTCTCCCTCGATGGAAGTACCGCCACCACGGTGCCGAACGTGCCGTTGCGGAGTCGGAGCAGCTCGGACGCACGGCCGAGGTCTGCGGCCTGCACCCGCTGGTTCTTCTCGAAGATGACCCTGTCCCCCACGCTGAACGCCTTGGCGCCGATTCTGAGTTCCTCGCCCAGCTCACCGGCTGCCTGGCGGCGGGCCCGGACCATGTCGTTGAGGGCTGCGACATCGGACCGCCGGACGGCCAGGATGGCGGTTGTCTGGTCACGGGTGGCCTGATCCTTCGTCGTTTGGGGATGATGGACCGCCCACCAGTCCTCGACAATGTGACGCCGGGCCTCGTCGATGGTGCCGG
>PLIG01000137.1 GCA_003139255.1 Acidimicrobiaceae bacterium | reverse complement strand
CCTACGAGAAGCTGGGCATCCCCGAGGCGGAACGCAAGTACTTCGCCGGAGTCACCTCACAATATGAATCCGAAGTCGTGTACCACCGCAATCGTGAAGATCTCGAGGCCCAAGGCGTCCTCTTTTGCGACATGGACACTGCTGTGCGCGAGTACCCCGACATCGTGCGCAAGTGGTTCGCCACCATCATCCCGCCAAACGACAACAAATTCGCCGCGCTGAACTCGGCTGTCTGGTCGGGAGGGTCCTTCATCTATGTGCCGCCCGGTGTCTCGGTCGACATGCCTCTGCAGGCGTACTTCCGGATCAACGCCGAGAACATGGGCCAGTTCGAGCGGACTCTGATCATCGCCGACGAGGGTGCTCAGGTCCACTACATCGAAGGATGCTCCGCCCCCGTCTACTCCACGGACTCGCTGCATTCGGCGGTGGTGGAGCTCGTGGCATTGCCAGGGAGCCGAATCACTTACACCACCATCCAGAACTGGTCGAACAATGTCTACAACCTTGTCACCAAGCGCGCCCGCGCCGAAGCCGAATCGCACGTCGAATGGATCGACGGCAACATCGGTTGTCTCGCGGAGGGCTCGAGGGTGACTACCCCGAACGGTGTGAAGCCAATCGAATTGGTGAGCCCGGGGGAGCAGGTGCTCTCCTTCGACGAGACGAGTGGAGAGATGTGCTTCCGCACCGTGACCGCCAAGCGCTTCTCCGGTCACCAGCCGGTGCGCGAGGTGCGTGTTGGCGAGCGCAGACTTCGGGTCACCGACAACCATCCATTCTATTCCTATGTCTACGACCCGACGCGGCTCAAGAAGCTTGGTCGCTACGACCTTGGGTACGTGCGCGCCGATCAGCTCGAAGAGGCCATCGTGCCTGCCACGTCCATCGACTACGGCCGTCCTTACAAACTCGAGCGCGGTGACACCATGACATCGTTCGTCGGGGCCAACCAGTACGCCGACGCGTTCGGGAGCGTACGGTCCCGCCACCCCCGGCTGGCGCCGGTCGAGGAGACCACGAACGACGTTATGTGGCTGTTCGGCTTGTTCGTCGGAGACGGATCCATCGAGCGCGAGCTGGCAGGCAATGGTGGGTCGTGCTGGGCGAGGGTGACGTTCTCGACGCCGGGGAAGGACCGTGCCCGCCCGCGCCTCCTGAGGATCATGGCCGCGCTTTTACCGGGAACCACACCGGGCGAGCGCGCCGACGCGGTGGCACTGCGCTGGTCCAGCGTCGAGCTGGCCGACCTGCTCGAGCTGAACGGCTTCTCGACCGGTGCGCATGCCAAGCGACTCCCGGAGTGGGTCCTCGACCTGCCCGAGAGCCAGCGCCTCTCACTCGTGGCCGGGTATCTCGACTCCGACGGCTTCGCGCCTGGCGGGCGACGAGGCTTCAGCCTCGAATCGGTCAACCGGCCTCTGCTCGAGGACGTTGCCTGCGTGCTCACCTCGCTCGGGATCCCCTCGCGCGCTTTCACTGAATATGACGAGGAGCGTGAGGTCCACATCCTGGACTACGTCTCGACCAGTGAGGGGAGCCACCGGCTCGAATTCCCAACCGACGCGCGAATCTGTGACCTGGTCAGCGAGCAGTTGCGGCAGGCGGCTCTCTCGACGGCACCTGCAGCACGGCACTGGTTCACGAAGGTCGGCCGCTCGCAGATCGAATTGCCCGACACCGTCGAGATTCGCAAGGTGAAAGTGGGTGAGCCCTCGGCAGCCGTTCCAACTTGGGACATCGAGGTCGAGGGGACTGGCAATTTCGTGTCCGAAGGGTTCATCGTGCACAACAGCAAGCTGACGATGAAGTACCCCTCGGTCTACCTGGTGGGCCCGAAGGCATCGGGCGAGGTGTTGTCGGTGGCCTACGCGGGCCCTGGCCAGCACCAAGACGCAGGGGCGAAGATGATCCACGTCGCGCCGGAGACCTCCTCGACGATCGTGTCGAAGTCGATCTCGAAGGACGGGGGCCTGTCCACGTACCGGGGCCTGGTTCGGGTGGACGAAGGGGCGAAGCACTCGAAGAGCTTCGTGCGCTGCGACGCGCTCATCCTCGACGAGAACTCCACCTCGGAGACCAAGCCTTACATGGAGGTCGCGGAGCGCGATGCGCAGATCGGCCACGAGGCGACCGTGTCGAAGATAGGCGAGGACCAGCTCTTCTACCTGATGAGCCGCGGCCTGTCGGAGAGCCAGGCCATGGGCATGATCGTGAACGGCTTCATCGAGCCGATCACCCGCACCCTGCCCATGGAGTACGCGGTGGAATGGAGCCGCCTCATCGAGCTCCAGATGGAAGGCGCGGTCGGCTGATCTAGTGGCGCCCCGGCATGGCGCGCGTGGCGAGGATCGAGCCTGAGCATGAGAGGATGGCGCCGTGCCGATGCGCGAAGAGTGCAAGCACTTCCAGAGCCGGACCTACGACAGCGGTGAGGTCGTTCGGTTCTGCGAACTGGATCTGGCGCCCGAGGCACCTTGGCGCTGCCCCGAGGGTTGTGCGTCCTACGAGCGGCGCCTCTCGGGCGCTGGTTGGGTGACCGGCAGCCTCGTGGAACCGGCCCTCGAGGACGAGCCGAGCCCCGGCGGGCCGGACGTGGTACACCTGCTCGAGCAGGCTGAGGACATCGTGGACTCCGTTGTGCCCGAGACGTTTTCCGAGGTGGAACGCGAGGACGAGCGCGCCGAGCGTCGCCAGGGAGCAGCCCGCCGCCGTTGGCCCTGGAGCCGGCGCAGCTGAGAACCTTTCAGCGCCCCTCGAATTGAGGCGATCGCTTCTCCATGAACGCGGTCATCGCCTCGACCAGGTCGTCGGACTGCAGGAAGCCGGCGTTCCAAGCGGCTACGTAGTCGAGCCCGTCGGTCACCGAGCGGTTCTCACAGGCTCGGAGGACGGTTTTCGTCCCCTGGACGGCCAGGGGGGAGTTGGTCGCGATCTCCGAGGCGAGAGCTCGGGCGGCTTGCTGGGTGTCGGCCGCGTCGAGCAGCACATCGTTCACGAGCCCGATCTCCTTGGCCCGCGCTGCGGTGACGTCTTTGCCGGTGTACGCGAGCTCGGCTACGTGGCCCTTGCCGATGATGCGCGGGAGACGCTGAAGGCTGCCGAGGTCGGCGACGATGGCCACCCGGGTCTCGCGCACGGAGAAAAGGGCGTCCGCGCTCGCCAAGCGGATGTCGCAGGCGCTCACCAGGTCGACGCCTCCTCCGATGCAGTAGCCGTGCACAGCGGCGATCACGGGCTTCGGGCAATCGGCTACAGAGGTGATGGACTGTTGGAGACGCTGGATGTTCGACCGGGCACGAGCCGCCCGGGCCGCCATCGAGGATGGCCGACGTCTCCCGTCACTTCTCGCATTGGTACCGCTTGCGTCGGGGTCCGACAGCTGAGCCCCCATCGCCTTGAGATCGAGGCCGATGGTGAAGTCCGTCCCGCTCGCTGCCACCACGACGGCGCGCACGCCGTCCTCGGAGGAGATCTCCGCCATCGCCACGGGCAGTTCCTCGAAGAACGACGGTCCCATCGCGTTGCGGGCCTCGGGACGGTCGAGCCATACGGTGGCGACATGGCCGTCTCTTTCGATACGGATGACGCGGTCGGAGGACATGCTGCCACACTAACCTCGGTGGGCACGACCCCGGCCCCGTTCACTGCCGACGCGTCCGCCGCACTGGGCGGCCCGCAGTGGTTGGCGCGCCGTCGGGCCGAGGCATTCGGGCGTTTCGCCGGGATGGCGTTGCCGACCGAGGCGGAGGAGATATGGCGCTACAGCGGCATAGACAGCTTCGATCTCGACTCCTTCGCACCGATATCTGCACCGATACCTGCACCGATGGAGAGGGGAGGTGGCTCCTCGGATCTAGTGGTGGGTGAGGCGCTCGCACGAGGGCTCGGACCGCGCGCCGCGCTGGTGGTCACACGAGACGGGGTGGTCCGCGCCGTCAAGACCGAGCCCGATCTACCCGAGGGCGCGATCGAGATCAGCGCTGCACGCGCGGGTGGGGACGATGGCGAGAAGCCGCCTGGGCTCGGCGAGCTGGGGTACCCCCGCGACGCTTTCGGGGAGCTGCACGAGGCATTTCTGGCCGACGTCGTTCTCGTAACCGTGGTGCCGAAGGTTCTGATCACCCGCCCGGTGGTGGTGGTCCATCTGGTCGGCCCCGCGGACGGAACCGCCAGCACTCCGGTCTCTGGAGGAACGTTCTCGTGTTTCCCGCGCACGCTCGTGCGGATCGGGCGATCGGCGACCGCGGGCGTGATCGAGCTGCTCGCCAGCGCGGGGTCGAGCGCGCTCGTGGTGCCGGTGACCGAGCTCGACGTCGCCGAGGACGGGTGCCTCGATTACGCGAACCTGCAGGTGCTCGACCAGAGATCCACGCAGCTCGCGTTGCAGGCGAGCCGGGTGGATCAACACGGCACCCTGCGGTCTTTTACCGCCGCGCTTGGAGGTCGCTATGCGCGGGTTCGCACAGACTCCGACGTGGCTGGCGAAGGGGCACGATCGTCCCTGCTTGCCGGCTACCTCGGCACCGACGACCAGGTCCACGATTTCCGTACGTTGCAGGACCACCACGGGCCGCGCACGCACAGCGAGTTGCTGTTCACGGGAGCGGTCGCAGACCGAGCTCGTTCGGTCTACAGCGGCCTCATACGCATCGAGCGCGGTGCCCACGGAGCCGATGCCTTTCAGACCAACCACAACCTTGTCCTGTCAGAAGGAGCACACGCCGACTCGGTGCCCAACCTCGACATAGACGAGAACGACGTGCGCTGCAGTCACGCGTCCACCGTGGGTCCCATTGACGAGGAACAGCGCTATTACCTCGAGTCGCGGGGGATCGAGCCATCAGTGGCGGAACGGTTGATCGTCCTCGGGTTCTTCTCGGACCTCGCCGCCCACGCTCCCTTCGAGGGTGTGGGGAAGTTCTTGGAGGACGCCGTGCGCCAGCGGTTGTCGGGGCGCCTACCCGGGGATCGACTTTCGGACGCCCCACCGGGAGACGGAGATGGGTGACGTCGTTCGCGTCTGCGGACGCGAGGAGATCGAAGCGGGTTCCGCCCGCCGGTTCGATGTCGATGGCCACCGGATCGCGCTCGTTCGAATCGGTGATGAGTTCTACGCGATCGGCGACATTTGCAGCCACGAGAACTACTCGCTCTCCGAAGGAGAGGTGATGGTCGAAGAGCGCGAACTCGAATGTCCGAAGCACGGTTCGACGTTCGACCTGCGCACCGGGGAGGCCTGCTCGCTTCCCGCCACCAAGGCGGTGCCCGTCTATGCCGTGCGCGTCGAGGGAGACGACGTGCTGTTGGAGCTGCCGTGAACGCGCCATCTGCCCCCCGCAGCAACGAGCGTCGCGGTCTCGACGTGCCGCACGAGCTCGTGGTGGACGCATTGCGCGCCGGAGTTCCGGGGCGCGAGGTCCTCTTCGGAGTGGACCTGGTCGTGAGAAGTGGCGAGGTTCACGCCGTGATGGGTCCGAACGGGTCGGGCAAGAGCACGCTCGCTCATGTCCTCATGGGTAAGCCCGGCTACCAGGTGCTGGGCGGGACGGTTACCTTCGACGGCGAAGACCTCCTGGCGATGGCTCCCTGGGAGAGGGCGCATATGGGCCTCTTCCTGGCTCCGCAGTACCCAACCGAGGTGCCCGGCGTCCGCCTCACCGACGTGCTCGTCGAGGCCCTTGCTTCGCGCGGCGCCGGTGATGGCGACGCGGCCGGCGCTGAGCGGGTGGAGGGTCTTCAGGCTCGCCCAGCGGCCGAGCGCGCCTGGATCGAGGCAGTCCGCCTCGGGTTCGAGACGCGTCTGCTCGACCGGGCGCTCAACGTCGACCTGTCTGGTGGAGAGCGCAAGCGGAGCGAGACGCTGCAGCTTGCGGTAATTCAGCCCCACATCGCGGTCCTCGACGAGCTCGACTCGGGACTCGACATCGACGGCTTGCGCGTCGTTGCTCGGCGCGTTCTGACAGGCGTCGACGAGTGGGGGCTCGGTGTGCTGGCGATCACCCATTACCGCCGCTTGCTCAGCGCCCTCGTCCCCGACATGGTGCACGTCTTGGTGGACGGCCGTGTCGTGGCGGAAGGAGGTCCCGAGCTGGCCGAAGAGGTCGATCGGACCGGGTACGCGGCCTACTAGAGAGTGCACGTACACGCGAGTGCCGGGGGTGCGTGACACCGCGCGTCGTGTCACACGCTGTACCGTCTGGCAACATGGCGCGTGATCTCGAACGGGAAAGCGCCGCGGGCGTCATCGGGCGAAGTTCTCCTCGAGGAAGGCGTTCTGCAGGTCCTGGCTCTGTCGTGGCACGTCCGGTCGTCGCACCCCCGCGCAGTTCCGTGCCGGTACTTTCTCCGTCCAGGCGACGCCCTCGCAGGCGCCGAAGCGCCGGCGAGGGCGTCCTCAAGATCGCGGCGATCTTCGTCGCTGTGGTCCTGGTGGTGGCGGGGGGGGTATACGGCTACCTGCGCTATCGCCTCGGCCAGGTCAAGTCGATCAACTGCGCGACATGCGCGGCGGTTGCCGACGGTGCCCCGTACAACGTGCTCCTCGTGGGCTCTGACTCCCGAGTGGGAAACACTGGGTCGGCCTCGCGCGCTTTCGGTAGTGCGTCCCAGGTGGGAGGACAGCGCAGCGACACCATCAAGATCCTCCACGTCGACCCGACCTCGGGCACTGCAAGGCTCCTGTCGATCCCGCGCGATACCTACGTTGCGCTGTCGGACATGCCGTCGGGCAGCGGCCTCGCCACGGACAACAAGATCAACACCGCGTTCAACGACGGTCCCGGCCCGCTGGTCCAGACGATCGAGAGCACCTTTGGGATTCCCATCGCCCACTTCGTGATCGTCGACTTCAGCGGGGTGATCGACCTCGTCAACTCGGTCGGGGGCATCAAGCTCGACTTCCCCTACCCGGTGCGGGACAACGACAACGGTAACAACAACTCCGGTCTGAACATCCCCCAGGCGGGCTGCCAGACCCTGAACGGGAACATGGCGCTGGCACTCGCCCGTTCTCGCTACTACGAGTACGAGGAACGTCCCGGCTACTGGGTATACGACCCATCGAGCGACCTGGGACGCATCCAGCGCCAGAACACCATCATCGAGGTCGTGATCAACAAAGCGAAGTCGAGCTACAACCCGCTCACGATCAACGCTTTCCTCGGCTCGGTCGTCCACGACATCGCGAAGGACAACGGCATGTCGAGCGGCGCGATGCTCGCGCTCGCCCAGCGGTACCACGCGTTCTCGGGATCATCCCTACAGACGTTCACCTTGCCGACGACAGGTGGGTACTCGAGCGTCGCGGGGGACGTGGAGGTCGTCCAGGAGCCTGCGGCCCAGCAGGTGATCACCCAGTTCCTGGGTTCACAGCCGGGCTCTGTGGTGACGGCGCCTCTCGATGCCTACGGCTCGCCGATCGCGGTGCCGTCGACCGTGACGAGCTCGCCGTCTGGATCATCGGCGCGCTCGGGAAGCTCGGGTGCCTCGGGCTCGTCGACCCCCGCTACCGTGCCGGGCACAGGACCGTTCAACCCGACTCCCTGCTGAGCTCGTCCGGCGGGTGATCTTCGCGCTCAGCCGGCGCCGATCTCGTCGAGGCTTTGGGCGAGCGCGTTCCAAGACAAGGTGGCGCACTTGATACGGACCGGGAACTTGACCACCCCTTGGAGAGCGGCAAGCTCGCCAAGGGCTTCGAGGTCGACGGCGGCCTTGTCCGAAGAGGCGCCGTTCGAGCTGGCGCCCTCGGAGTCTTCTCCGAGGCAGGTCTCGTGGATCGACATCATGGCCTTGAATGTCCGGATCAGACCTCGCACCTTGGAGATCGACTTGCCTTTCACCGCAGCGGACATGAGTGACGCGGAGGACTGGCTGATCGAGCACCCTTGGCCCGTGATCCGGATGTCGGAGAGCGTACCGTCGTCCAGCTCCACGTAGAGGACCACCTCGTCGCCGCACAACGGGTTGAACCCCTCGACCCGGTGTGCGGGGGGTACGGGCAGCTCACCGCGGTTGCGCGGGCTTCGGTAGTGGTCGAGGATGATCTCTCGGTACAGGTCTTCGAGACCAGTCATGGGCTCCTCGCGGTGCTTTTGGACGGGACAGGCAGGTGGACCGCTCGCAGTATCTTCGAGCGCTTCTACCCGAACAGGGTATCGGCCTTGGCCATGGCTTCGGCGAGAGCGTCCACGTCCGACTCGTCGTTGTACAGGTACAGCGAGGCCCGGGCTGTGGCCGATACGCCAAGGTGGCGCATGAGGGGTTTGGTGCAGTGGTGCCCCGCCCTGACGCACACGCCGGACTGGTCGAGCACCTGGGCCATGTCGTGCGGGTGGACGTCGCGGTAGGCGAAGGAGATCACGCCGCCGCGCTCCTCGGCGTCGGGGGGACCGAAGATCCGAAGGTTCTCGCCGAAGCGCTCGGACAGCGTGTCGAGCGCGTACGAGGTGAGGTTCATCTCGTGCTTTCGGACCGCCTCCATTCCCGTGGACTCCAGGTAGCCGACCGCGGCTCCCAGGCCCACGGCCTCTGCGATGGGCGGGGTGCCAGCCTCGAACTTCCAGGGCAGCACGTTTGCGCTGAATCCGTCGTGGCGGACGTCACGGATCATCCCGCCACCGCCGAGGAAGGGGGGCATCTCCTCTAGCAACGCGCGCCTAGCCCACAGAACGCCGATCCCGGTGGGACCCAGCATCTTGTGCGCACTGAACGCCAAGAAGTCGCATCCGAGCGAGCCGACGTCGGTGGGCAGGTGCGGGACGAGCTGGGCGGCGTCGGCGAGCACGAGCGCGCCAGCGCTGTGAGCGCGCTCTGCTATCTGGGCGAACGGGGGGATCGTCCCGAGCACGTTCGACATGGCCGTGCACGCCACGAGCTTCACGCCGTCGAGCTGATGGTCTAGCTCGGAGAGGTCGAGACGGTACTGCTCGTCGATTCCGAGCCAGCGAAGCTCGAGCGAGCGTTCCTCGGCGAGGGTGAGCCACGGCACGATGTTCGAGTGGTGATCCATGTCGGTGAGAAGCACCGCATCGCCGGCGCGTAGGTTGCACCGCCCCCAGCTCGAGGAGACCAGATTGATCGCCTCAGTGGTGTTCTTGGTGAAGATGACCTCGTGCTCGGGGTCCGGGGCGCCGATGAAACCGCCCACTGCCATGCGCGCACCTTCATAACGGCGGTCGGCCTCCTCGGCAATCGCGTAGATGCCCCGGTGCACGTTGGCGTGCGTGGTGCGGTAGTAGTCGTCCATCGTGTCGAGAACCACCTGCGGTCGCTGCGACGAAGATGCCGAATCGAGGTACACAATCCGTCTCCCGTGCACCTGTTGCGAGAGCAGAGGGAAGTCGGCCTTGCATGCGATAGAGCTCATCGTCATCTCCGCCACGGCTCGTAGCCCTCGGCCTCGAGACGGTCGGCCAGCTCGTGTCCGCCGGTGTCCGCGATCTTGCCGTCGACGAGCACGTGGACAACGTCCGGGCGCAGGAGCTCGAGGATCCTCGTGTAGTGCGTCACGAGCAGGATCCCGAGGGCCGGCCGCTCGTCGCGCACCGTCTGCACGCCGTGGGCGACCATGCGCAGGGCGTCGACGTCGAGGCCGGAGTCGGTCTCGTCGAGCACGGCGATCTCAGGATCGAGCATGGCCATCTGTAGGATCTCGTTGCGCTTCTTCTCTCCGCCGGAGAAGCCTTCGTTTAGCCGGCGCTCCGCGAACGACGGGTCCATACCCAGACGCTGCATCCATTCGGTCATCGACATGCGGACCTCGAGCACCGAGCGGTCCTCGCCGGCGCGTGCCGAAACCGCTTGCCGCAAGAACTGGACCACTGGGACGCCGGCGATCTCCTCGGGGTACTGGAAAGCCAAGAACATCCCAGCCTTGGCCCGCACGTCGGTCGGCCAGTCGGTGACGTCCTCGCCTCGGAAGCGGATCCTGCCCGCCGTCACCCGGTAAGCGGGGTTCCCCAGAAGGGTGCTGGCGAACGTCGACTTGCCCGAACCGTTCGGCCCCATCAACGCGTGCAGTTCGCCCTCGTCGACCGCTAGGTCGACACCGTGCAGGATCTGGGTGTCCTCGGCGGTGACGTGCAGGTTCTCCACCTCCAGGATCGGGGCCACGTCGCAAGTCTAGCGTCCGGCTGATCATTTGCACTACCGCGGTAGTGCAAATGTCGGGTGCCACCGGCACGGCACCGAGCATCGCCGACCCGGGTGTCCGGTAGCGTCCTCGTCGATGACGGACTCCTGGACCATCTCCGGCAGGGTGACGGCGATCGACCGGCCCGGCGGAGTCGTCACCCTCGTCGACGAGTCCACCTTCGCGATCAGCACTGAGGTCGGCGACATGGTGTCGACCTCGGCGCAGGGGCTGTTCGTGCGTGACACCCGGATCCTCTCGCGCTTCGAGCTGCGGGTTAACGCGAGCCGCCCCGAGGCCCTTGCCGCGGTGACAGAGGACCCTTTCTCGGCGACCTTTGTCTCGCGGCTCCATCCGGACCCCGGTCGGGCGGACTCGACTCTCATGGTTTTTCGGCACCGTTTCGTCGGGCAAGGCATGCGGGAGGACCTGGTGATCAGGAACTTCGGCGACGAGCCGACTTTCTGCTCTGTCGAGCTGTTCGTGGACGCCGACTTCGCGGACCTGTTCGCGGTGAAAGAGGGGCGGGCTGCGGACCCTGACGGCGAGATCTCGCGTGCCTGGCGTAAGGAAAGCTTGGAGCTGTCGTACCACCGTGGAACCGTGAACCGTGGAACGGTGCTCCAGTTCTCGCCCACCCCCTCGAACCTGGGGGAGGACCTGGTGAGCTTCGAAGCCGTCGTGCCTGCGCGTGGCGAGTGGAAGGCATGCGCAGAGGTGCACCCCGTGATCGAGGGCAAGGTCATAGACCCGAGATACTTGTGTGGACATTCGGTCGAGCGAGCCGCTCCCGCCGAGCGCCTAGCCAGGTGGCGCCGTCAGGTGCCGCAGGTGGAGACCGATCATGAGGGACTGCGCGCGGTACTCGCCCGCGGCGCGGAGGATCTCGGGGCTCTTCGTATATTCGATCCCGACTTCCCCGAGCGCGTCGTTCTGGCAGCCGGTGCGCCCTGGTTCATGACCGTCTTCGGTCGCGACTCGTTGCTCACGTCCTGGATGGCTCTACTGGTCGATCCCGACCTCGCCCTGGGCGTGCTGCAGACGCTGGCACGGTTCCAGGGCGAGGACATTGACCCTCGAAGCGAGGAACAGCCGGGCAGGATCTTGCACGAGATGCGCTTCGGGGAAGCCCCCTCGCTCTCGCTCGGCGGAGGCAGCATCTATTACGGAACCGCCGATGCCACGCCACTGTTCGTGATGCTGCTGGGCGAGCTGCGACGATGGGGGTTGGCGCGCGAGACGGTGGACGAGCTTCTCCCCAACGCCGAGCGCGCGCTCGAGTGGATCGAGCGGTACGGGGACATGGACGGGGACGGCTATGTCGAGTACCAACGTGCCACGGATCGAGGCCTGGCGAACCAGGGTTGGAAGGACTCGGGCGACGGCATCAGGTACGCCGACGGCCGCGTGGCGCAGACGCCTATAGCCCTGTGCGAGGTGCAAGCCTACGTGTACAGCGCTTATCTGGCTCGTGCCCACTTCGCGCACGAAGAGGGCGACGAGCCCACCTTCGAGCGCTTCCGGGCAAAGGCAACCCGTCTCAAGGAGGACTTCAACCGGGATTTCTGGTTGGAGGACAAGGGTTGGTACGCCGTAGGCCTCGACCAAGACAAGAAGCCGATCGACTCTCTCGCGTCGAACATGGGTCACTGCCTGTGGGCAGGAATCGTCGACGAGGAGAAGGCTCCCCTCGTCGCGGCGAAGCTCATGTCCCCCGAGATGTTCAGCGGGTGGGGGGTTCGCACGCTCGCCACCACGATGGGGGGGTTCAACCCGATCAGCTACCACTGCGGGTCTGTATGGCCGCACGACACAGCCATTGTGGCGGCCGGGCTGTCGCGCTACGGGATGGCGGAGGATGCCCAGAGGCTGGTGTGCGCGTTGCTCGATGCAGCCGTCCATTTAGGCGGGCGTCTGCCCGAGCTCTTCAGCGGGCTCGACCGTGGTGAGCTCGTATCTCCGGTGGGGTATCCGACCTCCTGCTCACCCCAGGCGTGGGCCGCTGCATCTCCGTTGCTGTGCTTGCGGACCATCCTGCGTCTCGATCCGTGGGTCCCATACGGCATGACATGGCTGGCTCCTTCGCTTCCCGACGGCATCCATCATCTGAAGGTCGAACGGATCCCGCTCGCCGGGTCGCGGGTGACCGTCGAGGTCGAAGGTGACGACGTAGAGGTGACAGGTCTACCTCCCGACGTGGAGCTCGTTTCGACGCCGCGTCACGCGACCACCGCCGTCTGAGATCCACCGCGGCGTGGTCCTCGCCACCATGTGGACTGGCCGGCTCTAGCTAGCGACCGGGCGGCCCCCTTTCACCGCGCCCGGCAGCACGCGCAGTTCGTCGACGGAGCCCAGCGCGGCGTGTTGCATCTGCTGCTGCGCGGAGCCCAGGGGGACGACGTCGTCGACATCCTCCACCTGCGTCGAGGACGCCGTGCACAGCGGATCGAACGGGACGCTCGCCAGTACCTGGACGGCAAGCTGCGCTCCCGTGTCCACCAACTGCGTCCAGCCGTCGTAGCGTCCGCACGGGGGCACGGTCACGCGCACCGCCGTGCTTGCTGGACCAATCGGCTGCCAGGGAACCGACACCACCTGGTTCGGCCGAACCACCGTGGGTGCGCTTGCCGGCCCGGTGCAGGACGCGTCCGTTCCGCTCGTGTAGGCGATCACGTCGTGGCCGGTGACCGCGTCGATGAGCACGGCCACCTCGGTGGTGTTGGTCTGCAGGTTCCCCGATGCCGCGGCTGCGGGGCACGCCCGTACACCTCCCCAGGCGATCCCCACCCATGCCAGGCGACGGTTGTAGCTCGGCAGGGGAGGCGTCGTGGGTGGCGCCGCGGTGGTGGGAGTGCTCGTAGGAGCGCTCGTGGTAGGAGCGCTCGTCGGCGACGCTGCCTTCGACGTCCCGGGCACGGTGAGGGCAGTCGCAGGCGCTTGCAAGGGCACGGTCGGGACCACGGTGGCCACTGCGAGCCCGAGGATGGCAAAGGCGTGGGCGCCTTGCGCTGAGTCCGAAGACTCGAACATGGACCACGCGGTCGTCTCGGGCAACCTCGCGCGGGCCCCGTCCGGAGGTGGTGTCACGAGCACGTCGCCGCGACCGAGCAGGACTGTGGTGACGAATCGTCCGTGGGACACCGATGCGATGGAAGGCGCACCTGGTGCGATCGGGACGTCGCGCGTCGATCGCCCGCAGGCCGTGAGCGCTATCGCGAACATGAGCGCCGTGCCGATGCCCGGCACGAGCGCTCGAGCGCGTGGCGGCATGTTGAGGGTCAGGCGCACGGGCCACAGTCTGGTCCACGACGGCTTGGAATGTGTTCCTCGCAGGCGCGAAGAAACCCCGGCCGAAGAGCCTGGCGAGGCTGGTAGCGTGCAGGCCGTGGGCAGCAGCCGCAAGCTACTCAAGCGTCTGGTGGCGGCGGCAGGTGTTGCGGGCACGATAGCCAGCATCTGGTGGTTCGCTCTGCGGCCGCGAAAAAGAGGAACCTGAGCTCACAGAGGCGCTGAGCCCACGATCGCTGGCAGCACCTCGTTGATCGGGCCGTGGATCGCGATGTCGGCGATCGAGTCGTACTGGGTCGGCTCGCCGTTCACGATCACCACCCGAGCCCCGGACAGGTGGGCGGTGGGAACGAGTCCGGCCGCGGGGTAAACCGACAAGCTCGACCCCACCGCCAGCAACAGGTCGCAGGCCGAAGCGGCGCGCTCTGCACGCTCGAGGTCCTCGGCCACGAGGTTCTGACCGAAACTGATGGTGGCTGACTTCAGGATCCCACCGCACATTTTGTCGGGGCCGGAGGGCTCGGGGCACGCCGGGTCCTGCTCCCCGGCTTTCACGCGTTCGAGCACCTCGGGCATGGGCGTGCGAGCGCCGCAGCTCATGCAGGTCACCTCGCGCATCGTCCCGTGAATCTCCACGACCCGTTCAGGATCCGTGCCGGCCGCCTGGTGGAGGCCGTCGATGTTCTGCGTAACGAGGGTGTCGAGCACACCCAGGTGCTCGAGCGTCACCAGGGCGTAGTGGCCGGCGTTCGGTGTCGCCTTCCATGTCGGAGACTCGAGACGTTCCTGCCAGGCACGGTGTCGCACCTCGGGGTCGGACATGTAGGCCTGCAGGGTCGAGAGCTTCTCGGCCTCTGGGTTCTTGGTCCACACGCCTGATGGTCCGCGAAAGTCGGGAATGCCCGAAGCAGTGGAGATCCCGGCCCCGGTCAGCGCCACTACGCGCTTGGCACTGGCGACCAGGTCCCTGGCCATGTCGATATTCGAGAGGCCGTTCACTGGACGATTCTCGCATGCCGGTGCGGACTGCATCTTTGGCCTTGTGCTCGGTCCCTCCCTTGGCGAGGGATGATGTGGGCATGCCTATAGCAACAGTCAATCCCGCCACCGAAGAGACCGAGAAACAGTTCACGCCGCACAGCAACGAGGAGATAGAGGCGAAGTTGTCAGCGGCAGCCGACGGGTTCGCCATGCTCCGCGACATATCGTTCGAAGCGCGCGGGTGCTTGGCGGTCTCTGCAGCAGAGCTTCTCGAGGCCGAGCTCCCCGACGTGGCACGCGTTATCACCGCCGAGATGGGAAAGACCTACGCCGCGGCAAAAGGAGAGGTGGCCAAGTGCGCGTCGACGCTCCGATGGTTCGCCGAGCACGCCGAGGGTTACCTCGCCGACGAGCCGGTGAGGACTACAGCGAGCGAGAGCCGGGTGATCTACCGACCGATGGGCCCTGTGCTCGCAGTGATGCCCTGGAACTTTCCCATGTGGCAGGTCATGCGCTTCGCCGCGCCGGCACTGATGGCCGGCAACGTGGGGCTCTTGAAGCACTCTTCGAACGTTCCCCAGACTGCGCTTCTCATAGAGGACTTGTTTCACCGTGCTGGATTCCCGCCCGGGGCATTTCAGAGCTTGCTCATCGGTTCGGGGCAAGTGGAGCGAATCATCGCAGATCCACGCGTCCAGGCCGTAACTCTCACGGGCTCCGAAGCAGCTGGAAGGGCGGTGGCCGAGGCGGCTGGACGTGCCCTCAAGAAATCCGTGCTCGAGCTGGGCGGAAGCGACCCGTTCGTGGTGACGCCCTCGGCAGATCTCGATCGGGCGGTGGCGGTCGCGGTTCAGGCACGAGTTCAGAACAACGGGCAGAGCTGCATAGCGGCGAAGCGTTTCATCGTGCACCGCGACGTCTACGATGCCTTCGAAAAGGGGTTCGTCGCGAAGATGCGCGAACTGACTGTAGGCGACCCGATGGATCCCTCCACCGAGCTGGGACCTCTGGCACAGCGCCAGGGTCGCGACGAAGTCCAAGCCCAGGTGGAAGATGCCCGGGCGAAGGGTGCGACTGTGCTTTGCGGGGGTGCTCCGTTACCGGGGCGCGGCTGGTTCTATCCACCCACCGTGATCACTGGCGTCGGAGCGGGTATGCGTGTGCACAGTGAAGAGGTGTTCGGACCCGTTGCTATGTTGTACCGAGTCGATTCCACCGACGAGGCCGTGAAACTGGCGAACGCCACCACGTTCGGCCTTGGAGCGAGCGTGTGGTGCAACGACGAGCGCGATCGCCTCCGTTTCATCGAACGCCTCGAGGCGGGCATGGTGTTCGTGAACTCCATGGTGGTGTCCACTCCCGAACTACCCTTCGGCGGCACGAAGCATTCCGGTTACGGGCGCGAGCTCTCCGCTCTGGGGATCCGGGAGTTCTGCGAGGCGAAGAGCGTCTTTGTTGCCTAGCGGCTTGTGCGACGCGGCACTCGTGGCCTCGGACTACTCGTGCCAGCCGGGCGACCAGTGGACTTCGGGAGCCTTGCTGGTTGCGTTGGCCAAGACGTTGAGCGCCTCGACAAGCTGGTTCCTGGTGTCTTGCGGAAGCCGCTTGAGCAGGTCGCGCACGTCAGCCCGTCGCCGTTCGATCACGCCCTCCACGATCTTGTGACCGCCCGGGGTCACTTCTAGGTTCACCTCGCGACGGTCGATTTCGTCACGCGTTCGGCTGATGAGCCCTTTGCGCACCAGGCGGTCGCACATACGAGTGGCCGTGGAAGGGCTTACGCCCAGCGACGATGCGAGATCAGCCAGCCGGCGACCTCTGCCGTAGGCGAGGGTGACCAACGCCCGGTACTGGGGGAGGGTCACTTCCTCGTCGCTCGCCGTGAGCGACCGCACCGCGATCCCGAACAAGGTGCGACTCGCGTGGATGATCGCGTCGGTCACTTCGTCGTCGGCTGGGACCGTTCTTGACGCTGTCCTTGTCGTCCGTTCGCCCGTCGGCACTTTCGACACCGAGGGCCGCTCGCCGTCCTCGGCTTGTGGCCCCAGCCTGGGTTCTTTCAACCGGTCGACGGCATCCACGTCCCAAGTATGCCGTATCTAGGGCAATTGTTGTCCACTCGTTTTGCAAGAAGCCGCAAATCGTGCCTGAGAAGCCGCCCCTGTCGGACCCAGGTGTGTGCAAGAGGTCAGGGGCTTCAAGAGGGTGGACAACTCGCGAAGCTCACGCAATGGTGCCGGGCGAGCACATCGCGTGCGAGCCTCGTGCGAGCCTCGTGCGAGCCTCACGCAGGATCAGCATCCGACGCGAAGACAGGGGAGCCCACCATGCCCGCCGCCACCGTCGCGCTGGTGCCTTCGTCTATCACGACGAAGCTTCCCGTCACTCGGTTCACCCGGTAAGGGTCGGCCGCCAGCGGGGTCGCCACTGCCAGGCGGGCAACGCCGATCTCGTTGTCGGCGAGGGAGCCTGCCACCTCGAGCTCGAGCGAACCGATGTCGAGGCGGGCCTCGACACAGACGACCCTGCTTGTGTGACTCGGGTGGTGTGCTTGATGCGGAACTGCTGGCCCGCTTCCACGGGGCTGGGGCCGAACCAGCACAAGGTGGCTTCGAGCTCTCCCACGACTTCGGGCGCACTGTCCACCGTCGCCAGCATGTCTCCGCGCGTGATATCGAGGTCGTCTTCGAGCTGCACGGTCACCGACATGCGAGCCACCGCCTGCTCGAGTGGTCCGTCGAAGGTGCGAAGTGACGCTATCCGCGTACGTGTGCCGGCCGGTAGCACGACCACCTCGTCACCGGTGTGCAGCGTGCCACCGCTCACCATTCCCGTGTAGGAGCGACCGCTTCCGGGGTGCCATACGACCGACTGCACGGGAAGGCGCCCCCCGGCGCCCCTCTCGGTGGCCCAAGCTCCGGCTCCGGTTTGTTCGAGGGCATCGAGGATCGTGGGTCCTGTGTACCAGGGATGAGCGCGACGGAACTGACGCCACGTTGTCGCCCTCCAGGGCGGACACGGGCACCGTGATCACGTTCTCGATGCCCAGCCTCTGCGCGAAGGCGCGGATCTCCCGGTCGACCGCTAGGTAGGCGGAGCGGTCCCAGAAGGCGAGGTCCATCTTGTTCACCGCCACTAGCAAGTGGCGTACCCCGAGCAGGGCCGCGATACAGCAGTGCCGACGCGTCTGTTCGCGCAGCCCGGTGGTGACGTCGACCACCACCACTACGAGGTCGGCCGCGGACGCGCCCGTGGCCATGTTTCGCGTGTACTGGACGTGGCCCGGGCAGTCTGCGATCACCAGCTTGCGATACGGGGTTGCCGCGTAGCGGTAGGCGACGTCGATGGTGATGCCCTGCTCGCG
>PLIG01000230.1:9519-9785 GCA_003139255.1 Acidimicrobiaceae bacterium | reverse complement strand
ATGGAGTCGATCACCGCGCTGGGAGCGTCCTGCTTGAGGTCGCCCAGGCTGCTGGCATCCAGAATGTTGGTTCCCATCCCTAATTTCTTGGCGGTTTCCTGGGCGATGGCTAGCTGGTCGCCTGTCACCATCTTGACTTTGACGCCCATCTTCAGCGCCGTGGCGATGGTGGCTTTGGCGTCGTCGCGTGGCGGATCGAACAGGGGCAGTACGCCGAGGAACTGCCACTGACCATCCTGACCGGCCCGGGCCACGCCCAGCGAGCG
>PLIG01000230.1:0-9446 GCA_003139255.1 Acidimicrobiaceae bacterium | reverse complement strand
TGTGCACCGGATCGAAGGGCTGGTAATGCAGCAGCTGATAGCCCTTGAGGGAGTTTTGGTCTTTCACGCCACCGAGAACCGCCAGATCGATGGTGTCCTTGTCCTCGGCGCGCGAGGCCAAAGCCGCAGCGAGCACGATCTGCTCAGCGGGAACCTGATTGACCGCGAACGGATCGCCGAGCGTCAGCTTGTTCTGGGTCAGGGTGCCGGTCTTGTCCGTGCAGAGCACGTCTACGCCCGCCAGCTCCTCGATGGCCACCAAGCGGCTCACGATCGCCTTCTTCGTGGCGAGCAGTCGCGCTCCGACTGCCATCGTGACCGAGAGCACTGTCGGCATTGCCACGGGAATCGCTGCCACGGTGAGCACCAGGGCGAACTGCAACGTGTCGAGGATCGGGTCACCTCGGAGGATCGAGACGACGGTAATCAACGTCACCAGCCCTGCTGCGAGGATGATCAGGAAAGTACCGATCTTCAGCACTGCCTTTTGGAAGTGGCTGACGGTTTGCGCTTCCTGCACCAGCTCTGCTGTCTTGCCGAAGTAGGTCTTCGCACCTGTGGCGTAGACCATGGCCCCGATCTCACCCTGACGGATGATCGAAGCGGAGAACACCGTCTCCCCACTTGTGCGGGTGGCAGGCAGTGACTCTCCGGTCAGCGCTGACTGGTCCACCTCGATTGGGTCTCCGTCCAGCAAGCGTGCATCGGCAGGCACGATGTCGCCCAGGCGCAGGCGGATGACGTCACCCGGAACCAGCTCACGCGACGGCGGGGTGATCCACTTGCCGTCACGGAGCACCCGTGCCTTGATCGCCAGTTCGGCCTTGAGGGCAGCAATGGCCTTGCCTGCCTGGTGTTCTTCCCAGAACCCGATCCCAGCGTTGGCGAGCAACAGGACCAGGATGATGATGAAGTCCGGCCAGTGACGGAGCACGCCGGACAGGATCACTGCAGCCTCGATCATCCAGGGGATGGGACCCCAGAAATAGGTGAGCAGCTGGAGGAGCGGGTTGACCTTCTTCTCCTCGATCTCGTTCGGCCCGTACTGGATCAGCCGCTTCTCCGCCTCTGCCTGCGTGAGCCCCTCCGGTGACGACCCCAACCGCTTCTCCACCTCCGGCAGAGGCAGCGATTTCAGATCGTCGCTTGCATCGGGCATCGCTCCCGGCTTCGAGCCGGGAGCCTCGGACGGGGCGCTGTCAGATTCCATGATTCGTATTTTCCGATCTTTCGTGGCTCGCTGGCGTTGCGGGTTCCACGACCCGTGTTGTCGTGCCTCGGTCTCTCTCAGCGGGGCAGTGTCCTCGATTCGGCACGCATGCTGGATCGGAGCGGGTCGGCTGGCCAGCTGGACTGACGTTGATCGGTGTTAGCATACGTAATGATTAGTATATGAGTCCGAGCCGATCTGGGCCTTCCGAGCTGCCCGACTCGGTGGTCGATGCCGTCCTATCGGCCAGCCGGGTCCTCGTGGCAGTGGCTGCTCGGTCTCTCTCCGATGTCGGCGAGGAGGTCACCCTCACGCAGTACCGGACGCTCGTCGTGCTCGCGTCCCGTGGACCTCAGAACCTTGCTGGGCTCGCCGAGGCAGTGGGAGTGACGCCAGCAA
Source organism: Acidimicrobiaceae bacterium (assembly GCA_003139255.1). Taxonomy (GTDB): domain Bacteria; phylum Actinomycetota; class Acidimicrobiia; order Acidimicrobiales; family UBA8190; genus Bog-564. The sequence continues at coordinate 7,837 of PLIG01000230.1, read as the reverse complement.
CAGCGACCCGGATGTGCGACCGCTTGGTGCGGAAGGACCTCATTCGCCGGAGGGAGGAGCGGGGCGATCGACGTCTCCTCCGGGTCGTGCTGACCGAGAAGGGCCGGGCACTCGTCGATACCGTCACAGATCGGCGGCGTCGGGAGATCGAGCACATGATGAGCGAGATTCCCCCCGAGGAGCAGGTCGTCCTCATTCAGGCGCTCGGACGGCTCTCTGCAGCTGCAGGCGAGGTGCCAGAGCAAGACTGGACAACTGGGTGGGACCTCTAGATGATTCGCGCGGCGTGCTCGTCACTTCTATCGAGCGTGGCCGAGAGGTCATTCCACCGACCGGCGACACCATCATCCGCTCTGCTGACCGAATGATGGTCCTCGGCGCACCGGACGATCTGAGTCGGCTCAGTCAGCTCGCATCAGGAAGGACGTAGTGACTTGTCAGGATGACTTCTAAGACCGTCGTCTCGCAGTGTCAGGAAATGCCGATTCCGACCCTATTCTGCCGGGTGTAAGGGCTTGACCGGGTGTAAGGGCTTGACCGGGTGTAAGGGCTTGACCGGGTGTAAGGGCTTGACCGGGCACGGATGTACGGGCTTGATCGAGTGGACCTTGTGCGCGGAGCAGACGACCACTCTGATCGTCTGAGTCAGTTCCGTCGTCGAGCGACTCTTCGAGGACCTTGAAGAGCTGTCGGGAGCCCACTCGGAGGGCGGCACCGGTGACAGAGAGATGGCGGCGCTTGCGAAATAGACCGCTGTGGCATTCTGGGTCGAGATGGCGGTACTGGTTGTGGTTGACGTCACGCTCGACGGCGTGGACGACTGTGGAGTGGCCACCTCGGATGATCCGTAGATAGCGAGCAAGGTGGCGAGACTCGACGGCATGGACCACTGCGAAGTGGCCACCGCGGATGATCCGCTGGCAGCGAGCAAGGCAGCTAAAACGATCAACATACCGATGCGATGTCCGGTGGTCCTGCTCTTTCGCCCGCCGTGGGTGGAGACGAGGGCCACCAACAATCTGGTCACACGCTGACCCTACCAATGGCCTTGCGGGGTCTGGGGATCGCCGACATCCAGCTACGGGCGATGGCGATCCGAGGCGGCGGCTACGTTGCCGTCACCTGAAGCGCCGCCGCCCCCGCGCAGGCGCTTTCGTCGTGGCCGGGAGCGGCCCACTGGGCAGGACGTCGTGGCCGGATGAGATCACCTAGTGACCTCATGTCGGGCGTTGCGGAGCTGGTCGGCCCTGTCGTTTACTGACCCGGTGCCCTTCAGCCAGGCCACTTCACGCTCTGATTGCTGTCTTCGGCGTCTTGGGTGGCCGCAGACAAGCTCGTCCTCTCGGTAGCCGTCGGCGTCGTCGCCCTGGTCCTCGTCGGGCTGGGGCTCGGCCCCGGCCTACTCATCGCCGCGGGGGTCTTGGTCGCCTAATAGGGATCAGCGAAACGGTCGGCGAAACTCGGGGTGAGGACCGTTGACCGGATCATTCTGAGGGAACCGGAGCGTCGGGGTCCGGGCGGATCGGGAGATGCTGGCAACAGCAGTTGGGGTTGTCACAAACGACGATACGAACCCCATGGTCGACCAAGCATCCACACTCTGCGCAGCGGATCTCCACGACCCGCGAGTCTAAGGCTTAGGCGGCGAGCGGAACAGCCGCGGCTCTGGCCTTGGCGCGCACATGGTCCCGGACGTGGTCGCGGTGGGCACGCGGCTCCAAGCATTCCACTTGGCAGTGATCAATGAGCGGTCGTCCTGAGGACCGGCGATCAATGCCCGGTACGACCTGGAGGGGTAGCGTGGGCATAAGTACGGCGACAAACAGCACGATTCTCGGAGTGGAACATTCTAAGAGGGTTGAGAAGATGACCGCCGCAGAGACGAGAAGAGCGAGACGCACAGGAGGGGTACGACTATGGCAGTAAAGCGGGCCACAGCGAGGAAAGCCGTTAAACGGCGGGCTCTAGTGAAGAAGGCCGCGAAGCGGGCTCCGGCACGCAAGGCCGCAAAGCGCACGGTACGGAAGACCGTGAAGCGGGTTCCCGCGAAGAAAGCCGCGAAGCGAGCTCCGGCACGCAAGGCCACCCAGCGCCGCACGACGAAGAAGACCACCGCAAAGGCAACACGACGCCAGACAACGGTTACGGCGTTCTCCAAGCTGACACCCACCCAGCAGCGCCAGATCAGACTGGACTTGAAGGTGCCCCTTGGTCGGATCTCCGACGCTGCCGTTGCCGAGTGGAGGAAGCGCTAGGGATACCGGGTCAGCCGTCGCTGGACCAATCAAGATGGCGACGCCGATGGTGTGGGAATGCCGGTGGAACTAGGCCAAGCCCTAGAGCTAGCGGGACGTTTCCACGAGAGCCAGACCGATCAGCGCTGCACTTCGTTGGCCAGAGTTTCCCCGCACACCTGCGTGACCCGATGGACTGAACATGTCTGACGCCACCACCGATCCGCTCGGGCCTCGAGCCTGACCTGCCCGAGTAGCTCCACCTGCGCCCCCTAGCTCGTTGGGCGCAGGGCGTCTATCTCGTCCGCAAGACGCTTCACAGTCTGCTCAAGAGCCGTGACCACGAATAGCAGGTGTTGCACGGCGACAGCGGTGCCCTCAGGGTCATTTTTCCGAAGGAGAGGCACTTGCCCAGTCGAAAGTTCTCGGCTGAACTTTGAGGACTGATGTGCCGTGATTAGAGCGGCCTCTATCTGGTCTCGCAGAGGGATCATGGATGCCAAGCGTAGGGCTATGTCCCTGACCGCGTGTTGTCACCGCACATTCCCCCAAACGGTCGGGTACCTCGGCAGATTCATGTCGCCTCGGGAGGTTCGCGACAGACGTAAGCATTGACCGGGGTGCGGACCGACAGCCATGATCGTATTGTGAGCGGGTGGGAAGAAGCTCTCTACGGGGACCCTTGTCGTGAATGCGGATATGACTGGTCCATCTCACAGGCGGATGCGGTCTCACTCGTGCTGGGGACCCCCGAGGCTTACCGCGAACTGCTTCGCGGTGCCAACGGGCACGAGCGTCACCCTGAGCTGTCGTGGTCGGTGGTGGCGTATGTCTGCCACGTCGGAGACAACCTTCGCATCTGGGCGGAGCGGTTGGCAGGCATCGCTCGCGGGGCTCCCAGGACTGTCGCGGCCTATGACGAGAACCTCCTGGCTCGTGCGAGGGCGTACGAGGGGGTCGCCCTCAAAGGTGCCATCTGGTCGCTCGACGGAGCGGTGGAGGACTGGAATGACGCCGTGGGACTAGCCAGCGTGAACGAGGTGGTGCTTGTTCATCCAGAACGGGGCGAGCAGACCCTTCTCGACGTGCTCAGGTCCAACGCCCACGACGCGTACCACCACCAGTGGGATATCCGACGGTCATTGCAGGCCAACGCGCCTTAGAGGTCGGGCGGATGCTCGGTCGAGTTGCGTTGTCGTCGCCCTGCTCTTCGTCGGGCTGAACTCAGCCCCGGCCTGCTCGTCGCGGCGGGGGGCCTGCGTCGCCGACGCCTGGCGCACCTGGGGCCGGAGGAGGCTGAGCGGCGGCTCAACCGGCTCTGGGACGGGTTCGCGAGGCTGTTGCAGGGAAGACGGGTCGTCAGTCGAGAGATAGCTGAATCACGTCCCAGGAGGCGACTCGTGCGACACGTACGGCACACGCACAAGTGGGGGACCCGTTCATGTTGGGCACTTCGGGCTCGGGCGTGGTCTGGGTGGATCATGAGCAACAAGACAGCGGTTCTCATTCGCACAGCGCTCACGCCAGGGCAGTAAACTGGGTTTACTTGAACACATAACTGTGCTGGTTTTGCTCGGGTCTGACGAGGGAAATCGCAGGTCAGTACAGCGTTGAGCCCGCGATGCTTGCAAAGCAGGTGCTCTTCCGACTGAGCTACGTCCCCTTATACCTGTTCAATACCCTAAGGTAGCCCTTGGTTTGCGCCTTCGTAGTTCTCTAGACCTCCTTTCACGTGTCGCAACGTGTTGTCTAGTGTCGCCGATCTCGGGGGATTTGGGGGGAAGACACACCCCCTGACCGGCATCTCTGGGGGAAACGAACTCTCGAGCTTCCACCGCACCATCGTAAGCCGTCCCCGTGACGCGAGTCGTCTGAGGACTGGGTGTCGACTATCCGAGCGATCTCGGAGTCCACTCCGACGACCGTCGGCCGAGCTCAGATTTATTCCTGAGCGGGTCTCGGTGTGTTGTACTCGACCCTCGATGGAGTTCGACTCCGCCCGGCGGGCCGCGCCGTGTCACCCCCTCACTCTGCCGGAGCCGATGCAATGGCTTCTCGATCACCGCGAGTCCTATCAGCTCTAGTGCACCGGGTTTGGCGTCAGCATGCGCAGAGGTAACGACGAGAAGAACTGGCACTTCGGCAACGCGACGAGCGAAGCCGCGATCGTCCTCCGAACCGTCTGCAGGTCGTTGTACCGAGGTGGGTCCAGATAAAGGATTCGCGCGATTACTGCGACGCCGCGACCGAAACAACCACGCCTGCAAGACAAAACAGCTGGAAGCTGCGGGACCGTGGGGTCACAGAAATCCACGATGAGACGATCCTAGCAACGGCGGCCAGGATTAGGACCAACGCCAGCACCGTCAGGATTGGCGATGACCACCACATCCCCCAGGTGCTCAGGCCCCCGGCCATGACGCCGAGCCACACCATGCTCCATGCGCAGCGTTCCGCCACCTGCACGTAGGATGTCTCCGCAGACGTGCCGGTTCCCGCATTCGGCATCCCGCCCTCGATGGCGGCGAGCACATCAGGTTCGTTCGAGTCCGCGGGGAGGAGCATGGACGGCTCTTTGAACTGGCTCATGGCGATTGACCTCGGAACAGGTGAGTTCAGTCTGCCACCGACCCAACTCCGCCGCGTTCGCGGAACGCGAGCGTGATGTAGTCGCGCGCAGGCCTAGCGCGTTGCCTCGTCGATTCGCTGCATCACTGCGTCGTCGAGGAGGTCCACGACTTCGATGGCCCTCATGTTCTCCTCTACCTGCTCCACGCGGCTGGCACCTGTCATGACCGTCGATACGTGCGGGTTCTTGACGCACCAGGCGAGCGACATCTGGGCCAAGGTGCACCCCAGCTCGTCGGAGATCGCCTTCAGTGACCGTACCTTCTCGTTGCTAGTCGGGTCGGTGAGCATGGAGCGCAGCCATTCGTATCCCGGTAGCGACGCCCGGCTCCCTTGAGGCACGCTGTCGAGGTACTTACCTGTGAGAAGACCCGACCCGAGCGGGCTCCAGGTGGTGAGGCCGAGCCCGATGTCCTCGTACAACCGGGCGTACTCGCGCTCGACCCTCTCGCGCCACAGCAGGTTGTACTGGGGCTGTTCCACCACAGGCCGGTGGAGATGGTGGCGCTCCGCGATCTCCCACGCCGCGCGTATCTCGTCTGCCGCCCATTCCGAGGTGCCCCAATAGAGTGCCTTGCCGGCGCTGACCATGTCCGACATCGCCCATGCCGTCTCCTCGATCGGTGTCTCGGGGTCGGCTCGATGGCAGAACACGATGTCCACGAAGTCGAGGCCGAAGCGTTCGAGAGATCCGTCGATGGCATGCATCAGGTACTTGCGGTTCAGCGTGTTGCGCATGTTGACGACGCCGTGAAGACCCCAATAGAGCTTGGTGGAGACGACGTAGCTGTGCCGTGGCCACTTCAGCTGGGCGAAAGCTTTGCCCATGATTCTCTCGGACTCGCCGCCCGAGTAGACCTCGGCGTTGTCGAAGAAGTTCACCCCGCTCTCACCGGCGGCGGCCATGCAATCTGTCGCCAGCGCCGTGTCCAGCTGGGGTCCGAAGGTGACCCACGAACCGAACGACAGCACGCTCACCTTCAGCCCTGAACGGCCCAGCCGCCTGTACTGCATCTCCGTCGTCATGGCGCATCACCCGTTGGCATAGGAAGCCGGTGGAGGTAGTGAGCCTACGGGGATTCGCCGAGGCGCGCCCTAACCGTGAGTCGCGCAGGCACTTTCACCGAGTCCGGCGGATGGCCCGAGGCCACCCCAGGGCTACGGTCGCCCGGCGCCTACCAGCCCGCTGTTCCAGATCGGCTGGATATGGACGGTCTCGCCTGTCTGGGGGGCGTCGACGACGTCCCCACCACCGACGTACATGCCGACGTGGTAGATGCCGCCGGTCCCGTTCCCCCAGAAGACCAGGTCTCCGGGTTGGAGGGCTCCGAGCGAGACGTGGGCGATCGCGTCGTACTGGGCCTGCGCGGTGCGCGGGATGCCCACACCTGCCTGGCGCCACGACCACTGGGTGAGCCCCGAGCAGTCGAAGCCGGCCCCGGGGGATTCTCCGCCCCATACATAGGGGACGCCGATCTGGCTCTCGGCGGCGGCGACCGCAGTCGAGGCTCCCCCGGCTGCGGGCAGGTTCGGCGCTGCGGGTAGGTTCGGCAGGTTCACTGAGCCGACACGGGCGACGAACGCCGCGTGCTGGGCAGCTTGTTCGGCGGCCTGCTGCTGGGCGACCAGTGTGGCGATCTGTCCCTTCACGTTCGACAGGGTGGCCTCCTGGGAGGCGACCGCTGCCTCGGCGGCCTGCTGGGACGCTGCAACCTGGTTCAGCGCGGTCTGAGCCTGAGCCTGGGTCACCTGCAGCTGCTGTTGCTGGGCGGCCAGGGCCTTCTGTGCGACGTTCAGTTGGTCGATGGTGTTGGAGATGTTCCCGCTAGCCTCCGAGCGGTACTCGCTGGAGAGGGCAGCGCTTTCTCCGCCCGCCGCGAAAAGCGATTCGATCCCGGCGTCGTTGCCGCTCGACATGTAGGCGTCGATCGCCTCCTGGCGTAGCTTCTTCTGGTCGGTCTGCACCTGTGCTTGATCCGAGGTGACCGTGTTGCGGATCTGTTCGATCTGATTGTCGAGCGACTGCACGTTTACTTGCGCCGCCTCGTACTGCTGGGAGATCGCGTCGACGCGCGCGGCATCGGCTTGGAGCTGCGCGGTGATCTGAGAGGCCTGGGCGCGCGCGCTCGAGAGCGGGTCGCCCGCGGCCGGGCGTGACGCTAGGAGGAGCGCAGAGGATAGGAGTGTGACGACGACCCCGGCGAGCGCGGCCGGATGTACCGACCTTCGAAATGACCCGCCTGGCGGTGCCGTCGAGTGTGTCTCGACGTCAGCCACGATGTGAACTGTTTAGCAAGCATACTCACGTGTGGCAAGCGAAGTCCTTGTCCCCATCACGTATGGCGCTTGTCACCTGGGAATATCTCTGCTCGTTCTTGCCACCTTGCCGGTGAGGTGGCGCCGAACGCGATGGCCTTCGTCGTCTGGGTGACGGCCTTGGTGCCTCGAAAGTGTGAGGCTGTGCGAGGTCATCGAATGCTCCACTCACGGCCCCACTGCATGGAGGGCCGCGAGTGGAGCTCACTCGATGACCTATCGCCCGAAAACCGAGTGATCAGGTGGTCACCCTGGTGCCGGCGCGGGGATGTCTCCAGTTCCGCTGGGCGCCTTCTCACCGCGGAGCTTCGCCAGCTCTGCTGCGACGAACGCCTTGTGCTCGCGCGCGTCACGGCGTGCACGGCGCGGACTCCAGCGCCCCTTCATCACGAACACCCACGGGATGAAGAAGACTGTGCAGCCGAAGCAGACCCACAGCCAGTGCTGCCACTCGCGTGGCGCAGTGGCGTGGGTTGTGTTCAGGGCCGTCAGTTGGACTTGGTACCTACTCAGGAACTGGAGGTCGGGCGATATCTTCTGGATGTCTTGCAGCGTGGCGATGCTTCCATGGGCGTAGCCCAGGATCTCGGTGTACAGCGCGGGGTCCTTGCTAAGGATGGTCGTCCCGGGGTACTTCGCCGCCTGCGCGAACGCATTCG
>PLIG01000181.1 GCA_003139255.1 Acidimicrobiaceae bacterium | reverse complement strand
CGCGATCGGATATTCGGGCAGTACGGGTTTTCGACCGGGGCAGGCACACACGGGCCGATGACGGCCATACTTGAAGCGTGGAGAGACGGTCCCGTAATGGCCAGCCCGCCGGCCGGCTGCGGAGTCTTCCAGGCTCGCTACGCGAGGCAGCCGGCTCGACCAGGGAGGACCTTCACGCTCTGCTCAAGGCCTCGGCGGACCGCTTGCGCGAGTGCGCGGAGATGGTGCGCCGGGCGGCCCCCGAGAAGGCCGACGTCCAGGCCATGCTGTCCTCGGCGGCGCGCCTGCGGGAGATGGCCGACGCCCTGAGGGAGCAGGCGGTTCGCCAGGCCCGGCGCAACGGGTGGTCCTGGGAGGCCATCGGCCGGTCACTGGGCATCACTAAGCAGGCGGCCCAGCAGCGCTACGGCGGCCTGTTTCCCTGACGCACTGGCCACCGTGCACCCACGAGCGTTCAAGTCGCCGGCTTGCTCGCCTTGAAGTAGGTGACGCCCACCGTCCCCGGGCCGAGGTGGGTGCCCATGACCGGGCCCATCAAGGTGACACCGACCTCCTGGGCAGGGACCTTGGCGGCGAGCATTTCGACGAAGGCGTCGGCGTCGGGGGCATCGGCATGGAAGGCGGTGACGCTCTCGACGGGCCGGTCGTCCTCGAGCCGCTCGGCGACCCAGGCAAGCGCCCGCTGGCGGGTACGCACCTTGCCGGCCACCTCAACGGTGCCTTGCTCGAAGCGCAGGAGCGGGCGAATGGAGAGGGCCGTGCCCAAAAGCGCTCGTGCCGTCCCGATGCGCCCGCCGCGGCGCAGGTACTCGAGGGTCTCCACGGCCCCATAGAAGCCGAAGGTGCCACGCAGCTCCTCGGCCTCCCGGACTACCGTCGAAGCGTCGGCACCCTCGGCCGCCCGCCGGGCGGCCACCAGACAGAGGTTTCCGAGGCCGGCGGAAACCGACAAGGAGTCGACGACCACCACGGGGCAGCGGTCGGCGAAGTGCGCGGCAGCCAGCGAGGCGGCCTGGTGGGTAGCCGAGACCTTCGACGACAGCGTCACACACACGATGGCGCTGGCACCCTCGGCGAGCACCTTGGCGAAGGCCTGCTCGAAGTCGCCCGGGGAGGGCGCGGCGGTCTGCGCGACGGCATCGGAGGTCCGCAGGCGGGCCCAGAAGGCCTCCGGGGTGAGCTCGACGCGGTCGACGAGCTCCTCGTCGCCGAAGCGCACCGTGAGCGGGACGACCTCGATGGCCAGGTCATCGACGACCCCTGGTGACAGGTCCGAGGAGCTGTCGGTGACGACTCGGACCCCCATGACTCAGTTCCTCCCCCTCCAGCCGCTGACCCACGCCCCGGTCGATGCCTTGCATGGCCCGCTGCACCACGACGGCCACGCCCACCGCGCAGCCCCCGACGAGGAGCGCACCCACGAGCCGTGGTTGCAGCCCCCGCTCACCCTCCACGGGCGGAGCGTGCCCCGACCGGTGACCGAAGTCAAGCTGAGTTGACGACGCCGGCTGCATGGGGCAACCAGTCGGCGTCACCGTGTCGCCTCATTGTTGGGGTCAGGGGCGAGTACGGAATGACGTGTTCTCAGCCCAGCGGAACATTCCAAGCCGCATGCGAGGTGCGCCCCGGCCCGTCAAGGCTCCCCTTCTGGCGGCCTACGGCCGGCCTTGACCGGCCCTCGAATCCACTCTTCGGCCCCACACGGTATCTCCAGTGGGGATCCGTGAGTCGGGCGCTCAATCCTGCTCACCACGCCGGCTCGATGCTCGTTATCTCGACGACCACTGCGTCCGTAAAACATATGGCGGGGCTGGAGGGTCGGGCATAAAACCCCCCCGGTTGAGTTGACCTGATTAGAGGGCTGGATGGGTTCAGCTCATTGGGGGGAATGATGGCGATCTGCTACTACACCACGTCCGAGGAGGGCCCCCCCGTGTATCACACCAACCAGAACTGTGAAGAGGGCAAGAAGATTGAGGCCAACAACCGGGTCGACGCGAACACAATCCCCTTAGGCCGTGCCCGCTGTGAGGTCTGCTCCACTAGCTAACCAGCGGATCCAGGCTGCATGCAGTTTGCGGGTGTTGTGTTGCACCTCCCCCGCCCGATATCAGCACTTATGCGTTACCGGCCGGCGGCAACCCGGTGACACCTGGCAGCCCGGCCAAGGACGCGGAGCAGGTGGTCCGGTCTCCCAAGCTCCCAGCACCCACGATGCTCTGCTTCTTTCTGCGATCCCGACCACGCCGCCGGACGAACGCTCTTTGGCGGTGTCAGTATCGCGGGGTCTGATCCGCACCCACTTGGTGCGCCGGAGTGGTGGCGACAGCGAGGAGGATGTCTTCATGTCCGGTGTCTACATCGTGAGCGACAGCTCGTGTGATTTCGAACAAGATGAGACAGACCTTCCCAACGTTGAGATCGTCCCTCTGAGCATCCGCTTTGGAAGCGAAGAGTTCACTGACCGTCGGGACCTGAGCGTCGAAGACTTTTACAAGAGAATGGCGAACTCCGACGTTCTCCCCCAAACAGCCTGTCCATCGCCTGGTGCCTTCGAACGGGCTTTCCACAACGCGGTCGACGCTGGTGCTGACGCGGTGGTCTGCCTCAACATCTCGAGCGCGTTGTCAAACACGTTCCAGTCAGCCCAAACGGCGGCCGCTGCGCGGGAGGGAGGAATGCCGATACACGTGATCGACAGCAGGTCTGTGTCAAGCGGCCTCGGCACCCTCGTACTTGAAGCAGCCAAGGCAGCCGCTGGCGGCGCCGATGCAGACTCCGTGCTGCGACGAGTCGGCGACCTCATCCCCCGCACGCACGTGGTCGCTGCTCTGAACACACTGGAGAACCTGAAGAAGGGTGGGCGCATCGGGGGGGCCAAGGCGCTAGTGGGATCGATACTGTCGATCAAGCCACTGATCGACATCACCGGTGGTGTGGTCCAGGAAGCCGGCCGGGCTCGTACGCGCAAGCGGGCCATGCAATGGCTCTACGAATGCATGATGGGTGCTGGGGCGATCGAGCATGTCGCGGTGATGCACAGTGGGGCACCCGACATCGACGAGTTCCTCGACCTGATCGCTCCCGACTTTCCCCGAGAGGCGCTTCGGGTTCGCAAGATGGGCGCCATCGTCGGCACTCACGGCGGTCCCCAGATGATCGGCGTCAGCTGGATCGCCACTGCGTAGGGCGGACACGGAGACGAGATCTGGATTCGCCTGACGGAGCCAACAGCTTCGTGTCACCGAAGCGAATCACAGAGCCCCTTGGGACAGGTCATCTCCCGCCCAAGGTGAACGATGATTACCCGGGCACACGCATTCTGGGGTTGGCTGACCCATCGCCTTCTTGCAGTTATTCTGAGACAGATTCGCCAACAAGAAACGGCCAAGAGCGCGCGAATGCCGGGATTGTACGACTGCAGATGAGGCCCGTCGGAACAGCGTATGAGCAGTATCACGTGGGAGGTTTCGTTACCGGGCGGTGCGCTCCGCGCCACATGACGAGGTGACTGCTCTCACCCGGCACGTCCCGCCCGGGCCACGCGAATACACGTTGCGGCCGGGATCAGCGTTTAAGGGCGCCGTGCGCGAGAAGGGACGAGTCCCAGATCCGTCGATCGGGCGCGTCGGACTCACCGAGATGGCACGGTGTTCGGTGCGGCGATCTGTTCGCGGCTATCACCAACGGCACATCGCGACGAGTCCTTGCAGCTTGCTAGGCGTGCGTTCTAGGGCACTCCCAGCATGCCGCGCACCGATCGGCTGCGGCCGCCGGGCTATTCGCTCCCTTCGTTCTGTGAGGCCGGCTTGATCATGACTCCGATCCCGGGCCGTCTGATCGGCACGGTCAGGAGTTGGAATCGATCAACAGCCACGGCCTCAGATGTGAACCACCCCGGGATCCTTAGAGGCTCTGGTGTGCCCCGGGCGCCTCGCCCCACTGATACCCCTGAGGTATTGGTCGCCTTCGGGCTGGCTTCTGTAACGAAGTGCCAATCGCCGGGTTACAGTCGGCCCGGGTCCGAGCGTGCCGGATACCGAATTAGGAAAGAGGATGCGATGCCGACGGGCACTGTAAAGAAGTTTTTCACCGAGCGGGGTTTCGGGTTCATTACTCCTGATGGTGGCGGTGACGATGTGTTTGTCCACGTCAGTGCCATCGAGGGAACAGGCTCCGAAGAGCTGGTCGAGGGACAGCACGTGGAGTTCGAAGTCGAGCAGGGTCCAAAAGGACCCCAGGCTAAGTCGGTGCGTTCTGCCTAGGCGCGCAGAACGCTCCGGGGAGAGACGCCCGGCTGATGAAGGACGACAAAGGGAGAGTTCTTTTTCGCGCCGGGAGCCGAGGCGCAACACCGACGAGGAGGCGTTGGCGTTGCGTGAGGAAAACCGCTCGTATGCCTGGGTGGCTCGATCATTGGGCTTGAAGCGGTCAAACGACGCCCGACAAGCTTTTCTACGAGCGCTGGCGAAGCGTGAGGGCGCCGAGCGCGATGGGCTGTGGCAGCGAGAGCTCGAGAGGTTGGACGAACTGGAGGCCCGGATCCGAAGACGCGATGAGAGCAAGCCCGACACGCTGGCTAGGCGACTGGCCGCCTTGGACAGGCTGCGCCAAGAACTGCCGAAACAATGAGGCATACGGATGAGGTTTTCGGCACCCACAGGCTTGATCTTGTTTTGGGGTGCCCTTCACCTGACAAACGTTTTGGTGCACACTGGGCGAGCGGTAGGTAGGATTGAGACAGCGCACGGGCTGGATCACGCGGACCGTGCGTCGTTGCTGGTTGCCCCAGGGTCTCCCGCAAGTCTCACAGCGTGGAGAAAAGAGGCAACATCATGGCTGAAGGCACCATCAAGTGGTTCAACGCGGCGAAAGGCTTCGGGTTCATCACCCCTGACGACGGTACTTCCGACGTCTTCGTTCATTTCTCGTCGATCGAAGGAACTGGGTATCGCGAGCTGATCGAGGGACAGAAGGTCGACTTCGAAGCAGAGCAGGGACCCAAGGGCCTGCAGGCGAAGCGCGTTCGCGCCCTCTGAAGCCGTAGCCGCGCGGCGCCGGTCCTGATCGGCATTCTGTCTGCAGGTGCGAAGGGAGGGTGGCTGAGGCATGCCTGATGACGTAGGTCGCGACGAACAAGCTCTGGTGCTTCGAGACCAGGGCCGATCCTTCGTCAGCATCGCCCGCTAGCTGGAGCTCGAGGGTGCCCTTCAGTGTTGCCGCGGTGCGGGGGCTGCTGGTTGTAGTGGAACACATAGGCACGTAGGACACGCTCTGCGTGCTGGTAGCTGACGAGCAAGAGCCGATCAAGACATTCGCCCGGCACTCACACGGTCGAAACGCCACATGACCACCCACGGATAGGCCAGGAGAGAGCCCATTTTGCTGAGTGAACCGCCGAAGCCGCGCCCACCATGGTCCAATGCTCAGCAGTACACCGGGGTCATGTCGCCGTACCGGTCCCCAGCAGTGGCACCCGGAGGCAGTACCTCATCAATGCGCCGCAGTTCGTCCTCGCTCAGCACGATGCCATCAGCCGCTACGTTCTGCTCGAGGTAGCTCCGTCGTTTGGTGCCGGGGATGGGCACCA
>PLIG01000145.1 GCA_003139255.1 Acidimicrobiaceae bacterium | reverse complement strand
GGAGTCGGCTCAGCCCGGCGAGTAACGCTCGGTCGGCTGGCCGCAGCGCCGGGCGCGCCACTTGGCGCCGGAGCACGGCCACCTCGTGACGGAGCATGACGACTTCAATGGCCAGTTCTTCGTGTTCGCTGTGGCTGAGGTGGAGTAGCTGGAGCATGCGAACGAAGGCGACATATAAGAAGGACAGTGCCACAGCCCATTTTCGCGGTCGGCCTGACTTTGGAGAAGTTGCTGGTGGAGGGCTTGGACGGGGTTCTCGGCACCCACAAGCCGAGAGGAAGCAGGACCGGGGAAGCCCCTGCTCAACGGCGCGATCGAATATTCGGGCAGCACGGGTCCTAGTCAACCGGTCCAGATGAGATTGTCGGCACTTACAGTCAGTTTGAACGAGACGCGGCGAGTGCGAACCTTCAATCGAAGAGTCAACTCAAGACACTCGGGGAAACGGGTAATGAGCTGGCACGTGGCTGTTGGTGATGGTGCCGTTGCCCAGCGGGCTCCGGCAACCTGCGCCTCGGGGTGCGTGCAGCTGCACTCACCCCTGCGTTGACTCGGTCAGCACGATCTTGGCGTGAGGGAAGAGTCGACCCCAACGGCCGGCACCATCGACGGCCGCGGCCATCCTGATGCCATCAATGGCTGAGCACCAGGGTATGGACTGTGTCGGCGGCAAATCCGGTCGGTCCAGCGCGCTTAGCCCCGCCTGTTGATGGGCGACCGCCTTGCGGCCGGTCCGAAGGAACGACGGCGTAGGGTGGCGTAGATACTTCGTAGCGGCGCGGTGTACCTGAAGGTGCGGGTTGCCCTCAGCGCGTGCAGTTCTGTGCGAACACGGTGAGCCTCGGCAAGCGCTCGCGCCGTACTCTCGTCGGCGATCGCAGCCTGAGCCTGCGCGTCGCGGGTTGTCGCGTATGCGCGCGCCACGCTCTCGTAGAGCTGGTCGCGTTCCTGTTGCGCGTGGGTGAGCGCTTCCTCCAGGCTGTGTGCCCCCTGTCGTGCCTGGTCGACTTGGCGCGTCCACGCGTACGGGACGAAGTCGTCGAACACGTTGGCGGGAATCGCGAGCGTCTGCAAGAGCGCCGGTTCGTCGGCGTGGGCATAGAAGCGATTAAGCCCGTCGAAGAGGGCGAGCCGGTAACCTGCTTCGAGGAGCATCGGTTCCCAGGCCTCGTGGGCCGGTTTGTCGGACTTTGGCACGGTCGCTTCCATCACCACGACCCGGGGCCGGAAGCTGCACCAGTCGGCCCCAGCGAGCACCTCGCGCTCGAAACCCTCTACGTCCACCTTGAGGAAGTCGACGGGACCGGGAACGTAGTCGGCCACGACCTGCGCGAGCGTCCAGATGGGCACCTCGATCGGAGTGAACTCCTGACCGTCGGTCCGGTAGCGCTCAGCGATTTCGGGCACCATCGTGGACGCGCCGCGGTCGATCGGAGCATCGGGGCCCGGCCACTTCCGCTTCTCAGTCGGTTCGACGAACAGCGTCCCGTGCCCGGCCGTCGCACCGAGCGCGACCCGCAGATTCGTATCCGCCGGCCGTGCCGCACAGAGCCGCTCGTGTTCGCGCGGGAGCGGTTCCACGTTCACGCCCCGCCATCCCCGCTCGGCGAACGCCGCAGTGACCGAATCCAATACGGGATCACCGGCACCAACGTCCACCCAGAAGCCCTCCCGGTCGTCAGGGCGTAGGGCTCGGGCAAGCACCACATCCTCTTGATTCTGCGCATACGACACGAACGGATCACGGCTCATCTGTCGGCTCCCGCACGCGAGGCGGCACACCGTTCGCCGAACGAGGCCGCCGCCGCGGTCACGTCGTGTGGGCCAGCAACGTTCGCTCGCGCCCTACGCGCGAGCTCCCTGGCGGCATAGGGGTGATCGTATAGGTATCGCAGCGCGTCCGCCCCGGCATCCAGATCGGTCGGTTGGCATGGGCAGTGGCATTTTGGCGATCCGACCGTTGGCTTGATGCGTCCACGAAGGCAGCTCGCCCGCTAGTTGCTTGTCGAGGACGAGCGGCGGCTAGCGATCCGGCTGAGCCATCTCGGCACCTCCACTCTCGAGCCGCGCAGCGGCTCCTCAGCCAGACCGTACTGCGCTGACGACATCATTGATCAAGACCGACTGGCTGCACACCCTCATTCCTCGCACGACCGACCGTTGGAAGGCCCTCTATCGCCAGCGCGGCTGCGTCGAGCGCGGGTTCGGCAGGCTCAAGAACGAATGGGCGCTGCTCTCCCTCCGGGTGCGCAGAATCGAGCGCATGCGGCTGCACGTGGACCTGACGATCCTCGCCCAACTGGCCGCGGCACTCGCCAAGGCCAGAGTACGCGGCCATCCCGCTCGCCGCGTAGTCATCCCCTGATCCCGAACCTGGGACAACTAGGGTTTCGTCGCGCCCGGAGATGGACCGGAAAGGTCCGCGGCGGGAAAACCACGGTCGATCCAACCCCGGACGCAGCCGCAACGGTACCTTGGCTTGATGCGGCCGAGTCTCGCCGACCGATTCGCTGATCCCTATTAGGCGTCTAGCCGGCTTCAAAGTGCGCGGCGCCGCTCCGCGATCGCGACGTCGACGGCCACAGGGATCGGCGCCTGCTCGGACAAAGCGGGTCGCTCGGCGACCGAAATGTCCACCTCGGTCGGTTGCTCCCGGAAGGAGTGGAGTGGACGCCAGGCCGGATGAAGTACGCTTTTAGGTGGCGCTCGGGTGAATCACGCAGGCCGTGCGTTGTTGCCGGTCACCTACAGGTTCTCCCGCAGGTTTTCCCGCAAGCATCGAGCGTGGAGAGATGAGGCAACAAACATGGCCGAAGGTACCGTCAAGTGGTTCAACGCCGCAAAGGGCTACGGATTCATCACCCCGAACGACGGCACTGCTGATGTCTTTGTGCACTTTTCATCCCTGGAGGGCTCCGGCTACCGCGAGTTGATAGAGGGACAGAAGGTGTCGTTCCAGTCCGAACAAGGGCCTAAGGGTCCGCAGGCCAAGAGCGTCCGAGCAGTCTGACGACGTTCATCGCTATTGTTGGGGCCTAATGGCCCCAACAATAGCGATGGTCACGTTTTTCTCAAGCGTGGAAAGCGGACTTGTCATGAGTCCTGACGCTCAGGTAGACGCGGCTGGGCGACAGCTTCCGCCACTTTCTCTCTCCAGGAGGAGCGTCACCACGGGGAACGCCTCGACCTGCCGATCTAGCGGGAGGGTCTTGAACATTGTCCTCTAAGGTCCGAGCGTGCCGGATACCGAATTAGGGGAGAGGATGCGATGCCGACGGGCACTGTAAAGAAGTTCTTCACCGAGCGGGGCTTCGGATTCATTACTCCTGATGGTGGCGGTGACGATGTGTTTGTCCACGTCAGCGTCCTCGAGGGAACGGGCTCCGAAGAACTGGTCGAGGGACAACACGTGGAGTTCGAAGTCGAGCAGGGTCCAAAGGGACCCCAGGCGCAGTCGGTGCGTTCTGCCTAGGCGTCCAGAGCGTTCCGGAGAGAAACGCTCGGCTGATGAAGGACGACACAGGGAGAGCTCCTTTTCGCGCCGGGAGCCGAGGCGCAACACCGACGAGGAGGCGCTGGCGTTGCGTGAGGAAAACCGCTCGTATGCCTGGGTGGCTCGATCGTTAGGCTTCAAGCGCGCGAACGACGCCCGACAAGGTTTCTTGCGGGCCTTGGCGAAGCGTGAGGGTACCGAGCGGGATGCTCTGCGACGACGAGAGCTCGAGAGGTTGGATGAACTGGAGGCCCGGATCCGCAGACGCGATGAGAGCGAGCCCGACAAGCTGGCTAGGCGACTGGTTGCCTTGGACAAGCTGCGCCAAGAACTTCCTGAGCAATGACAGGTTGAATCGGGCTGAATCTATGGAGGTTCAACGAGTGCTACCAGCGCGAAAGGCGACCAGCGCCGACCCTCTAATGCCGGTCGGCTGCGCGTTAGCGTTGGACACACGTGGCGGGTACTCGGAGCCGATGACATGGGACAGTCGAGCCGCCTTCACGACGCCGGTGTTGATGCGAAACACCAGTTCAGGGTATCTGAACTCTCTAGGTAAACTACATATGAGCTGATAGACGTGGTTATGGCATCTCCAGCATCCAGGCAGACTTTCTCGAGGATGCTCATTCGACACCCGACTCCGTTTATCGTCACGTACCCCGGGGGGAAGGCGTGGCAAAGGCACGAGTAGAGCGGGACGAAGAAGATCTGGTACGCCTCTATCTCACCGACATCGGTCAGTACCCTCTCTTGACCAAAGACGACGAGATCCGCCTGGCCCAGGCTATCGAGGCCGGGGTCGAGGCTCGCGAAGACCTGGAGAAGAAGGAAAGGGAACTCACCCCGACCCGCAAGCGTGAGCAGCGCAGGTCGCTCAAGACCGGAGAGGATGCACGGCAGACCTTCGTCCGATCGAACCTGCGACTCGTGGTATCGATCGCGAAGAAGTACCAGGCATCGGGACTTCCGCTTCTCGATCTGATCCAGGAGGGCAACCTCGGCCTGATGCATGCGGTCGAGAAGTTCGACTGGCGCAGAGGTTTCAAGTTCTCGACGTACGCCAC
>PLIG01000079.1:1873-4551 GCA_003139255.1 Acidimicrobiaceae bacterium | reverse complement strand
ACAAACTCGGGGACACGCTCCTTGACGTCGCCGTCAAGCGCAACGGTGTTCGTGGTGCGACGAGCGCGCTAACGATCGGCCAAAGACTCGGTTTGCGCGAACTAAACTTTTACCAGGAGTAGCCGAGCATCGACCTCATCGCTGCCTCAAACTCAGCGTCACCGAGCTGGCGTCGTGCCGAGAGAACCACCTGTGCATCCCCCCCTACGGGCACGCGAAATGAAGTCCCCCCGTCCTCGATAGCGTCAGCAATCGCATGAGCCACCAATTCAGGCCCAGGTCGTCCGTGTGGCCCAGTCAGCTTCGTGTCGGTTCCCGTCCATTCATCCCAGAGCTTCCCATAGGCCACCGGCCCGGCGTGCTTCGGTCCGGACTTCATGCCGGGGGCGATGTAGCCGGGTTCGACAACCACCGTCCGGATGCCGAAGTGGGAAAGCTCATAGTGGAGAGACTCCGAGAGGGCTTCAAGGGCGTACTTGGTGGCCGAATAGGGCCCTCCCAAGGGACGGGCCACTCGCCCTTGCACGGAACTGATATTGACGATCACGCCGCTTCCGCGTTCGCGCCAAGCTGGGACGACCGCCTGCACCAGGCGAAGAGGTCCAAGGGCATTGGTTTCGAACATCTCGCGTAGGAGGTCGATCGGAAACTCCTCGAGAGGGCCCGTGCCCGTGATAGCCGCATTGTTGACGATGGCATCCAACTCCCCGGCTTGATCCAGGGCGGATCTGACCGACTGCGCACTCCTCACGTCCAAAGCCAGCCGCAAGGTAGCGGGGACCGAATCAAGCAACTCGACGTCTCTGGCAGTGGCCACAACCTGATGGCCCCGTTGCTCCAGGACAGTTGCCGTGGCTGCTCCGATGGCTCGGCCAGCTCCGGTGATCAAGATGCGCATGCGCCTACCTCTCTCACTTCGTGAAACGAGCGGCCCGGACCGAAGGTCTGCTGGCGATTGAATCTAGATCCACCGCAATATGTCGTCTGCGTGCGCGCACCCGAGTAGCCATGGACGAGGGCGAAGTTGGACGTTTAGCTTCATGGACAGACACTCTGAAACCACTAAATCCGTTCCAGGCACACCCGCGCGACAATCGTCGTAAGCCATCCTCCCAGGTTCTCGACGCCGCTGGTATCCGAGCGGCTCAGTCGTATCCACGATTCCTGGACGGCGTCGTCCGCCTCGCTGAGTGAGCCGAGCATCCAATAAGCCACCGCCCGCAGGTAGGTGCGGCGTGCTTCGAATCGCGCCGCCAGCCAGTCATGTTCCTCCACTGTTACCTTCCTACGTCGTCATCCGTCACAGGAGTGACGAACCAAACCCAGCCGATGTAACACACCGAGTGTGAGGAGCTCTTCATGACGTCAGGTATCAGAACGGTCATCTATCCCGTCAAGGACCTAACTCAAGCGAAAACACTGTACGGCAAGCTCTTGGGTGTGGCGCCTTACATGGACGAGCCTTACTACGTCGGGTTCCGTCTCGGAGACCAAGAGATAGGTCTGGATCCCCACGGCCACAGCCAGGGCATGACAGGGCCTGTCGGCTACTGGCATGTTGACGACATCCAGGAGATTCTCAAGCTGCTCCTCGACGCTGGCGCAGAGACGCAGCGGGTGGTCCGCGATGTAGGTGGAGGCAAGCTGATCGCATCTGTGAAAGACGCAGACGGCAACAGCATCGGGCTCATCCAGTCACCCTGATTGACTCTCGTCACGGCTGAGGCCGGTCCGGGATCAGGGTCTGGGTTGTTGGCGGCCTGGACTTCGACTGGCCCTGGCGCGGTACGCGTCCAGCACCAGCGCTGGATGCTTCGCGATTGCACACTTGCGATCCCGAGCGGGCGGGTCGTCAATCTCGTCGGACCCAATGGTGCGGGCAAGAGGACTCTGTTGCATTTGGCCGTCGGCCTGCTCACGCCGACGACGGGCACGATCGAACCCAAGCTGGGACAATGACCTCGCGCAAGACCGAATCGCCGAGCTCGACTTCGATCTTCGGCCAGCGGTCGACAGTCCAGACACCAAACACGGCTGAAGACCGCTCGTCCCCGGCATCACACCCGGCGGGCGTTTGGTACTCTTCAGCCAATCGGCACAGGATGGTGAGATCGAATCGATGTAAGAAAAGGCTTTCGACTCTGACCATGCCGCAGGTTCCGGACAACGGTGAACAGACCGGTCGCAACTGGAGGACGCCATGGACACGTACAAGCTGTTCATAGATGGCGATTTCGTCGAAGCACAGAGCGGCGAGACGTTCGAGTCGGTCGACCCGGGCACCGGTGCGGTTATCGCGCGGGTCGCGCGGGCGGGCACGGCCGACGCCGAGGCGGCTATCGCGGCGGCTCGCCGCGCCTTCGACCACGGGGAGTGGAGCGGTCTGACTCCGGAGGCGCGAGCGCGCAGGTGTTATGACTTTGCCGACCAGATCGCGGCCCAGGGCATTCGACTGGCCGTGATGGAGTCGATGGATTCCGGCCAGATCATCGGACTCAGCAAGTTCTGGGGAATGCTCGCTTCGGGGAC
This sequence comes from Acidimicrobiaceae bacterium, assembly GCA_003139255.1. Lineage (GTDB taxonomy): Bacteria > Actinomycetota > Acidimicrobiia > Acidimicrobiales > UBA8190 > Bog-564. The sequence goes on along the minus strand of PLIG01000079.1, from coordinate 2,022 downwards.
GCTGCGCAATCTCGGGTACTACGCCGCCACGAAGTTTCCCTGGGAGGAGGAGATCCCCTTCTCCGGCAACATCTTCGCACCCGCCCGCGAGTACATCCGCCGCGAGCCGATCGGGGTCTGCGTCGGCATCATCCCTTGGAACTTCCCGA
>PLIG01000079.1:0-1831 GCA_003139255.1 Acidimicrobiaceae bacterium | reverse complement strand
ACGCTTTGTACCCATCCCGACGTCGACAAGATCGCTTTTACCGGCAGCACCGCGGTCGGCGCCCAGATCATGCGGATGGCGTCCGACACAGTGAAGAAGGTAACGCTCGAACTGGGTGGCAAGTCGGCCAACATCATCCTGGACGACGCCGACCCGGACCTGGCCGTGGAGGGAGCCATCTTCGGCACGTTCTTCCACCAGGGACAGGTCTGCGAATCAGGTACCCGGGTCCTGGTCGCCGGGAAGATATACGATGACTTCGTCGAGCGCATGCGTAAGCGCGCCGAAGAACTGCGGGTGGGTTACCAACTCCTCCCAGACACGCGTCAGGGACCGCTGGTGAGCGCCGCCCAACTGGCGACCGTCGAAGGCTATGTCCGGCTCGGGATCGATGAGGGCGCAGACCTCATCACCGGCGGCACACGAGTCCAGCCATCGGGTTTTGAGGGCGGCTTCTACTACGCGCCGACTATCTTCGCGAACGTGCGCAACGACATGCGCATTGCCCAGGAAGAGATCTTCGGGCCGGTGGTCTGCGTCGAACGGTTCGACTCGGATGAAGAAGCAGTCAGCATCGCCAACGACTCCATGTACGGGTTGGCGGGCGCCGTCTTCTCGAACAACAACGCCAGGGCTGAGCGCATAGCCCGCCAGGTTCGTACGGGTACCATGTGGATCAACAATTTCCACATCTTCGGCGACTTCGCCCCGTTCGGCGGCTACAAGCAGTCGGGGGTCGGCCGCGAATTCGGCGGTGTGGGCCTCGCGGAGTACACGCAGGTCAAACGCATTCATATGAACAGCGCCGCCTCGCGCCGGGCCAACTTCCAGATGATGAACCTCTTCTCGGACGACCCTCGAGTCGACGCGCTGCAGTACAGGGCCCCCACCAACGTCCTGGCCGGGCACGGCACGCTAGCCGGACTCCCGCAGGCGGTGGTCAGCCTCGGCTGCCGCCGGGCCATGATCCTGAGCGACGCGGGCGTTCGCCAGGCGGGGCTCACCCAACTGGTCCAGAATGCGCTGTGCGATTTTTACGTGGGGGCCTTCGACGACATCCCGGCGGACAGCGATCTGGCCACGGTCGACGCGGCCACAGGGAAGGCCCGTGAGCTCGGCGCCGACTGCATCGTCAGCGTCGGGGGTGGGAGCGTCATCGACACCGCGAAAGCCGTCTGCGTGACCCTCAAGAACGGCGGCGAGGCGAACGACTACATCGCGGCCTTGCGCCTGACCGAGCCGCAGACACCGCACATCGCCATCCCGACCACCGCAGGAACGGGTAGCGAGGTGACGAGCGTCGCGGTCATCCACAACACGAAGCTCGACCGGAAGGTGTATATCGTCGACGCCAACATCATCCCGAATGTCGCCATCCTCGACCCGCGCATGACGATCACCCTTCCGGCGCACCTCACGGCGGCGACGGGCATGGACGCGATCACTCACGCTGTAGAGGCGCTGACGAGCACGCTCGCGCAGACGGTCTGCGACGGGCAGGCCCTGCACGCGCTCCGCCTCATGAAGGAATTCCTGCCGCGGGCCGTAGCCAACGGCGAGGACGAGCAGGCGCGCATTCAGGTGTCGGTGGCGGCGTGCATGGCGGGCTGGGCCTTCTCGACGGCGCAGGTCGGCCTCGCGCATTCCATGGCGCACACCATCGGGGCACTGCACCACGCCCACCATGGAACCGTATGCGGGATCGTGCTGCCCAAGGTGATGCGCTTCAATGCCGCCCACGCTGCCGACAAGCTTGCTATGGCGGCCCAAGCGCTGGGAGTTGACACTACCGATATGACTGATCACGAGGCGGCGCTGGCTGCCGCCGACG
>PLIG01000009.1 GCA_003139255.1 Acidimicrobiaceae bacterium | reverse complement strand
TCGTCGAGCTTGGTGTTGGCCAACTTCACCAAATGAAACGGATCGGCCACCTGGACGGCACCGGGCGTCATGAGTGTGAAGACCTTCCGATAGGGACCGGAGAGGTCCAGTGTGGCGAAGCGCACCTGGTCACACCAGGCCTTCCCCTTGTTCGCCAGCCACACCATCGGCTCGGTGCTGGAGCGACCGGGCACGATGTCGAGGAGCTGGCCACGGCCGACGTCGACCAGCTGGGTGGAGAACTCCTGGCGGTGCCACGGACCCCGCCTCACCATCAGCACCTCGTCGAGACCCAACGCTTCGACGGCACCGAACCGGTCCGGGTGGTCGACCAGGGCTCCGCCATAGGCGATGACCGCGTCATTGACCGTGTGCCAGTCGCACCCGAGCTCCCGGGCCACCTCGGCGACGCTCCTTGCGTTTCGACCCACCTGCTCGGTGATCCACCGTCCGGCCCGGTCGGTCATCATCAGACGCTGCGAGGCGATCCGGGGTTCGTCCTCGGTCCAGGATCCCGTCGGGCAGCTCGGATCTGGGCACCGGAACCTGCGCTTCACCCACACCAGGCGCATCGGACGCCCGGCCATGGACAGATCGACCAGCTCGACACGACGTCGGTCCTTCACGTGGGCGATCACCCCGCAGGTAGGACAGCCCTGTGGCGATCGGGTGAGTTCCACGTGCACCCGAAGGGCAGCACCGGGAACGTCTTCGACGTCCAGGATCACGATGTCGGGCAGGCCAACCAGTGACACGCACCGGTTGCAAATAGTCTCGGGGGTCACGGGGGCTCTCCAACTCTGATGGCGTTAGACACCTTCAGATTGGCGGGCCCCCGCCTTTCATCGAGGGACCCCAGACCCCCCTAACTTCCGAAGCGCCGGATTCGAGCGCACGTCGACCTGTCTGCGCTGAGCGATTGGATGCTGGGTCACCTTCTCGGTCGGGTGCTCATCGAGCTCGGACGGACGAGCGTTGCCGAGGAGGAGTGGAACCGGATAGCCGAAGGTGCGGTTCTCACTGTGTTCTTCGGAGAGGTGTCGGGCATGGCCGGTCCCGAAGCAGGATCGGTCTCCGAGGAACTGGAGTTCCGACTCGAGGAACCTCAACCCTGAGCGCCCCGAGGCATCCCCCAGATCGCGCCTGAGCGACTCTGTACGTTCTCGGGTCGGATTGCCCCTCGGGTTTCAGCATATCGAATCGTAGGACGTCGAGACGCGAGACGACCCGCCACGCGCGTATTGTGCTCATCCCCCCGATCAACCACGCATCCGGATGGTGCGTAGCCGACCAGGGATAGCCCCAGTGATTTCGGATGGCACGATACAGTCAAGTCGGTGAAGCAGCCCATGGTGACGGTCGTCCTTCCCACCTACGACCGCGTCACACTCGTCGGTGCAGCAATCGATAGCGTGCTCGCCCAGACCTACCCTGACGTCGAGTGTCTCGTCATCGACGACGGCTCCACCGACGGCACCGACGAGCTACTGCGTTCCTACGGTGACGGGATTCGCGTCCTGTCGCAGGAGAACCGCGGACAGGCTGCTGCGGTCAACCGCGGGTTCGCCGAGGGGACTGGCGAGTTCGTGAGCATCCTCGGTTCTGACGACGCGCTGATGCCGAACGCTGTGTCGACCGCAATCTCCGTAGCGATGGACCGACCCGAGGCGGTCGCCATCCACGGCACTGTCGACGTCACGGACGAGAATGGCTCCCTTGTGTTCCGCTACGGCATCGGAAATATGCAGCTGCGCGAATGCGTCCGCTGGCACTTCTCGCCGTCGACAACCGGGTTGCTGTACCGCAAGGCGGTTGTCGACATTGCCGGCGGCTGGGATCCGCAGTTTCCGCGCGGCCTCGATTACGAACACTGGCTCCGCATGGGCCTGCACGGTCCCTATGCCTACGTGAACGAGACCCTCGGGACCTTCGTCCAACATCCAGGTTCGGTCACCGGACGAGCCAATGATGAGGCAGGCAAAGCTCGCGAGTCCGTCGAGAACCTCGAGGCATTCCTGGCCCGCGACGACTTGCCCTCGGATTTCGACGATGAGTTTTGTGCCGAAGCTCGCCGCACTGCGTACATCTGTGCTGGCCTCATCCTTGGTGGACCCGTCAACCAGCCGCAGGAACGGTTCCGGCTCGAAGATCGCGTGGCACCGTCCATGGCGCTCGAAGAGGGCGCGACGCTCCCCGGACAGGAACCACAAACTGTAGAACCTCCCGCTGGCGATATCGGACTGCAAGAAGAACTCAGAGAGATCAGAGACCAACGCGACCAAGCGCTCGCTGATCGAGATCGACTGGCATCTGAGATCGACGCATTGCGCTCTTCGCAGAGTTGGCGCATTGCCGCGCCCCTGCGTCGCCTTCGTCGAGTCCGCCGACCGCATCGCTCAGTAGGATAGACATACCCCATTCGCTCCCGGTGTCGACGGGTCTACGGTGCCATCGAGCGAGACCCCTGACCCCGGAGCGAAAACAGTTCCCGCCCCTGGGGTCTCAATCGTGATCAGGTCCACACTCGCGCCAGGGCACGCCGGCCAGCTATTGACGACCAACCCCGCAGCTTTGAGCGTCGCCGATGCCTGAGTCTCAGTCATCCCCATCACGTTGGGGACAGTGACCGGAGCGGTCGTCGTCGTGGTCGTGGTNNGCTCTGAGCCGCGGAGTTCGTACTCCCCGCCGCTGAGTTCGCCGCGGCCACCGGGTCCGTCCCCGGAGCCAGCGTCGCGGTCGTCGCGGGGGCTGTCGCCACCGCCGTGGCGTCGGAACGCTGCATGAGTGCCACCGTTGGCGACGTGCCAGAGGTGGCCGCTATGCCGCCGAGGATCTGACCTCCGAGGACTAGAGCTTCCTGTCCACGGGTTGAGGTTGCACATCCACCATGA
>PLIG01000214.1 GCA_003139255.1 Acidimicrobiaceae bacterium | reverse complement strand
CTGAGCATCGAATCCAGCACGCGTCCGTCGGGCGCGAGGAATTCATCATTCTCTACTGCTCGGGCGTCCCACTGCCGGTTAGTTGCTTCGAAGACCGCGCCCAGGAGATTCGAAAGCGTCTCATCGGGACCGAAGATCCGGAAGTTTCTATGGTCTTCGTTTAGCTTGGTGACGTCACGTAGGAACTCCCCCAACACGAGCGTATCTTGGCCGTCGACAGTACCGGGAGAAGGCACATCCACCGCGTGGACACGAAAGTCCGGCATCCGTAAGTCCCTCAGCAGCAACCCCCCGTTAGTGTGGGCATTAGCACTCATTCGCCGGTCGCCCTTGGGCGCCAGCTCGGCCAATTCCGGTATCAGTCGGCCATCCTCATCGAACAGCTCCTCCGCCTTGTAACTCCTCATCCAGCTTTCCAGGAGCTTGAGATGATCGGGGTGCTCGGAATCCACCAGAAGTGGCACCTGGTGTGCTCGGAACGTGCCCTCGATTTGGAGACCATCGACGATTTTCGGCCCCGTCCAGCCCTTGGGTGATCTCAAGACGATCATTGGCCAGCGCGGCCGAGTGGCGTTCTTCGCATCCCGTGCATTGCCTTGGATTTGCCGAATGTCCTCTATGACCTCTTCCAAGGTGCTGGCCATGTGTTGGTGCATCTCTTCCGGCTCGTGACCTTCCACAAAGTGGGGCCTCCAACCGCAGCCTCGTAGATACTGCTCCAATTCCTCGTGCTCGANNAACTCGCCACCTTCGTGAATCGACCCCGGTGTCGTCGGCGCGACATGGCTGGAAATCCCGCCGGGAAACGAGAACTGCTTGAACAGCCCTTTTAGCCCGGCTTCGTCCTGGCTAATGTCCGGATAGATCTCACTGTAGGTTCCTTCGAGATAAGTATTGCCCACCAATGCCGGTCCGCCGTGACCGGGCCCGGCGATGTAGAACATGTCGAGGTCATACTTTTTGATCACCCGGTTCAAATGCACATAGATGAAATTCTGGCCGGGCGTAGTTCCCCAGTGCCCAACCACGAGGGGCTTCACGTGCGACAGTTCCAGCGGCTGCTTCAGCAATGGATTGTCGTATAGATAGATCTGGCCAACCGACAAATAGTTTGCGGCGCGCCAGTAAGCGTCCATCTTGTGGAGCAATTCCGGGGAAAGAGGTCCTGTCTTCACGGGATAAGTCCTCAGATTCTTCTCTGGTGCCAAATCGGTTGCCGCATCCTCCTATGGTGGCGCTCGTGGGGGTCGACCAGTAGCGCCGAAGGCCTCCCAGCTCCATCGTCCCAAAGCACGCTATGTCCGGTCCCGATCGGCGCCTCTCGTGTCAGGGTGAACAGATGGGGCCGGTACCGCATCACTCGGCTACCCGCCGCCGCGGTTCCCGACCACACGGCTGGGCCGGCGGGTCAGAGGGCGGTACCTTTCGGGTCGGTCGGAGAACCGGACTCCCCGTGGACACACTGACTGGCTCCGCGTCATGGAGGACCTGTAGCGGCTCGCCATCGAGGAGCCGGTAGGTCGTGGTGTCCGGCGTGACCTCGACGCGCAGCCTCCGGTGCTGCACCGAGACAGTGACGGCCAGCCGGGTGATGCCCGGGGGTAGTCGGGGCGCGAAGTAAAGGATGCCATGCCGTTCGCGCATGCCGGCGAACCCCGCCACGAGGGCGATCCACGTCCCCGCCAGAGAGCCGATATGCAGACCGTCGCGGGTGTTGTGCCCGAGGTCCTCGAGGTCCATGAGGGCGGTCTCGGCTAGATAGTCATGCGCCAGACCCAGATACCCGACCTCGGCAGCGATCACCGCCTGGCTACAGGCTGACAGGGACGAGTCCCTCACGGTGAGGCCTTCGTAGTAGGCGAAGTTGCGGGCCTTCTCCTCGTCGGTGAACGCGTCGCCGCGCAGGTGCATGGCGAGCACGAGGTCGGCCTGCTTGACCACCTGCTTGCGGTAGAGGTCGAAGTAGGGGAAGTGGAGCAGCAACGGGTACTGCTCGGCTGAGGTGGCGGCGAAGTTCCAGACCTGATGACTGGTGAAGCCTTCCGCCTGGGGGTGCACGTCGAGCGAGTCGTCGTAAGGGATGAACATGGCCTTCGCCGCGTCGCGCCAGGCGGCGCTCTCCTCCTCGGCGATATGGAGCTGGTGGGCCAGCTCCAGGTGACGCTCGACGGCATCTGCCGCGGAGGCGAGATTGTGCTGGGCCATGAGGTTCGTGTAGACGTTGTTGTCGGCCAACGCCGAGTACTCATCGGGGCCGGTGACCCCGTCGATGCGGAACCGGCCTTGGGCGTCGTGGTGGCCGAGCGAATGCCACAGCCGGGCTGTCTCGGCCAACAGCTCGAGGCCCACTTCTCGCTCAAACGTGTCGTCCCCGGTGGCCTCGACGTAGCGGACCACGGCGGCGGCGATGTCCGCCCCGACATGGAAGGCGGCGGTCCCGGCCGGCCAGTAGCCCGAGCATTCGGCCCCGGTGATGGTGCGCCAGGGAAAGACGGCGCCTTCGAGCCCGAGCTGGCGGGCACGCTTCTTGGCCATCGGTAAGGTGCGATGGCGCCACCGAAGAGCATCGGCGACGACCTGCGGAGCGGTGTAGGTGAGCACGGGCAGAACGTAGGTCTCGGTGTCCCAGAAGGCGTGGCCGTCGTAGCCGGGCCCAGTCAGTCCCTTGGCCGGGATGGCCCGTCCCTCGGCCCGGGCCCCCGCCTGGAGCACGTGGAACAGGGCGAAGCGCACCGCCTGCTGAATCTCGGGGTCACCGTCGATCTCGACGTCCGCGCGCCCCCAGAAATCATCCAGATAGGCGCGTTGCTCATCCACCAGGCCCTCCCAGCCGGTCTGGCTAGCGGCCGTGAGGGCGGCGGCGACCTGGTCGCGCACCGCCGGCTCCGAGCGGACAGCGGACCAGCCGAAGGCGACGAACTTGACGATGTGCAGCCGCTCGCCAGGCTCAAGGGCAGCGGTCACGGTCACCCGGCCGAGATCAGGGAAGCTCTCGGCTGTCGCCTGGACGGAGGACGGAGCCTCGACCCGGTGGTCGATGGCGGCGGCGACCCGCAGGCCGCTGGTAGCCGTGCGGTGCAACAGCGACACGCGGGCATCACGACTGGCATGGGACTTCGAGTGCAGCGGCGCCTCGAACACGGCTGGCACCCGGGGGTCGCCTCCGGCTGGCGGAAGGGCCTCGTTGGCCACCAGCTCGGACTGAACCACCACCCGCACTGGAGCATCGAGCGGTTCGACCTCGTAGGAGATGGCGGCCACCGAGCGCTGGGCCAGCGACACCAGGCGCGTCGAGCGCACCCGCACACCGCGACCGCCTTGCGATACCCACTCGACATAGCGCTGCAGCAGGCCGGCGCGGAAGTCCAACACTCGTTCGTGGGCGCGTACCTCGCCATAGCGAACATCGAAAGGCTGGTCGTTGACGAGGAGACGGATCACCTTGGCGTTGGTGACGTTGATCACCGTCTGGCCGCTTTCCGGAAAACCGTAGCCGGCCTCGGCGTAGGGCAACGGACGAGACTCGTAGACACCGTTGAGATACGAGCCCGGCAGGCCGTGGGGCTCGCCTTCGTCGAGGTTGCCCCGCCAGCCGATGTGGCCGTTGGACAGCG
>PLIG01000234.1 GCA_003139255.1 Acidimicrobiaceae bacterium | reverse complement strand
GAACCGTTCCTGCGACAGCCTGAAGCCGCGGATAGCGCGCTGTCGCCTCTCAGAACCGAGTTACCGGCATCGGCACGTTGCGCGTACCTTGCTTCACGGATCAATTATTTGAGAATTGCAATTATGGTGTGGGTCGACTCGCCTGGCCTGCACGCCGAGCTGTCGTACTGGCGCGACGGTCCCAACCGGGTCGACCCGGTGTTCGGGGCGATGTTCTGTCGCCGGCAACGTGGCCTGTGGGCGGTGTCAGAGCGGTCGAACGTCCGGGTTCCGAGGACACGGAGTATGGGATGCTCGCGAGTAATTCGAAGTGGTCCACGGCGTGCCGACGAAGGAGGAAATGGTGGCCGGCAGCTCATGGCCGGAAGGGGAACTCTTGGGATTCGATCTGGAGACGACCGGGACGGACGTCGACTCAGACGTCATGGTGTCCTTCACTCTGATCCTGGCCAGAGGCGATGAACTGCTGCGAAGCGTTTGCCAGATCGTCAATCCTGGACGGAGCATTCCTGAAGGAGCAGTCGCGATCCACGGGATCACGACCGAGCGGGCACTCGACGAAGGCATTTCCGCCGGCCAGGCGCTAGATGTGATCGTGGCGGAACTTCTCAGCGCCAGCGTCCGAGGCGTGCCGATCGTAGGAATGAATTTGCGCTACGACCTGATGATCACCGACCGTGCATGTCGACGTGCTGACGGCCGAGGTCTCGTCGAGCGAGGTTGGGTGGGGCCGGCGGTCGACATACTCGTGATCGATCGGCACGTGGATCGCTCTCGGTCGGACACCAGGACGCTCGCTGCACTCTGCCAGCACTACAAGGTGAAGGCGCTCACGGCACATGGCGCTGGCGGCGACGCGCATTCGAGCCTCAAGGTCGCCCGGCGTATCGCTGCCCACCAAGACATAGCTGGCCTGAGCCTCAGTGATCTGCACGTCCGGCAGATCACCTGGCACCGCGAATGGGCCGAGTCTTATTCAGCGTGGCGTGTCGGAAAGGGGATGGATCGGCTTCCTCGAAGTGAAGGGGTCTGGCCGATTTCGCCATTTTCCCACGTCCGGTAGAGGGACCGACTCACTGCTTCGCCGCCTGACGCGCGTGCGCGCGAACCGTCGATATGTCGCGGATGACGACCGACTGAAGAGGTTGGGCCCCGAAGCGCGTAATTGTCATTCTGCATCCGCAGCCACTCGTGGAGATGAAGGTGGCGAACCTCCCCGGCCTCCGAGGGTGATCTCCTCCCAGCGATCGCGAAATCAACAGCGAAAAGTCGCAGGTTCATATAACGGAGGTGACATCGCTAGCCTGCTCGACTTGCGCCTCAGATCGGGCGAAAGCGCTGATAGCCAGGCTTGCATATGGTGCCGCCACAGCGGCAGCCTGCTCAATGTCGGGCGCGACCGTGGCTGTTCACCGATAATCGGCAGGGCGAAATCGCAGCCGGTGGGCGAGGTAAGTGAGCATCACTTCACTCGCTCATCTTCGATACACGTCTCTTCTGTAATCGACGTCGAGGACATATACGGTCTCGTCTGCCTCGTCGATCCGGTAACGGACGCGGTATTCGCCGCGCCGCGCCCTCCAATGACCCTCAAATGACTTTCCCAGTCGAGGCCCGGTCCGGTGCGGGTCTTCAGCGAGGGGACCGCGAAGGTGAACTCGACACACGCAGCGGCGTATCTTGGGCGCCATCTCCACGCCCTAAGGACTCCCAGGTGAGGACTCCGGATGACATTTTCGGCACCAACACGCGAAGATCTTGAATAATTCATCGGTATCGACCCACCCCGTCGCTGGAGCCACAGTGCAGTCAACAGACCGTCGACAACGATTCGAAAGTGACCCGCCCCATGCTCAGTGAGTTGCGTATCAACCTCGAGTTCTTCCTAACCGATTGGCTGAAGATCGATGAGCTGCTCCAACGGCCCCGTTTCGCAGATCATTCTTGGGAGTCGATCACCGACCTCTTGCACGCCGCCGAGCGCATTGCCGCGAACAAGTTCGAACCCTACAACCGGCTCATCGACACCGAGGTGCCGCGCTTCGACGGCGAACACGTGATCCTGCCTAAGGCGACCCATGACGCCTGGGACAGCCTGGTCGAGTTCGGAATATTTCCGGCGTCTCAGGACCATGAGAACGGGGGGATGCAGCTGCCCCAGATCGCTGAGTTCGCCGTCCACACCCTCTTTGCTGCCTCCGCGGTCGCAATGTGCCCCGACGTCCTGACAGAGTCAAATGCCTCGCTGCTCGTGGCGTACGGAACCGACATGCAGAAGAAAATCTTCGCCACCAGTGAGTTCGAAGGACGCTGGACAGGCACGATGGCCTTGTCCGAGCCACAGGCCGGCTCATCACTGGCCGACATCACGACCAAGGCGCTCGCTGACGGTGACGACTTCGAGGGGGACGCGTTTGGGCCGAGATATCGTCTCACCGGCAACAAGATGTGGATCAGCGCCGCCGAACACGACCTGACCGACAACATCATCCACCTCGTCCTGGCAAAGACACCAAACCCGGACGGTATAATTGATTCGGGTACGCGTGGAATTTCGTTGTTCATCGTTCCGAAGGTCCTCGTTGACCTCGACGGCAAGTTGACCGAGCACAACGATGTGGCACTGATCGGTTTGAACCACAAGATTGGTTTTCGCGGAATCCCGAACACCTCGCTCAGCTTCGGCGACGGCAGCTACCAGCCACTGGGCAAGAGCGGAGCAGTCGGTTACCTGGTCGGGCAGGCGGGAGATGGTCTGCGGCAAATGTTCCACATGATGAACGCCGCCCGGATAAGGGTCGGCCTAGGCGCTGCAGCTCTTGGATACGCCGGATACGCCGCGTCCCTCGACTACGCCCGTACCCGCACACAGGGCCGGCCGATGACGCTCGAGGGCAGGGATCCGAGCAAACCGCAGGTGCCGATCATCGAGCACGCGGATGTCAAACGGATGCTGCTCGTGCAGAAGGCTTACAGCGAGGGGGCAATCGCACTTTGCCTGTACTGCGCCCGGTTGCTCGACGAGCAGAAGACCGGCGGAGCCGATGAAATGCGGAAGGCTTCTATCCTTCTTGACACGCTCACCCCGATCGTCAAGAGCTGGCCGAGCGAATGGTGTCTGGAAGCGAACAATCTTGCGATCCAGGTACTCGGCGGGGTGGGTTACACCCCTGATTTCCCCGTCGAGCAGTTCTGGCGCGACAACCGGCTGAACATGATCCACGAGGGGACGCACGGGATTCAGGCACTCGACCTGCTCGGGCGTAAGGTCGTCATGCATGAAGGTGAAGGCCTGAGATTGCTCGAGGAAGAGATCACTGGAACGATCGAACGCGCCCGGGAGCACTCTGAGCTCGCAAGCTCCTGCGACCAGTTGAGTGTCGCTGTGCAGAAGGTCCGGGAAGCGACCGCCGGGGCGTGGAGCACAGGTAACCGCGAAGAAGCGCTCGCCAACGCGACGCCGTATATGCAGGGCTTCGGGCATGTCGTTCTTGCGTGGATATGGCTCGACATCGTCGCGGCGACAACGCCAGCTAACAATCCGATCACCGAGGGCAAGCGGGCGGCGATGAGGTACTTCTTCGCCTATGAGCTCCCCAAGATCGACGCGTGGCTTGGCGTCGCCCGTGATCGGGTGCCGGTATGTACCGAGATGCAAGACAGCTGGTTCTAGCTCAAACACAGCTAAAGGCGTAGGGTCCATCTACTCGATCGCGGGCTTGACCAGGCGCGATGCTGTGGGTGCCGGGAATCCGATCCTGTCGGTGCCGAGACGGCCTGAAGGGTCCAACAATCCGATTCAGGTCGTGCCGGGGCCAAACGAACGCGTCCGAGCGAAGCTCCGTATGAGCGGGGCGAACGGCAGCCCCACCAGTGGTTCACATATCATTCGTTCGCGGGTGACGAATGCAAGCGCGTAGCCGTCGTTCGGCGTGAGTTGTTGCCCGGTTCGTCCTGGTATTCGGTATCAGCATTCTGTATTCGCGCCTGCCCCCGACCGGCACTTCGAGGCGTGTGGACAAACTTCCTCTCGGCAGACCGAACGACTTACCGATTCGCGAGCCTGTTGCAATTGCAGAAGGGGTTCCTTTCGTTCCGGAGCAACGACCCGAAGCGGTGGAGATTTGAGTTGTGATTCGCCCGTCCGCCGTCGGCGCCTGCTGGACCGAGGCACACTAGGGTGCGGGAGCGCAGCCGCGTAGTAAGAGGAGTGGGCCGATGGCAGCCACCAACGACCTGAGTTGGCAGCGGCTCTACCACGGCACACGGGCTGACCTGAAGCCAGGAGACCTCATTGAGCCTGGCTATCGCTCGAACTTTGGTACGCGGAAGAAAGCAGGCTACGTCTATCTGACCAGCAGCCTGGATGCGGCCGCTTGGGGGGCAGAACTAGCACTCGGCGAAGGGTCCGGCAGGATTTACACGGTAGAACCGACCGGCCCGATCATGGCGGACCCCAATCTGACAAGGGAGGGGGCTAACCCAACGGAGTCGTATCGCTCGCAGGAGCCCCTGCGAGTCACGGACGAGTGCACAGATTGGCAGGGGCACTCCCCTGAACTGGTCAAGGCCATGAAAGACAGGATTGTAGGTCTTGAGCCCCTTCCCGGCTCGTAGAGCACGGTCACGAGCCACCCCACTGCGCGTGGAGAGCTGGGACATCGATCTTGCGCCGTGCTGACAGCACAACCGTTCGGCCCTCCCGCGTGATTGAGGGGGTTTACCTCCCTTCAATCACCTTGGAGCGTCGGGTACTTGGAGGGTGTCCCCTACCGCCGGTTCGGCGGGCACTCTCGTGCGCCGACCGACCTGAAACACCTCCCAGGAGCGATCGGATGCCCTACTCCCGAGCCGCACACGGCAAACCGAGCGAGAGCATTTTTGGACCTGGACGCCGATTTGCCGATCTGGCACGCCAAGTCAAAACGCCGAAGCGGTTCTTGGGCACGCGTTTCGGCGTGTCCAAGTCCGGCGCGTCACCGTGTAAAGCGTTGCAGACGCTCGTAGAAGTCCGCGCCCGCGCTCTGGGTGGCTATCGCCTGGCGCTCACGCTCGAGCTGCGCTTCGAGATCGGGGACCAACGCTTCATTGACAAGCCGTTTGGACGTCGCGAAGGCGCTCATCGACCCTTCCAAGAACTGGGCGCCGAATTCGTTCGCCCGGGATAAGAGGTCACGATCCGAGACGACCTCGTGAAGGAGTCCCACTGCGAATGCTTCGTCAGAATCGATGATCGGGTCGACAAGAAGGAGCATCATCGCCCGGCCCGCGCCGACGGTCAAAGGTACGGTCATCGTCCATCCACCATCAGGTGCGAGTCCCATTGACGTGTACGCCTGCTTGAAGCGGGCTCGCTTGCTGCCGACGCGGTAGTCGCAGGCCATCGCGAGGCTCATGCCTGCTCCTGCCGCGATCCCGTTGACGGCAGCGATAGCCGGCTTCGGCATGCCGCGAAGGGCGACGACTGCCCGGTGGAGGGAAACCGTCAGGTCCATGAAGAACTGACGCGGCTCGCCACCTTCGGCTACGTATGCCGCGGCAGCCTTCATATCGCCCCCAGCGCAGAATGCATCGCCAGCGCCCGTGAGGACCATCACACGCACAGCGTCGTCGAAGCGGCAGCGCTCGATCGCCACGGCAATAGCTTCCGCCATGTCGAGGTCGAAGGCATTGCGGGACAAAGGCCGGTCCAAGGTCAACGTTGTGATGCCGGAAGCCACCTCCAAGTGGACACCGCTTTGGTCCGCATCTGCCATGCCCGCTTCCTTCTAGCTCCTCGCCTCACCGACCGCAAAACCATCCCAGAACAACTGCTTGAGGCGACTCGAGGCGTGTCCCCAATCGCCGGTTGGGCGGGACACTCCGGCACATCCGGGGGCATGCCCCGCTTGGATATGAGCCGTGCCCCGATTCACTGATCTGTGCGGGCACTGGCGGCTTGCCGGAGACCCGTGAACGTGCAGACGGATCGGGCGGCGTCGCTCGCGCCGCGTAACGTGGCGATAGGTCGAGGAGAAGAGGTGGGTCCGTAGTCCATGTGGGTACGAAGACGCCGTCAGCCGCGGGCAAGGGTTGCCGAGGGAGCCGTCTCCGACCACGGGCCAACCCGTGTGGCCCTCGGGACGGCCAAGGCTCCCCCTCGGCGGTACATCTCCTGGACGGTGTTGGCGATGATGACGGTGGGATCCGTCGGCTATCTCGGGTCCGCACCGGCAACGTCGGTCTTCGGTCTCGCCTCGGTGTTCCTGTACGTCCTCCCTGCATTCGTGTTCCTGGTGCCCGTCTCCTTGGTCGCCGCGGAGCTGGCGTCCGGCTGGCAGGGTGGCGTCTACAACTGGGTGCGAGAAGGTGTGTCCGCCCCGATGGGGCTCCTGGCCGTCTGGTGCGAGTTTGCCCAGACGATCTTCTATTATCCCGCCCTGCTCGCCTACGTCGCCGGGACGCTCGCCTACGTCATCGATCCGAGCCTGGCCGCCAATGGCGTCTACAACGCCGTTGTCATCATCGTTTTGTTCTGGGGTGGCGTGTTGATCTCCTCGCGGGGAGTTGGACTCGTGGCAAAGCTCTCCTCGAGTGGGACGCTGATCGGGACCCTGATCCCGGGGGCAATCCTCGTCGCTCTCGGCATCGCCTACCTGCTGCAGGGAAACCACTCGGCTGCCCCGATGAACACGCACCATCTCCTGCCGGCGTGGACGGGTATCGCCAGTATCGTCCTGGTCGTCAACAGCTTCTTCACCTATGCCGGTATCGAGGTGAATGCCGTGCATGTTGACGACCTCCGGAACCCCGGCCGGGAATTCCCAAGGTCCATCTTCCTCGCCATGGCGCTCGTCCTCGCCATCTTCATCCTCCCCACGCTGGCGATCGCATGGGTGATCCCCGAGAAGAAGATCAGCTTCACGGCCGGTGTCATGCAAGCCTTCAACAGTCTCTTTGCGCACTTCGGGATCAAGTTCGCCGTACCGGTGATCGCGATCGCTCTTGCGATCGGGGCCCTTGCAGGAATGATGGCCTGGCTCGACGGTCCCTCCGAGGGGCTGCTCAGGATCGGGCGCGAGCAGGGTTTTCTCCCTCCCTTCTTTCAGAAGGTGAACCGCAATGGCATCGAGATACGCATCCTGACGGGACAGGCGATCGTGATCACCGTCATCGCCCTGCTCTACGCCTTCATACCGGACGTCTCGCGTGCCTACTGGATATTCGCCGTGATGGCCACGCAGATCTATCTCATCATGTACGTGCTGATGTTCATCGCAGCGGTCAGGTTGCGCCGGAAGCAGCCGGACCACGCCCGCGGGTACCGTGCACCGGCTCTCGGCCTCCTGTGTCTCGTCGGCGCCGTGTCGTCGGTGGCCGCTCTGGTCATCGGCTTCATCGTCCCGTCGCAGTTCGGCCACTCGAACCGGCTGCTCTACGCCCTCCTCATCCTGGGAGGGATACTCGTGATCGGGATCGTTCCGCCGCTACTCATGGATCGGCTTCGCAAGCCGGGGTGGAAGATCGCCGGCAGCGCGCCGACCCCCGAGCTCTGACCTCCCCCGCTCACCTTGGCAGGTAGCCCAATAACACGCCCCCCACGAGGCCACCACCGCGTCCCCGACCGCCGGTTGTCGGTGAGACTGGGGTCGTGCTTCTCATCGATGCAGCGAATGTGGTTGGGTCTCGGCCGACGGGGTGGTGGCGCGATCGACCAGGAGCAGCCCTAGCGTTCGTGGAACGAGTTCGTGCTGCGATGGCAGCGGGTCGGCTCGCCGAACCCACTGTTGTAGTCCTCGAAGGAGCTGCTCGCAGCGGTGTAGAGGCGGGCATCTCCGACGGCGTGACAGTCCTCCATGCGCAGGGCAGTGGTGACGACACGCTCATTGCCGTGACTGCCGACGCCACCAGTCAAGTGACGCTGGTGTCGGCAGATCGTGCACTCAGGCAGCGAGCCGAGGCTCTGGGAGCGGACGTGGCTAGTCCGGGATGGCTCATCGACCTACTCGACGGGTGATGCCGAACAATCAGGGCGGGACCCCAGTCGCTGCGCACATGCCCCAGATCGCCGGCTCGGCAGCCGTCCAGTCCGGTCCCGTACGATAAATGCGACCTCAGGCTGTCGCACGAATCCTGA
>PLIG01000226.1 GCA_003139255.1 Acidimicrobiaceae bacterium | reverse complement strand
TACACAGCCCCCGAGTTTTGAGCCGAACGTATGTTCGCTAATCTCGAGGGGTGACCCTCTCCGGCTCGCGCAAGACCACCCTGAGTGGTCCTGGTAACGGTGGTCCCGGAATTGTCGGAGCCCTTGCCACGCGGGTTAGGCCGACCTCCGCTCAACGGGACCGGTTGCTTCCCCTGCTGACCCCGCTGGGTCCACTGTTCCCCGGCGAGGGACTGCAGCGGGGCACAGTCGTGGCGGTCGACGTCGCTGATCGCGCGCACGACTGCCCGGGGGGCGAGCCCACCGGGCCTGGTGCCGGTGGAGCCACCACCCTGGCATTCGCCTTGCTCGCCGCAGCCTCGGCCACCGGGTCGTGGTGCGCGGCTGTGGGTACGGCCGACCCCGGAGTCCTGTCGATGGCCGAGCTCGGGATCGACCTCGGCCATCTGGCCATCGTTCCGTTGCTCAACGAGCCAGGAGCTGCGCTGTCCCGACCGGGAGGGACCTGGCCAGAGGTGACTGCCGCCCTGATCGACGGCATGGACGCCGTGCTGGTGCGCCCACCCTGGCAAGCGCGACCTCAGGTGGCCCGCCACCTGGTAGCGCGCGCCCGCGAGCGCCAGACGGTGCTGATCGTGCTGAGCACGCGGGCTTGGTGGTCCGAAGGGCCTGAGCTCCGCTTGGCGGTAACGACCGGGGTGTGGCACGGGGTAGGAACAGGCTACGGCCACCTAAGGGGACGCCGGGTGGAGGTGGTTGCGACCGGCAGGCGTATCGCGACCAGGCCGGTCCGTGCGGCCCTGTGGTTGCCAGCACCGTCGGGCGCCGTGGCCGAGGCTCGAGAGAACGAACAGCTCACAGAGGAGATCACCAGGACTTTGGAGGTGGTGGAACCTCCAACTGAAGACGGAGAGAGGAAGCGACCACAAAAGAGGGTGGAGGAGAAGGTGAGGGAGAGAAGAGAGAAGGAATGAGTGCAGAGAAGAAAAGGAATGAATAAGGAGGGCCGGTGATGGAGCGGCTGCTGGTCGTGTGGTGTCCTGACCTGCTCGAGCAACAAGAGCATGGGCGCGAGGTTCGAGTATTCGCCCGCGTGTTGGCTGCGGTAGGCGGGTTCTCCCCCCATATCGACGTGCCGCGGCCCGGGTTGTGCGCTGTGCCCACCCGAGGACCCTCCCGGTACTTCGGCGGTGACAGTGCCCTGGCCACCCTGGTGGCCAGGGCACTTGTGGGCATCGAGAGGGTCGACTTAGAGCCCCGGCGGATAGAGCCGTCAGGGTGTGGGCTCTTCGACGCGGGCAACTCCGGGCTCGAGGAGACGGGCACCGTGACAGCTGGCGTCGGTGTGGGCGATGGCCTGTTCGCCGCCACACTGGCAGCCCGCAGCGCGCTGAACGACTCCAGCCGGGGCCCTGTGATCGTGGCACCCGAGGCCACCCCCGTCTTCCTTGCCCCCTGGCCGGTCACGGTCCTCGACCGACCCGAGCTGGCCGACCTCCTGTGTCGTCTGGGGATCCGCACCCTGGGTGCCTTCGCCGACCTCTCCGCCCACCACGTGCTGGCCCGCTTCGGCATCGACGGTGCCACTTGCCGCGCGGTGGCCGCCGGGACCGAGGGGGAGCTGCCGGGGTCGCGGCTTTGCCCCCGCCTCCCCCACCGTCCTCCGGCAGCCGGGGAAGAGTCGGCTGCTCTTGACGCGCCGGCACACCAGGCGGGGTTCTTCGGCGGAGCTGCCGGGGCCGAGGCCCGAGCGGCGAAGGCGGTGATGGCTGTGCAGAGGCTCCTTCACCCTGAGGCCGTGGTGCAGGGTCGGCTTCAGGGCGGACGGGGCCCGGCCGAACGGGCCCGACTCGTCGCGTGGAGCACCTGCGGGGGCACGTTCCGGCCGGAGACGTTTCCGCGGAAACGTGCTGAGGTTGGCATTACCTCCTCGGTCACGACCTCACCCCCGTGGCCGGGACAGCTCCCTGCACCTTCCCCCGTAATCGTGCTCGCCAGGAAACTGCCGGCCGAGCTTCTCGACGCTGCCGGCCGCCCGGTCGCGGTCACCGGTGGGGGAATCGCCAGTGCTGCTCCGGCCCGTCTGTCGGTGGCCGGAGGTCCCTGGTCAGAAGTGGTCGGATGGGCAGGGCCCTGGCCCTCCGACGAGCGTTGGTGGTCCAAGCGAGGCCGCAGCCGTCAGGCCCGGGTACAGGTCGTCACCGCCGTTGGACCCGCGTACCTGCTCGCCCGCCGGCACGGCTGGTGGGTGGAAGGCATCTACGACTGACCGCCCTGCAACACAGACCCCACCGACACCCGATCGAGATGAGAACCTCCTACGCGGAGCTCCACTGCCACTCGAACTTCAGCTTCTTAGATGGCGCCTCGCATCCCGAGGAGCTCGTGGCCGAGGCGGCACGTCTGGAGCTGGACGCCATAGCCCTCACCGACCATGACGGCTTCTACGGCGTAGTCCGCTTCGCCGAAGCGGCACGGATGCTGGGTCTGGCGCCGGTCTTCGGCTCCGAGCTCACCCTCGCCGGTTGCTCCTCCCGTACCGGTGGCCCCCACGCAACTGGACCCCGCACCGGCGCGCCCGATCCTCCCGGCACTCATCTGGTGGTCCTGGCGCGCGATCCCGAGGGATACGCGAACCTCAGCCGGGCAATCGCCGAGGCTCACCTTGCGGGCGGTGAGAAGGGCCGCCCCTCGCTCACGCTCGAGACACTGAGCCGCAACGACGGGGAGGGCACCGGGCACTGGCTGGTTCTGACTGGCTGCCGCAAGGGATCTGTCCCCAGCGCCCTCACCACCGCCGGCCCCTCCGCCGCCGCACGCGAGCTCGACCGGCTCATCTGCGCCTTCGGTAGCCAGAACGTGGCAGTGGAGCTGTGGGACCACGGCGATCCTCTGGACACGGCACGCAACGACGCCCTGGCGGAGATCGCGTGCAGAGCTGGAGTCGACTTCATCGCCACCAACAACGTCCACTACGCCAACTCCGCACGGCGCCCGCTAGCCACCACGCTCGCAGCAGTGCGAGCCGGGCGGCCGCTGGCCGAGCTCGAGGGCTGGCTGCCGGCGGCGGCCACCGCCTGCCTGCGCTCAGGTGCCGAACAGGAACGCCGCTTCGCTCGCTGGCCGGGGGCCGTGGCCCGCGCCGCTGAGCTCGGGCGGGCGTGCACCTTCGACCTCCATCTGGTCACCCCTGGCCTCCCCGACTGCCGGGTACCGCGCGGGCACACCAAGCAAAGCTGGCTGACAGAGCTCGTAGCCGGCGGTGCCACTGAGCGCTACGGACCGCGCGACGCCGAGCGCGTCCCGGGCGCCTGGGCCCAGATCGACCACGAGCTGGATGTGATCGGCACTCTCGGATACGCCGGTTACTTCCTCGTCGTGTGGGACATCGTCGAGTTCTGCCGCAGCAGCGACATCTACTGCCAGGGCCGCGGTTCGGCCGCCAACTCCGCCGTCTGCTACGCGCTCGGCATCACCCGGGCGGACGCGGTGGGACTGGGGCTTTTGTTCGAACGCTTCTTGTCGCCAGAACGTGACGGGCCGCCGGACATCGACATAGACATCGAGTCGGGCCGGCGCGAAGAGGTCATGTCCTACGTCTACGAGCGATACGGCCGTCACTGCGCCGCCCAGGTGGCCAACGTGATCACCTACCGACCTCGCTCCGCTGTGCGTGACGTGGGCAAGGCGCTCGGCTACGCGCCGGATCAGGTCGACGGGTGGGCCAAGTCCCTCGACCACGGACCCCTCAGCAACAAGATGCTCCCGAACGGGTCGCTCGGAACCGGGTCGCTCGGAACCGGGTCGGCGATGCCTGCACCGCTGGTGGGTCTCGCCCATGAGGTCCTCGGGTTCCCGCGGCATCTGGGCCTGCACTCGGGCGGGATGGTGCTCTGCGACAGGCCGGTGGTGGAGGTGTGCCCTGTGGAGTGGGCCCGCCACCCGGGACGAAGCGTGCTGCAGTGGGACAAGGACGACTGCGCGGCTGTGGGCTTGGTGAAGTTCGACTTGCTCGGCCTCGGCATGCTCGAGGCCCTGCACCAAACCGTAGACCTGGTGTGGGTAGGTCACGGCGTCGAGCTGGACCTGGCGATGCTCCCTCAGGAAGAAGCGGTCTACGACATGTTGTGCCGGGCCGACACGGTCGGGGTATTCCAGGTGGAGAGCCGCGCCCAGATGGCCACCCTGCCCCGGATCCGACCCCGGTGCTTCGCGGACCTGGTGGTGGAGGTGGCGATCATCCGTCCGGGTCCCATCCAAGGTGGCTCGGTCCACCCCTACATCCGTCGCCGCCAGGGCCTAGAGCCTCCCGACCCACCTCACCCTTTGCTCGAAAGGGCTCTCTCCAAGACGCTGGGGGTGCCGCTCTTCCAGGAGCAGCTCATGCAGGTCGCAATCGACGCTGCAGGCTTCAGCCCTGCCGAGGCTGACGAGCTGCGCCAGGCCATGAGCGCCAAGCGGTCCGGGGCGCGCATGGCACGTCTCAAAGAGCGCCTCTTCTCCGGCATGGCCGAGCGGGAGATCAACGGCACGGTGGCCGAGGAGATCTTCGAGAAGCTGGCCGCTTTCGCGAACTTCGGCTTCCCCGAGAGCCACGCTGTCTCTTTCGCCTACCTCGTGTACTCGAGCGCTTGGCTGAAGTTCCACTACCCCTCCGCTCTTTGTGCTGGCCTGCTCAACTCACAACCCATGGGGTTCTGGTCGCCCCAGTCGTTGGTGACCGATGCCCGCCGCCACGGCATCGTCGTACACCGTCCCCACGTCGCCCTCTCGGGTGCCGAGGCCACCTTGGAGTGGGAGACCGACCGGCAACCGGAGCTGGAAGAGGTACGGGCGCCGTCGGCGCCAGGAGCACAGCCAGCAGTCCGGTTGGGGATCTCCTCGGTGCGCTCCATCGGCACCGAGCTCGCAGAGCAGGTCGCCGAGCACCGCCCCTACACATCGATCGAAGACTTGGTCCGCCGTGCAGGTGTAGGCCGAGTGCAGGTGGAAGCCCTCGCCACCGCCGGCGCCCTCGAAGGGTTGCCGGCGCGCGAGGGTCCCAGGTTGCCCAGAGCCGTGCCGGGCGTTTCCGCGGAAACCTCACTCCTCCCCTCGGACGTTCCCGCGGGAACGTCACTCGCAGGATCCGCCGACGCGCGACGGCACGCCTTGTGGGCGGCGGGGCCTGTCTCCGAGGCCACGCTCGGACGCCTACCGGGCCTCGTCGTAGGAGAGGCAGCTCCCCGGTTGCCCGCTCTCACTCCTCTCGAGGAGACGGCAGCCGACGTCTGGGCCACCGGGCTCACCGTAGGGGCAAGCGCCGTCGAGCTGGCCCGAGCTCATCTCGACTCCCTAGGAGTCGTACCCGCCGGCCATCTTCTCGGCGCCGAGACCGACGGCCGGGTGCTGGTGGGTGGCGTGGTGACCCATCGCCAGCACCCCGAGAGCGCCAAGGGAACCGTGTTCTTGAACCTCGAGGACGAGACGGGCATGGTCAACGTGATCTGCTCGCCGGGCGCCTGGTAACGCTGGCGCCACGTGGCCCGCCACTCACCAGCCCTGCTCGTGCGTGGCCGGCTCGAGCGCACAGAGGGGGCCGTGAGCGTGGTGGCCGAAAGAATCACTCCCCTCGACCTCGGAGCTCCCGTCCCCGTATCGCGCGACTTCCGCTGACCTCCGACCACGCAGCGCGACGTAACTCAAGCGCGCCGACCTCCATGCCGAGAAGTTGGTCATGGCGATATGCAACGGGTGCCTGGTGCTGCACCGAGACGGGGAGGTCGCCTACTGCTCCGAGGAGCTCGACGGCAACAGCTGCACAGGCTACGGAGAGCCACATCTCGCCGGAGTGATGGCGTGCCGCATCACCCCGCTCGGCAAACGTTGCGCTCACTGCGACGAGGTCATGCGCCTCCGGCTCGCTCTCGCACCTGCTTTCGTCCTGCAGACTCTGCGAATCCCAGTCAACTGACCGCGACGAACGGAACTGCTTCGAACACCGCCTGGCGCGAGCATGAGCTCTCTCGCTCGCAGAAGTGCGCTGGCGGGGGAGGGCTCGAACCTCCAACATCCGGCTCCAAAGGCCGACGTTCTGCCAATTGAACTACCCGCCAAGGGTTTGAAGGCTCACTTTGAAAGTTCGCTGGTCCGAACCAGCTTGGCATCGACCGGACGCTTCCCGCTATCCTGCCGCACAACAAGAGACCGAGCCTAGAGGCTCTGGCTCGGCAGGCTGGCGGAGCCAGTCTGCACCGCGACGAGGGCGGAGCTGAACAGCACACGACATGGGATCGCTCATAAAGAAGCGCCGTAAGCGCATGCGCAAGAAGAAGCACAAGAAGATGCTGAAAGCAACCCGCTGGCAGCGGCGCGCGGCGGGCAAGTAGTCCTTCAGCGAACGGACTCAGCCGGAATCGTGTGCACTGGGACCACAGCGGCTCGCTCTCGTCCCAACCTCAGGAAACTACGGTGCTCGAGCCCCGTCGAAGTGGCTCTGCCTTCCACGAACCACGCCGATCCGCTTCCCGCCAGGCGAGGACGCACGCCGGTGGCTTCGTGGAAGCAATTGCGCCAACGGGCGAGCTCTGGTGCCACTTCCAAGGCGGCCGCCTCGAGGTCGTTGCCGATCCCATCTGCCTCGTCATCACCGGCGTCGTCGGCGCCCCGCTCACGCCTTTCGTCCCATCGCCGGTAAACCGCCGCGGTCGACACGGCCAGCGGGGGCACAAGAAGCACGAAGTCACGGTCTTCGAAGGCCAGGGGCTCGACGATCTCGCCGACACCTTTCACACGCGCGCGCCCTCCACCAAGGCAGAACGGCACGTCTGCGCCGAGTCGCGCCGCGAGCGTGACGTCGGCCCGGCCTCCCCACCTCAACACCGCGGCCGCGTCTGCGGAGCCACCGCCCAGGCCCGCTGCGGAAGGGATCCGTTTCACCAGCCGAACCGCCGCGCTGCGTCCCAACAGGCCCAGCGCCCGGCTCACCAGGTTCTGTTCGCCAGAGGGAACCTCGGTGACACCCAGCCCTCCGACCACCTCGTCCACCACCGTAATCCCGCCGCCCTCTGCGAACTCGAGGGTGTCGGCGAGGTTGATGCTCACCATCTCGGCGTCCAGTAGGTGGTAACCGTCGCCCCGCACGCCGGTGACATGCAGAGACACGGTGAGCTTCGCGGGCGCGAGGACGGTGCAGACCTCCGCGTCGGTCATGGTCGAGACGTTCCCAGGTCGTACGCGGCGAGTCTCCCCCACTGCTCGATCGAAAGCTCCTGTGCCCTCGCACGCGGGTTCACCCCCGCCGAGATGAAGGCTTCAGGGGTCACCACATCCGCCAGGGCGCCGCGAAGCATCTTCCGACGATGGGCAAAGCCTGCACGTACCACGCTGAACAACCGCTCGGGCGCCACCACAGCGGGATCGACCGCGACGGTTGGGCGGCGAACGATCCGAACCAACACCGAAGAGACACGTGGTCGCGGGACGAAGACAGAGGGGGGTACCGCGCCTACCACACGTGCCGTTGCGTGATAGGCGACCTTCACCGATACCGCTCCGTAGGAGGAACTCCCCGCAACGGCGGCCAATCTCTCACCGACCTCTCGTTGAACCATCACGAGCATCGAGCGCACCATCTGTGCATCGTCGAGGACGCGCAGCACCACGGGGGCTGCGATGTTGTAGGGCAAGTTCGCGACGAGGCTCCATCGGCTCATCTGCGCAGCTTCCGGATTCCCAAGCTGATCCTGCAACAGCGTGTCGTCGTGCAGCAGCGTGTTCCATTCGATACTGAGCGCGTCGGCCTCCACCACACGCACCGGGTACGGCTCCACCAATTCTCGAAGAAGCGGCACGAGGCGCCGGTCCAGCTCGACCGCTGTCACGCGAGCTCCGCTACGGGCGAGCTCGAGGGTGAGCGCTCCCAGCCCCGCTCCCACTTCCACCACCCGCTCTCCTGGCTCGAGCTCGGCCAGGCGGACTACGCGGCGCACCGTGTTCTGGTCCACGACGAAGTTCTGGCCCAGTGCCCGGCTCGGGCGCAGGCCCTGCGCGCAGAGCAGCTCCTTCAATTCGCGACGGGTCAGCGCCATCGCGCGATTCTGCCGTGACCGGCTCCCCCGCGGGGACAGATCACCAGCTGATGCGCACCTCGATGACTCCCGTCGACGGCTCCGCCAGCTGCGAGAAGGTCTGCCCGGACAGGTCGATGATGCGCCCCGGCACCGTGGGGCCGCGATCCTCGACCGTGCAGGTGGTCGAGCGACCGTTGGACAGGTCCGTCACCCTCACCGCTGTGCCCAAGGCGATGTGCAGGCTGGCGCAGGTTCCCGCCCTAGCCCAGTACCACGAGGCCCCTCCGGTCTCCTCGTCCGCCGGGGCGGCAGGAGGTGGCGGAGCAGTGGTGGCGGTCGTGGTCGGTAGCGGCGGCACGGTGGTGGGTGGCGGGGGAACGTATATCACTGCGACCGCGGGCGGCGCAGCGAGAGTGGTGCTGGTGGTAGTCGTAGCGTCCGCCACACGCTCTGCGTGATAGGCGTAGTCGGTCAGCGCGAACTGAGTGGTCCACGGGGTGATGGGTGTGGACACGCGCGTGTGCTGGCGGCGCGAGCGCGTGGCGGCGCGATCGAGTCGCGCCGACGCGTCCAGCTTTCGCGACAGCACACTCGCAGGGCTTGAGAGCAGGAGGAGCGGCACCAGCACCAAGGCAACGCAAAGCCCCAGCCGAAAGACGAGCTGCCGCCCCCCGGCGCTTCTTTGCGTCCTCAGAACTCCGTCCTTCCTCCGCGGACTCGTACTTGGACTGCGTCGGGATCAGCAGCGAAG
This sequence comes from Acidimicrobiaceae bacterium, assembly GCA_003139255.1. Taxonomy (GTDB): domain Bacteria; phylum Actinomycetota; class Acidimicrobiia; order Acidimicrobiales; family UBA8190; genus Bog-564. The sequence goes on along the minus strand of PLIG01000226.1, from coordinate 44,419 downwards.
CTAGACGAACCGTTTCGCGCGCATCAACTCGAGTTCTGCGTGCAACGGTTCTCGTCACGAAACGTGAACCTCGTGGCGGAGACCCCGATCCAGAACGAAAGCCTGTGGAAAAAGACGCGTACTACCTGGTAAATCGGCAGATCACATACGGAGCCAACAGCACAAACGTGGCCCAACAGGTGATGTGACCGCTCCGATGTGCTGCGAGTTTGCCTCATCGAAGAGAAGTTGGCACGATGTTGATACAACGCTCTCTCCGAGAGCGCGATGCGAATAGCGCTTTGTCAACCCACTTCGAAGACCGCGCGGGTCGCTGCAACCGTCGAGGCAAGGACATCTCCAACAGGCAGCGACTTCACCTGCGCGACCGCTTCGCCCACGAGCGCCACCCACGCCGGCTTGTTCTGCTCGCCGCGATGCGGAACGGGCGCGAGGAACGGAGCGTCGGTCTCCACCAGAAGCCGCTCGAGCGGACAAAGCTCGAGCGCGTCGCGAACATCAACCGCATTCTTGAACGTCACGATCCCACTGAACGAGAGATACGCACCGAGATCCAGGCAGCGCCGCGCGACATCGGGCCCGCCGGTGAAGCAGTGCATCACTATCCGTTCAGGAACGCCTTCCGCTCTCAGCACGTCCACGGTGTCTTCCCACGCGTCGCGCGAATGCACCACCAACGCAAGGTCGTGCATGCGAGCCAGCGCGACCTGCTCGGCGAAGACTTGCCGTTGGACGTCGCGTGGCGAGTTGTCGTAGTGGTAGTCGAGTCCACACTCGCCCACCGCCACCACGACTCCGGGTCGCTCGGTGAGCGCCCGTTCGAGCACGGCCTGCACCTCCCCCAAACCAAGGCGGGCGTCGTGGGGATGGAGCCCCATCGTCGCCCAGGCCTCAAAGGCACCCTGAGCAGGTCCGGTGCTCGAACGGAGCAGCTCGACCACCGAGAGCGCCTCGAACGAGCTGCCGGCTCCCGTGCTCGCGCATACCAGGCCCCCAACGCCTGACTCGATGGCTTCGCCCGCCGCCTCCAGGACGCTCGTAGCCTCCGGGCGGTACTCGTGCTGAAGATGGCAGTGAGAGTCGATCCAATACATCGGCTGGCTCACGGCTGGCTCACGGGACAATCAACGAAACGATGACGTACTTCGCCAACACGGCCAGTCACAACCTTCAGCGGGCCCGGCGCGGGAACAACGCCGCTCCCTTCTCCACGACCAAGCCTCCCGGATATCCACCCCAAGCCGTGTCGGCCGGGACCCTGCAACCATCCGGGGACCCTGGCAACCCGAGACGTCGCCAGATCTCCGCGCACACCTCGGGCATCGCGGGCCATGTCAAAACAGAGACGATGCGCAACACCTCCAGCGCGCTCCCGAGCACTGCGTCGACAACTGGTCCCGGTTCGCACTTCCACGGTTCGGCTGACTCGAGCTCGGAGTTGGTCTCGTGAATCAGCCGCCACGTCGCCTCGAGCGCGAGGTGCGGCTGCGCGTCGTTCCACGCGGAGATCGCGTCGGCCACCGCGCCAGCCGACACCGACTGCAGCCGGCTGGCGGGATCAGGCTTGGGCCCGACGCCCTTGCATTTCGAAGCGACCACCATGGCGACACGCGCCATCAGGTTACCGAGGTTGTTGGCGAGATCCGCGTTGAAGCGGGAGGTGATCCCCTCGTAGGAGAAGTCACCATCGGCTCCAAAAGCGGTGTCTCGCAAGAGGAAATAGCGAACCGCGTCCACCCCGAAGTCCTCGGTCAACGCTTCTGGCGCTATCTCTGTGAGCGAGAGTGGACCCGCTTTGTCGGCGTTGCCGGCCGCGCTGGCGATCCGAGTCTTCGACAGACGCTCTCCACCCACGAGGAGCCAGCCGTGGACCACGAGATGTCCCGGGGGATCGATGCCGGCCGCCATGCACATGGCCGGCCACCACACGCAATGGAATCGGACGATGTCCTTCGCCAATAAGTGGTGGACAGCCGGCCACCACGACACGAACCTCTCGTCGTCCTGGCCGTACCCGATAGCGGTCACGTAGTTGATCAGCGCGTCGTACCAGACGTAGAAGACGTGCGCCGCGTCCCAGGGCACTGGAACTCCCCAAGTCGTGGAGGTGCGGGTGATCGAGATGTCCTGAAGCCCGCCCTTTATGAAACCGAGCACCTCGTTCCGCCGGCCTGGAGGGCGAATCGCGTCAGGGTGGCGCTCATAGAAGTCGACAAGCCGCTCTGAGAAGGCACTGAGCTTGAAGAAGTAGTTCTCTTCTTCGAGCCACTCGACCGGTCGCCGGTGGTGAGGACAGACTCGACCCTCGAGAAGGTCCGAGGTGTCCTTGTACTCCTCGCATCCCACGCAGTACCAGCCGCTGTAGGTGCCGAGCTCGATGAACCCGTTGTCGTAGACGCGCTGGAGGAAACTCTGGACGGCGACACGGTGGCGAGGCTCGGTCGTACGGATGAAGTCGTCGTTCGAGATGTTGAGCCCCCTCCAGGCCTCGACGAAGCGCCTCGAGGTGGCGTCCACCCAGTCCGTCGGTGAGGCCCCGTTCTCCTTCGCCGCGCGGGCCACCTTGTCACCGTGCTCGTCGGTCCCGGTGAGGAAGAAGACCTCGTCGCCCGCCAGGCGGTGCCATCGTGCCAACGCGTCCGCGTTCACCGTGGTGTAGGCGTGCCCGACGTGCGGAGCATCGTTCACGTAGTAGATGGGTGTGGTCACGTAGAACCGGGGCACCGCCGTAGCGTACCGACCGCCTCAAGCTCCTCCCGCAACGGCGACCACGTCTGTGCCCGGCCCTCTAGGTTGGCCCGGCCCTCTAGGTTGGCCCGGCCCTCTAGGTTGGTCGGGCCCTCACCAGTTGGCCACGTGGCAGGCGCCGTGACCGGTGCGTTCGGCGTAGTGCTGGTGGTAGACCTCGGCAGGCCAGAAGGTGGTTGCGGGGACGACCTCGGTGACGACCGGGCGCCCGAAACGCTCCTGGACTGCCGACAGAGATTCGCGTACCAGGCGTTCTTGGTCCGAGTCGTGGACGAAGACCGCTGAGCGGTACTGGGTCCCGACGTCAGGCCCTTGACGGTTCGCAGTGGTCGGGTCGTGGTGACGCCAGAACTCATCGAGCAGCTCCTCGTAGGAGACCTTGGCGGTGTCGTATGCCACGAGCACGGCCTCGGCGTGCCCGGTCGACCCCGAGCACACCTGCTCGTAGGTGGGCCGGAGCACAGAACCTCCCGTGTAGCCGGAGACCACGTCGACCACGCCGGGCACCGACCTGAAAAAGTCCTCCACCCCCCAGAAACAGCCTGCGGCAAAGGTGGCCACCCCGAGACCGTCGGGGGCCTCGCCGGGCTCTACCGGCGGCGCCTGGCTCTTGTCCTTTGTGAAGCTGAACCTCGACATGTGCCCGTTCCTCGTCACTTACAGCATGGTCGGCCGGCTTCCTATTCCTCTCCTCCCTCTTCCACCTCTACCGGGGCGCTTCGCGTCGCATTGACGCCCGAGGTGGCCCTGTCGGCGTTGCGAAGAGAGACGGCGAGCTCGTAGGCGCGCCGGCGGGCCACACCCAACTCCTCGGCCACCGCCGCGGCGGCGTCACGAGCGCTGTCCCCAGCGACAAGCCTGCGGCGCAACGACCCGAGCACCTCCGTGTCGCGCGCTCCCGGGATGCTCGGGGCCCCGCCCAGGACGATGGCGACTTCGCCGCGCACCGCGGCCGCAGCGAAAGCCTCGGCGGCATCACTGAGGGATCCTCGCCAGACCTCCTCGTGGAGCTTCGTCAGCTCGCGCGCAACGGACACGGGCCTGTCCCCACCACAAGCGGCTGCCAGGTCGATGAGGGTGCCCACAAGGCGCCCGGGCGCCTCGTAGAGCACGACCGTCCGTGCCTCGGCGGCCAGCTCGTCGAGCCGGTGCCTGCGATCGGCTCCCCGGCGCGGGAGGAATCCCTCGAAGCAGAAACGATCGGTGGGAAGACCGCTCGTCACCAGCGCCGTCAGAGCAGCGCTGGGGCCGGGAACCGCGCTGACCTCGAACCCTGCTTCCACAACGCGCGCGACCAGACGAGCACCGGGATCCGATAGAGAGGGGGTTCCCGCGTCGCTTACCACCACGATGGACTCCCCCGCCGCCAGGCGAGCGAGCACCTGATCGACACGCGATGCCTCGTTGTGCGCGTGCAGCGAGACGAGGCGACGTCCTCTGACCCCGGCGTGCGAGAGCAGCTCCCTCGTGCGACGGGTGTCCTCGCAACAGATGAGGTCGGCCGCGCCGAGCGTGGAGACCGCCCGCGCAGAGAGGTCGCCAAGGTTCCCTATCGGAGTGGACACGAGGACCAGCTGGCCTGCGGGGACGCTCAACTGATCTCGTGCAGCTCCAGGCGGTCCCCGGCACGCAACCGCCATCGTTCGAACGAGCCGGCCTCCGCCTCGAGCACGCTGCGACCCCGTCGCCTCGGCATGGCCATGCGCCACGGGGGCAGGTGAACGACGTCGAGGACCGCGAGCTCGCGGTCCAGAAAGGCTACGTCGATGGGGAAGCGCATGCCGATCGTGTGCACCGAACGCGTGCCCTTCAAGACGAGCGCCCCGTCATACCCGGACCGGCCGAGCAGGCCGCGAATCTTCGCCGAGTAGGTACTAGCCACCTCGGCGGCCGCCAGCACGTCACCGTCTCGCAACAGCCACGCGGTGGGTGTCACTCGGGCCTTGTCGTTCATATGTCGTTCACGTCCATGGCCGTCTATACGTTGAACCGGATCTCGAGCACGTCGCCGTCGGCCACGTGGTAGTCCTTGCCCTCGACGCGCAGGCGCCCGGCCGCCTTGGCCGCTGACCACGACCCGAGCTCGATCAAAGCGTCCCAGCGGATGACCTCCGCGCGGATGAAGCCGCGCTGGAGATCGGAATGGATCACGCCCGCGCATTGCGGCGCTGTGGCTCCGGAACGAAAAGCCCATGCACGTGACTCCTTGTCACCGGTCGTGAAGAAGGTCCGACGCCCGAGGAGGTGGTAGGCGGCGCGTGTCACCCTGGCCAGAGCTCCCTCCCCGAGCCCCAGCCCCTCGAGAAGCTCCGCGCGCTCGGCCGGGGCCAGCTGCGCCGCCTCCGCCTCGAGCTGCACACACACCCCGAGAGCCTCGCCGTGCCCTCCCAGCTCGTCAGCCACCGGTCCGACCAACGCGTCCGCCTTGGGTAGCTGGTCCTCTCCGAGGTTCACGACAGCCAGCACGGGTTTGTCGGTGAGCAGGAACAGGCCCTTCAGCAGAGCGCGCCGGGAGGGGTCGAGCTCGGCCCTGTAGAGCGGTGTTCCGGCAGATAACGCCCCAAGTGCCGCCTCGATCGCCGACATCTCCGGCGCCAGGGACTTGTCGGACTTGGCCGCGCGTCGCCGCTTGTCGAGCTGGGCCTCGATGGTCTCGACGTCCGCCAGGACCAGCTCGAGCTCCAACGCGCCGAGCGCCTCGAGCGGGTCGGTGTCCCCGGACACCTCGGGGTCCTCGAAGGCGCGCAGCACGAGACAGATCGCGTCCACCTCTCTGATCCCCGCGAGAAAGCGGTTGCCCAGACCCTCTCCGGTCGACGAACCGGGTACGAGCCCGGCGATGTCGACGAGCTCCGCCACCGCTCTCACGACCTTCTTGCTGGCACTCATCGCTGCGAGAGCGTCGAGCCGCGCGTCGGGCAACGGAGCAGAGCCCAAGACCGTCTCGGTGGTGGTGAACGGGCGCGGCGCCACCGGTGCCGATGCGCCAGTCAGGGCGTTGAACAGCGACGTCTTGCCAGCGTTGGGAAGACCGACCACGCCGAGCCGCTCCATTTTCGAAAACGCTACTCGCCCGGCTGGGCGAGGGGGCCGGGGCCGGCCGGGGCGAGGGAGCCGGGGCCGGTAACCGGGGCTGGTAGCGTTCTGCGGGGATGAGGCTGCGCTACGGGCGTGGCTTCCCGGCTTGGCAGGAACCAGCCGACGAGCGATCAGCCGTGAGGCGAAGAAACGAAGAGCGATGTCGAAGCGCACCTCCAAACGCAAGACGCGTAGCAAGAAGAAGGCCAACCACGGCAAGCGGCCGAACGCAGGACGCGGCTGAGCCGGCCTTCGCCCAGGTCAGGACCGGTAGGCGAGGCCCCGTTCAGCCAGGAGCGCCACGAGCCGCGTCGGCAGATCCGAGATGATCCCGTCGACGCCCAAGTCACACAGGCGCTGTGTCTCCTTCTCGTCGTTGATGGTCCACACGTGGACAGCGAGCGCGCAGCTGTGCGCGACCTCTACGAACCGCTCGTCGACCACGACCAGGTCCCCTCGCACCCCTGGGACCTGGAGCACGGCATGGCGCATCGGGGGCGGCTGCTCCCCCTGGTGCACGGCACGCCAGAACGCCGTCACCGCGAGCATCCCTGCTGAGGTCGCCACGTCCGAGGCAATACCGCTGAACACCTCGGTGGCGACGTCCACGAACGAGGCCACGATGACCCGCTCCGTCCCACCGTGGCGCGCCAGGGAATGCGCCAGCAGGTCCTCGTACGGCTCGACCACGGGGGCAGTCGCCTTGATGTCCAGGTTCAGGGCGACCTTGGGGTGGTCGTCCATCAGGTCCAAGACCTCTTCGAGCGTGGCGACGCAGAAGTCACGATCACCAGGCGCGCGTCCGCGAAAGCTGTAGGCACCGGACGGGAGCCCTTTTCTCTCCTCGCCACCGGGAACGAACCAGTACGCGTTGTCGAGCGATCGGAGCTCGGCGAGGGTGAGGGCGTGGATCGACCCGTGCCCGTCGGTCGTGCGGTCCACGGTCCCGTCGTGGCACACCACGAGCTGGCGGTCGGCAGTCGCGTGCACGTCGAGCTCGACTCCGGTGACGCCCAATTCGAGCGCGCGACGGATGGCGAACAACGTCGATGACGGGGCCTCCCACGCGCCACCCTGGTGCGCGTAGGACATGACACGACGCCCGAGCCAGGGGTTCTCCGCGGCAGTTTTCTCCACAGCAGCTTTCAGCGCGCACCACCTTCCCGGGAACTCACGATGTCAGCTCCCTCAGGTCCACCTCTGGGCGTGCACCGATGTGGGATATGACCTCTGCAGCGCACAGGCCACCGAGCCGGGCGCACTGTTCGGGGTCCTGACCATGGGTGAGCCCGTAGAGGAACCCCGCCGCGTAGAGATCACCCGCCCCGGTGGTGTCCACCACGCGCTCTACCGGCTCGGCACGAACAAAGATCGGGTCTGCGCAACCGACCACCACCGAGCCCGCGGGCCCTCTCGTGACCGCCGTCAGCAGCCCAGTCTCTTCTGCTGCCGACAACGCCGCGTCGAAGCCGGGGGAACCGAACAACAGCAGCGCCTCCTCCTCGTTGGCGAAGAGCACGTCCACGTCTGACCTGAGGAGCTCGAGGAACTCACGCTGGTGGCGGCGTACGCAGAACGGGTCCGAGACCGTGATCGCCACCAAGGCGCCCGAGGCATGCGCCACCTCGATCGCCCGCCGCATCGCCGCCTTCGCCACCTCCACGTCCCACAGGTATCCCTCGAGGTAGACCACCCGCGCGCGCGAGACGAGCTCCTCGTCGAGGTCCTCGGGCCCGAGGGTGGACGCCACCCCCAGGTGCGTCGCCATCGTCCGTTCGCCGTCCTCGGTCACGATCACCAGGCAACGCCCGGTCGCCCGGTCCGACGAGGGGTCCGCCGGCACGTTCGGCGGGGCCAGAACGCCGAGCTCCACCCCCGCCGCACCGATGTCGTGGACGAACACCTCGCCAAGCTCGTCCGCGGCCACCTTGCCCACGTATCCAGCCCTGCCTCCGAGCATCGCGACTCCGACAGCGGTGTTTGCCGCCGATCCTCCGGAGACCTCGGTGGCCGGCCCCATCTCTCGGTACACCCTGGCGGCACTCTGGAGGTCGACAAGGGTCATCGTGCCCTTCGTCAGTCCCACACGCTCGAGCAGGTCGGCCGAAGCATTCGTGAGCACGTCGACCAACGCCGAGCCCACCGCCACGACATCGAGCCGACCAACGGTCCCGTCCGTGCCCGGGCGCGCGTCGCCGGTGGACGAATCCGTAGCTTGCACGTCAACGCAACCTAGTGCTGCACGCAGCGACCGTGTCCGTCAGGCTCTTCGTCTGAGTGCCCATCGAGGTGCCGGCCGGGTCCCCACCCGGCTGGCGGCGCCCGCACCTCGAGGCGCAACCCCACCTTGCAGATAGCCTGCATCGAATGACCGATCGCGCGCCTTCATCGAGCACGGAGCCCTCAACAGCCCACCGGCTCCCCTACACCGTCGAGCCCCACCGCTACGACCTTCGCCTCACTCCGGACCTGGAGGCCGGCACGTTCAGCGGAGAGGTGCGCATCACCGCCACCGCCCACGACAGCCTCTCCGAGATCCTCCTCAACGCGGCGAAGCTGACCGTGCAATGGGCGACGGTGAGCGGAGCAGATCGAGCAGCCACAACGTCCGGTGTGAGGCTCGATGCCGACCAAGAGCGCCTCACCCTTGAGCTTCGCGACCCCCGTCCCGCCGGGCCGCTCGAGATCACGATCGGGTTCTCGGGGATCCTCAACGACCAGCTGCACGGTTTCTACCGATCGACGTTCAAGGACACCGACGGCCAGAACCGCACGATCGCCACGACGCAGTTCGAATCTACCGATGCCCGGCGCGCGTTCCCGTGCTTCGACGAGCCCGACCGCAAGGCGGTGTTCTCGGTGACCCTCGACGTGCCCGCGGATCTCGCGGCTTTCTCGAACGGGGTGGTGGTCGACACGTCGCCGCTCGAAGGAGGCGCCCAGCGCGTCCGTTTCGCCGACACGATCCCGATGTCGAGCTACCTGGTCGCGTTCGTCGTCGGACCGCTCGTCGCCACCGATCCGGTCGATGTGGATGGCGTCGAAGTGCGCGTCGTGCATGTCCCGGGCAAGGAGATGCTCACCGGCTTCGCCCTGGAGGTGGCCGCGCACGCCCTCGAGTTCTTCACCGAATGGTTCGGAATCGATTACCCGGCTCAGAAGCTCGATCTCCTTGCCATTCCCGATTTCGCCTTCGGGGCGATGGAGAACCTGGGATGCGTGACATTCCGGGAAGCCGTGTTGCTAGTCGACCCGGCTCGCGCGTCACGTCTGGAGCTCGAGCGAGTTGCCGACGTGATCTCCCACGAGATCGCCCACATGTGGTTCGGCGACCTGGTCACCATGAAATGGTGGAACGGCATATGGCTGAACGAGGCGTTCGCCACCTTCATGGAGTTGTTGTGCGTGGACCACTTCCGCCCCGAGTGGGGACGTTGGGTCAGCTTCGGCTTGGAACGCGACGCGGCCATGGCGACCGACGCGCTGCACAGCACGCGCCCCGTCGAGTACCCGGTCGGCCCGCCCGAGGAGGCACGGGGGATGTTCGACGTCCTCACCTACCAGAAGGGGGCCGGCGTCCTGCGCATGCTCGAGCAGTACCTCGGCTCTGAGCGCTTCCGCGACGGGGTCCGACGGTACCTCTTCGAACATCGCCTCTCGAACACCGAGACCTCCGACCTCTGGGACGCGATCGAGGCCGCCAGCGGCGAACCGGTGCGCGACATCATGGACAGCTGGATCCTCCAGGGTGGCTTTCCCCTCGTGCGTGTGAACGAGCCGACCGAAACTTCGGCCGGCGGCGAGCACGACGGGTTGGTCCTCACCCAGGAGCCCTTTGCCTACGCTCCCGCCGAGCGCGAGAGCGCCATCGGCTCCGATTGGCGGGTCCCGGTGATGGCGCGCGCGGTCGGCGTCGGCGACGGAGACGAGGTCCGGGTGCTCCTCGGGAGCGAACCGGCAACCCTTCGTCGCGCCCCCCTCGTACTGGTGAACGCGCAGGGAAGCGGTTACTACCGCGTCCTGTATGCGGGCGCTCACCTCCAACGGTTGGCCGGCTCCCTCGGTTCCCTCCACCCGCTCGAACGCTGCAACCTCCTCGGCGACACGTGGGCAACGGTGGTGGGCGACCGTTCGGACCTCGGAGACTTCCTGGTGCTCGCAGAGGCGCTCGGGCAGGAGAACGATCCCGACGTGTGGGCACAAGTCACCTCGGCCCTCTCGTTCCTCGACCATACAATCGACGACAGCACCCGCCGCCGGGTCGCCAACTACACGAGGGCCCTGCTGCGACCCGTCTTCGAGCGCCTCGGATGGGACGCCCGAACCGACGAGGACGAGCGCACCGCCACCCTGCGATCGCAGCTGCTCGGGACGCTCGGAACGGTGGGGCAGGATCCCGAAGTGCAGGCCGAGTGTGCCCGACGCCAGGTGGCCCAACTCTCGGGCGGCACCACGATCGACCCGAACCTGGCCTCCGCGATCGCGGCCGTGGTGGCCTCGTCGGGAGGAGAGACCGACTTCGAGGCGTTCCTCGAGCGATACCGGAACCCCGACACGCCCCAAGAGGAGATCCGTTACCTCTACGCGCTGGCAGGTTTCTCCCAGGCGGCTCTGTCCGAGCGCGCCTTCGAGTTGGCCATGGGTGAGGTCAGGACCCAAAACGCGCCTTTCCTGGTGCAACTGCTCCTTCAGAACCGCGACAACGGACAGGCGACATGGCGCCGTGTGCGCGACTCTTGGGACGCCCTGGGCGCGCGCCTGCCCTCCCAGACCGTGCCACGAATGCTCGAAGGCACGAAGCTGTTGTGCCGTGACGCGCGGCTCGCTCGAGATATCCGAGGCTTCCTGGCACAGCACCCGGTTCGAAGCGGCCAGCGCACGGTACAGCAGACCCTCGAGCGTCTCGACGTGAACGTCGCCTTCTCGGCACGCCTTTCTAAGACGGCCGGAGGTTTGCTGGCTGCAGGCATCGCTCGGCTCGGCCGCAGCTGAGACGCCTGTCGGTGCAGGGCGATGAGCCTGCTCGTCGTCGCGGTCACGTTCGGCGTCATCTTCGTCGCCGAGCTACCAGACAAGACGATGGTCGCTACCGTCGTGCTCTCCAGCCGATACCGGCCACTGCCGGTATGGGCGGGGGCGGCCATGGGAATGGTGGTGAACAGCGCTGTGGCCGTGGGGGCCGGGAGGCTCCTCGAGCTTCTCCCCCACCGGGTGCTGGAAGCGATAGTCGCAACGCTCTTCGCAGCAGGTGCGCTGTACCTGTTTCTCACACGGGAGTCCTCCGAGGAACACCATGGCGAGACGGAGGCCGCCAAGGTCCGTGCGAACTGGCACATCGTCCTTGCAAGCGCCGCCGTCATCGTGGTCGCAGAGCTCGGCGACCTCACGCAGATCTTGACCGCGAACCTCGCCGCGCACTACCGCCAACCGTGGTCGGTGTTCGTCGGGTCCTCGGCGGCATTGGTGACGGTCGTAGGAGTCGGAGTGGTGAGCGGCCGCGCCCTTCTGCGGGTGCTCCCACTCGAAGTCATCCGAAAAACGGCAGGGGTGATCCTGGTGGGCTTCGCGATCTACTCTGCGGTGTCGGCCGCCAACTGACCCAAGCGAGCGCCTTGGCGCCAAACGAGCGTAAGTGAGGAGCAGGCATGTTGATCTCGACGATGAACGACATCCCGGGCTACGAGATCACCGAAGTCCTCGGTGAAGTCTTCGGGCTGACGGTGAGGAGCAGGAACGTGGGCTCCCAGCTGGGCGCCGCCTTCAAGTCCCTCGCCGGAGGTGAGCTGAAAGGCATGACGAAGAACCTCGTGAACAGCCGGCAGGAGGTCATCGACCGAATGGTGCAGGAAGCGCAAGCGAAAAGCGCAGACTCCGTGCTGGCAATGCGCTTCGACACGTCCGAGATGGGTGGGAACTGGACCGAGATCTGCGCCTACGGCACCGCGGTCAAGACCCGCAAGCTCTGACAGACTCGTGGGCTCGACACGCATGTTACGTACGAGAATCGCCCGCATCTGTACATGAGCCCATGAGCGAGAGACTCGAAGCCCTTCTAGCCCACGCGCGTGCCACGAAGGGCTTCATGCCCGACGACGAAGGGCTCGTCCTCTACCGCGCCGCTGTGCGCGCCGGGCGACGAAGGCATGTGGCTCGCGGCGCGACGTTCGTGGAGATCGGTGCCTGGTGCGGCAAGTCCACCGTGTACCTGGGAGCCGCGGCCGAGGAGACCGACGCGGTGCTCTTCAGCGTGGACCATCACCACGGCTCCGAGGAGAACCAGGCCGGGTGGGAGCACCACGACCCGGAGGTCGTCGACCCCGCCACCGGGCGGATCGACACGCTCGGGTTGTGGCGGCGCGCCGTCGACAGTGCCGGTCTCGGTGCGAACGTGGTCGCGATGGTGGGTGACTCCCCGACGATCGCGACGCGCTGGAGCACCCCACTGGACCTGTGTTTCATCGACGGGGGCCACGGTGAGGAGCCGGCGTGGGCCGACTTCGAAGGTTGGGCGCCTCACGTCTGCATCGGAGGTTGGCTTGCCATCCACGATGTGTTCTGTGACCCTGCCGACGGTGGCCGGCCCCCTTACGAACTGTGGTGCGCGGCGCTGGACTCGAAGCAGTTCGTAGAGGACGGCGAGTGCGGGTCGCTGCGCGTGCTCAGAAGGATCGCGCCGCCAGGCACGGATGTGTGAGCACGGTGATCACGGTTCGAGATCGTGTTCCGTCGCCAAGAGCCCCGGCGCCATGCGGCGAGGTTCTGTGAGGTCCAACCCACAGGGAAGCGATTCCCCGCGGAACAGGCCGGCTGCAGGTGTGGCGTTCGAGAGAGCGTCGGCTGCCAAGACGATCGCACCCGCGGTGTACGTAGTCCGCTCTGCAGAGGGGAACGTGACAGCCTCCGGGTAGACGATCCCGGTCAGGTACGAGCCGTCGGAGCAACGGTGCGCGCGCGTCCAGGTCAGAAGCCGGGCGGCCTCGTCGCTCCTGCCGGTCGCATCGAGCGCCAGGGCACACTCCGCTGTCTCGGCAGCGGTGNNCCCACGGACCGGTCGACACGCAGCGCACTCCGAGCCCCTCCATCACGAAGGTGTCCCACCAGTCGTCGATTCGACTGTTGGCCCGGTCTCCCTCCAAGGCGCCGGAGAGGACCGGGTAGTACCAGTCCATGGCGAACTCGTCCTTTGGTTCGAACGCATGAGGCGTGTGAGCGACCGCATGGGCCAAGCGACCTGCCGCCAGCTCCCAGTCCGGGCGTTCGTGACCGAGTGCTTGGGCGCAAGCCACGCCACAGCGAATAGCGTGGTATATCGACGACGAGCCTGTGAGGAGCGGGTACTTGCCGAGGTGCCCATCGGGGTCGACCGACCACAGCACCGTCCCGTCTTCGCGTTGGTATCGCAGGACGAAACCAAGCGCCGAGTCAATCACGGGCCACATCTCCTCGAGCTGCGCCCTGTTTTCGGTGATGCAGAAGTGGTGCCACGCCCCGGTGGCCACGTACGCGCAGACATTCGTGTCAAGCCGGGGGTCCTTCACACCATTTCCGACCAGGTAGTAGTTGAACCACGAACCCTCGGGAAGCTGGGTGTCGGCGAGCCACTGGTATGCCCGCGCCGCTTCGTCGTAGAAGCCGGCCACCGTCAGGGCCATGGCGGCCTCCGTGTGGTTCCAAGGATCGCAGTGACCACCTTCGAACCAAGGGATCATGCCGTCGGGTCGTTGAACGGCGGCGATGGACGCCGCGGTCGCCACGACCTCCTCGGCCCCGATCACGCCCGGCACCTCGGGAATGTCGAACAACCTGGCAGAGGCGCGCGATCGCTCACGCGGCTCGGCCGTGGGTTGGCGGACGGTTCCTTGATGCGATGTCGTCATGCCGACCTCCCGAGGCACAGCTTCTCGTGCCTTGCCGCCGGGAAGGGAAGATCGGCCACTGCAGCCTCCCTGTCCGGCTTCCTCAGGTACACGACGAAGCTCTTGCCGAGCAGCGGGTTGAGCAGATGCTCTGCAACCCTTGTCACACGTGGGGCGCGCACGATGTCCCAGACAAGCATCCGGTGGTAGGCGCGCACGAGCAGATGATCGTCACGATGAGGCCCCACCAAACAGCGCAGCCACCAGTACGGGGTGTGCAGGGCGTGGGCGTGGTGGCTCGCTACGGGCTCGAGCCCGGCTCGCTGCAACCGTTCAAGGAGAGTCGACCGCCGGTAGATGCGAACGTGCCCGCCTTCGACGTCGTGGTACTCGCGTGACAGCGCCCAGTTGACGACTTCGGGCCCGAGACGGGGCACGGTCACCGCCATCGTCCCGCCCGGTCGCAACACCCGTGCGAGCTCGGAAATCGCCGTCTGGTCTTCGTCGATGTGCTCGAGCACCTCGGAGGCGATGACCTTGTCGAAGGCGGCATCTGCGAACGGAAGCGCCAGCGCATCGGCTTGGACTACCGCGGCCTCTTCATCGCAGAGCACCTCTTCTGCTTCTCGCATCGCGTCGATCATGGCGCGCACGTTGGCGAGATCGGTCGCCCGGGCATCGAGAGCCACGACCCGCGCCCCCAGACGCAGCGCACCGAACGCGTGACGACCCCCGCCACAACCGAGATCCAGCAGGAGCTCACCGCGACGTACGCCGAGACGCTCGTAGTCGACCGTCAGCACGACTAGGTGCCTTTCCCCGCTCGCGCCGCGCCGTGTTGCTCGACGATCCTGCGGTCGCGGTGCTCCGGCGAACCCCGGCGACTGTGCCTCGCCGCTCGAGAGCGCGGCCGCCGGCTTCGATGCTCTGGCAACCCCTGCTCGCGGGGCCTCTCCGACAGGCTGCTGCTGTGGCGCTCCTCCAGCAGCGCCCGGTACTGCTCGGCCGTTGCGGTCGCCGTCGCCTGCCATGTGAAGCGTCCGAGAACCCGGCGGCGGCCGCCCTCCCCCAACCGCGCCGCGAGCGCCTCGTCATCGAGAACGCGCCGCATCCCCACCACGAGCGCTTCTGGGTCGCCCGGCTCGACCAACAGGCCCGTCGCGCCGTCGGAGCCCACCACCTCCGGCAAGGCACCGCCCGTCGTCGCCACGAGCGGGATCCCGCAGGCCATGGCCTCGATAGCGGGCAACGAGAACCCTTCGTACAACGACGGGACCACCGCGACCTGAGCCTCGGCGTAAAGACCAGCCAATTCCTCGTCGCTGATCCCGCTCACGAAGCGCACAACGGGTGCGAGCCCCAGCCGTTTGATCGTTCGAGCGACCCTGCCGCCTTCTTTCGGCCGGCCGATCACGACCAGCTCGAGGTCGCGCTCGGTGCGAAGCTTCGCCACCGCCTCCAGCAACGGCACGAGCCCCTTCATCGGCACGTCGCTCGACGAGGTGACCATCACGCGCCCCCGAACACGGCGGCTCCCGGGGCGGGGACGGAACACGGTGGGGTCTACGCCCACGGGCACCACGGTCATACGCTCGAGGTCCACTCCCATCTGCGCGGCAATGTCAGCCTTCGAAGACTCCGACACCGTCACGATCCGTGGAAGGTGTCTCGCGACGCGCACCTGCATACGGGTGAAACCAAACCACCTGCGTTGGGTGGCTCGGCGCCAGGCATTCTCGGCATGGGTGAGGGCCAGCTCGCGGTCGACGGTGATCGGGTGGTGAAGCGTGCTGAGCAAGGGCCACCCGTCGTCGAGCACACCGAGCAGTCCCGAGCCCAGCGACTGGTTGTCGTGAACGACGTCGAACGAGCCGCGCCGCGCGGCGAGAACCCGTCGCGCGCGCAGTGAGAACGTGAGGGGCTCGGGAAACCCTGCCGTGCACATCAGCGCCAACTCGAGCACATCGATCGCCGAGTGCAGCTCGCGAGGGTGCGGGATCCGGAACGGGTCCGGGTCCCTGTACATGTCGAGGCCCGGCACAGGCATGAAGCCCACTCCGTCGTCGAGCTCGGGCCAGGGCTGACCTGCCAGCACTTCGACGGAGTGCCCCATGCGCACGAGCTCCCGTGAGAGGTGGCGCGTGTAGACCCCCTGGCCGCCGCACCGGGGGTTACCCCTGTAGACGAGGAAGGCGACACTCAGCCCGCCCGGCTCGGGGGCCCTCGCAGGCCGCGGCTCGGGGACCTCGACAAGCTTGCTGCGCTCCCAGGACTCGCGTGTGTCCGCCCACAGCTCCAGTGGGCTCCTAGGCACGCAGACTCCCCGCCCTGGCGATCATGTCCGGGTCAGCCTCCCCCGGATCCGTGTCAATGCGCAAACGATGGACCTCGCCGTACCGCGCACGTCGGTGAAGGTGCCTACGCCTCGAAAGTGCAGGCATGGCCGGTCCGCAAGGGACCCGACAGACATCGCTGGGCCTCGGCTGAGGCCGTCGAGGAAGATGCCTGCGCCTCGAGCCGTCAGGCAAAGAGCGGTGCCGAGCGGGCACCCGGGGACTAGATTGCGATTGGCACCACACGCTCGGGGAGCGCCGCCGCATGGCCATCGAGATCCTGCACCTGTCCAGCATCGTGAAAAGCGCGCTGGTGGACCGGGACGGTGACCGTCTCGGGCGGGTGGAGGACCTCATCGTCAGATTGGGCGACTCCCCGCACCCCCCGCTGTCGGGCGTCGTCGTACGCATCGGACACCGGGTGATGTTCGTGCCCATCCACCGCATCGCCGGCATCCGCCCAGGGCGTGTGGAGCTGGTGGGCGAGACCGTCAGCCTGGGGCGTTTCACTCGCCGTCCCGGGGAGCTGCTTCTCGCCGGAGACCTCATGGCCCGGCATCTGATCAATTTCTCGGGCGCACGCTTGATCCGGGCGAACGAGATCGAGATCGCCAGGCTCGAGGGGCGCTGGGAGGTGGTAGGGGTCGACCCGAGCCCGCGAGTTGCGCTGCGGCGTTTGTTGCCTCGGCCCTTGGCGCGCCATATCCGGGCAGGCACCTCGGTGGACTTCGCAAGCATCGAACCCTTCGTCGCCCACGTTCCGACCGCCAGGCTCCGGATCCCCTACCGGAAGTTGGCCAAGTTGCATCCTGCTCAGATCGCCGACCTCGTCGAAGCCGCTTCGCACGACGAGGGCGAGGAGATCATCGAGGCCGTGGGACAAGACCGCGAGCTCGAGGCCGACGTGTTCGAGGAGCTCGACCCGGAGCACCAGCTCGAGTTCATCCGCTCGCGCTCGGACGCGGAGGCCGCACGCCTCCTCTCCACCATGGCGCCCGATGACGCGGCGGACCTGATCACCGAGCTGGACCAGGAACGGCGCCTTCCGGTCCTGACTCTCATGCCGCCCGCCCACCAGCGCAAGATGCGGGCGCTGCTCAGTTACAACCCCGAGACCGGCGGAGGACTCATGAGCCCCGACTTCCTCTGCATGCCCGAGACGACCACGGTGTCAGCCGTGCTCGACGCTCTGCGAGCCAGCCCCGCACCGCCAGAGGCGTTGGCGGTGGTCTTCGCCACCGACGCCGACGGCCGCGTCACCGGATCGGCATCGGTGGTCTCGCTCGTGCAGGCAAGCCCGGGCTCTGCGCTCTCCTCGGTGGTCCGCCCGAACCCCGCGCACGTCCATCCTGACGCGGACATCCACGCCGTCGTGCGCAAGATGTCCGACTTCAACCTCACGGTGGCCCCCGTGATGGACAGCGAGCACCGGATGATCGGCGTGATCACCGTCGACGACATCCTCGAGCTGATGCTGCCCACAGGTTGGCGTCGCGACTTCGGCATGGCAGTCGCCGAGGACTGAAGGCCCGAGCGCGGCTATCATTCTCCTGCTGATCAGCCGCACTCCGCTTGGTACGTCGCGCCCCTGGGATGGGCGTGCCGGCGGGGAATGGTGCATCGGGCTGTAAGTCCCGACGAGTCCGGCGCCCACCGGACGTCACCTCTCCGGGAGCGCGGCTGCCGAAGGGCAGGTAAAGGAGTAGCGCTGCACGCTGACAGTGGTTCACCACGACCGCGTAGGCGCGCACGCCACCAGCCAGGAGCGTCCCCCGCCGGACTGACCGGGGGCTGACCTGCGCCGGGCGTGCGCGCCGCCAACGCACGCCTAGGAGCCGGCACCCGTCGGGAGGTCCAAGAAGTGGCCCACGAGGCCTTCGACACCGAGAACGCCACCGCCGTCCTCGACGAGGCGAACGTGGGCGACATCCAGGGGGCCCTGGGCACGATCCGTCTGCACGACGAGACCCAGAGGCGTTCGTGGCGCGCCCGGCTCCTCACGTTGCTGGCGATCATCGGTCCCGGGCTGATCGTGATGATCGGGGACAACGACGCGGGCGGCGTCGCCACCTACGCGCAAGCCGGCCAGAACTACGGGCTCAGCCTCCTGTGGACATTGCCCCTTCTGATCCCGGTGCTGATCGTGAACCAGGAGATGGTCGTACGTCTGGGTGCCGTTACCGGCGTCGGCCATGCCCGCTTAATCAAGGAGCGGTTCGGGAAGTTCTGGGGGGCGTTCTCGGTGGGCGACCTCTTCGTCTTGAACTTCCTCACGATCGTCACCGAGTTCATCGGGGTGAGCCTGGCCCTCGGCTACCTGGGTGTCAGCGCGTACGTCTCGGTCCCGCTCGCCGCGACCGGCCTCGTCGCCATGACCGCCACGGGTAGCTTCCGACGCTGGGAGCGCTTCATGCTCCTGTTTGTCGTCGCGAACTTCCTCGTGATCCCGCTCGCCGTGTTCGCCCATCCCCACGCAGGTCCCGTACTACACGGGTTGGTAGTGCCCGGAGTCAAAGGAGGGTTCAACTCGACATCGATGCTGATCATCATCGCCATCGTGGGAACGACAGTGGCACCGTGGCAGCTCTTCTTCCAGCNNGACAAGCGGATCACGCCGCGCTATATCAACTATGAACGGGCCGACACTGTGATCGGTTCGTTCGTCACCGTGCTCGGCGCCAGCCTTATCGTGATCACGGCGGCTTTCGCGTTCGCCCATACCCCGCTTTCGGGAAGGTTCACCAATGCCGCCGGCGTGGCCCACGGGCTCACACGGTTCCTTGGTCACGCTTCGGGCACCCTGTTCGCGCTCGTGCTGCTGAACGCCTCGATCATCGGCGCCGCGGCGGTCACGCTGTCTACCTCGTACGCCTTCGGGGACATCTTCGGGATGCGCCATTCCCTGCACCGCCGTGTGGGTGAGGCGAAGTTCTTCTACGCGTCCTATTCCGGGATCGTCGGGTTCGCTGCTGCCATCGTGTTGATTCCGGGTGCACCGCTCGGCCTCATCACCATATCCGTGCAGGCATTAGCCGGCGTCCTGCTGCCCAGCGCAACCGTGTTCCTGGTGCTGCTGTGCAACGACAGGGGCGTCCTCGGCCCTTGGGTCAACCGCCCCTGGCTGAACGCGCTGGCGACCGTCGTCGTGTCGGTTCTGCTCGTCATGTCTCTCATCCTCATGACGACGACCGTGTTCCCTCATATCGACGTGGGCGTGCTTCTCATCGTCCTAGGGGTCACGCTCCTCGTCGTGCTCGGTGTTTCCGGTGCGCTGTACATGAGGGCTCTGCCGCGCCGCCCGCCACCCGAGGAGTTTCCGAGCTCTAAGCGAGAGACTTGGCGGATGCCACCGCTCAGCCTGCTAGAACGACCACCCTGGTCGCGCGGGCGTACGGCCACGATGTTCGCCATGTACGTGTACGTCTTCTTGTCCGTCGCGATGCTCCTGGTGAAGGTCGTGCAGCTCGGCCTCCACCGGTGAGGCGCCTGTTCCTAGCTAGCTAGGCAAGCAACTCGTCGAGGGTGACCGCGCGTAGCCCGAGCCCGTCCAGCTTGTCGGCCAACGGGCCCAGCGTGGCGTGGGCGCGCGCCACGGTTCCGCGAGGACAGCTCACCTCGTTGTCGTGAAGCAGAACGATCGCCCCGGGCTCAAGACGACGCTCGATGCGCGCGATCACCGGCGCGGGCTCTTGCTCCGCCCACTCGCCCCCCCACGCCGACCACGGCACCACTTCCATGTCATGGCGACGCGCCTCTGCGACCGTGCGGGCGGTGAGCTGGCCGTAGCTGGGCCGTTACCAGCGAGGGCGGCAACCGGCGACGGCCTCGATGGAGGCCACCGATCGGTTCAGGTCTTCGCGGATCCACGCGGGTACCCGAAGGAGGTGATGCTCGTGGAGGGACCCATGGGACCCGACGCTGTGGCCGCGCCGCAGGATCTCGGAAACGAGATCGGGATGGGACTCGGCCTGGGTTCCCAACACGAAGAACGTGGCGCGCATGCCGAGTGTGTCGAGGAGGTCCAACGTCCGCGGTGTGCTCTCGGGCGACGCGCCATCGTCGAACGTGAGCGTGACCGCATCCGCTATGGCGGGTCCGCGCAGCGACACCACCCGAAGGGAAGCGCCCGAAGTGCAACGGGTGACCACTGCCCCAGCACGCACACGCTCGGAAGGTACCGACCAAGCACGGCCAATCCCGTACCAGCGCCTGCCCGAGCACCCCACCGTCGCAGCGCGCCCACCATGCGATCGTAGGTTGTGAAGGGCCGAAGCTCAGGCGAGACCAAGCTCGCTTCCCGGCTGTACCTCGCCGGCCGTGGGCGCCTCGGCGGCGCCCACGGCCGCCTCGGCGGCAGATCGCCGGTGCTCGTTGCGGTGCCGCAAGCGGATCACGGCCGAGGCCACGACGGTGGAGCTCGCCCCGACCAGGAGGGCCACCCGCGGGCTCGAAACCTGCGAGATCCACCCGACCAACGGCGCGCCGACCGGCGCGGTGCCGAGGAACCCGATCGCATACAGAGCCATCACCCGGCCCCGCATGGTGGCGTCGACACGCATCTGGATTGTGGAGTTCGCCGTGGCGATGAACGCTATCGACAGGGCCCCCATCGGGACGATGAATGCGAGGGCGACCGGGAGCGTGGGCGAGAGGGCGACCGTGGCGATAAGGACGCCAAAGACCATGCCGATCAAGGTGAGCCGGTGAAGATTAGGACTGCCGCGGTTCGCCACCACCAGCCCGCCTACCACTGCGCCTCCAGCCATGAAGGAGGTCAGCGCCGAGAACGTCCCCGCGCCGCCGTGGAACGTCAGCCGAGCGAACAGCGGGAGGATCACGTTGAAGTTGTAGGTGAGAAGACCCACCACGAACACCAGCAACAGCGGCTCTCGCAGCCTTGGCGTTCGCCACGCGTAAGCGAGGCCCTCTCGCAACTGGCCTTTGGCCCTCGCCAAACGCTCGGTGCGGAGCAGGTCGGCTCGCCGCATGAGTGCAAGCGCCACGATCACGGCCAGGTAGCTCGCCGCGTTCGCCTCGAAGCAGACCGCCAGGCCGACGGTTGCGATGAGGAGCCCCGAAAGGGCAGGCCCGACGACACGCGCGCCGTTCATGACGATGCTGTTCAAGCTCACGGCGTTTGCCAGGTCGTCCTTTCCCACCATCTCGACGACGAAGCTCTGGCGCGCGGGGTTGTCGAAGGCATTCACCACTCCCAGGAGCAGCGCGAGCAGGTAGACCTCCCACAGATGAGCCGCCCCCGCTGGGCCTCGTCCGGCCGAAACGAGCAGGCCGAGCACGAGCGCGAGGATCCCCGCCGAGGCTTGTGTGGCAAACAGAAGCCGCTGTTTGTCCACCCGGTCGACCACGAGCCCGCCCCAGGCCCCGAGCACGAGCATGGGGAGGAACTGAAGTGCCGTGGTGATCCCCACGTCCAGGCCGGCCTGTCCTCGCGGGGCCAGGTACCGGACGACCAGCCACGCCTGTGCGATGCTCTGCATCCACGTCCCGGTCACCGACACGATCTGGCCGGCGACAAAGAGCCGGTAGTTGCGGACGCGAAGCGAGCTGAAGGTCGTCGTGGCGACGTGGCGGAACCTTCTCACGCGAGCTCCCCAGGTGCTCCATCCAGTGCGCCGAGCCCTGCCGAGACTTTCGCCCGCTTCGGGTGAGAGCCGCCTGAACCGCCTGGCCTTCTCGGACGTTCTCGGACCGTCTCGGACCTTCTCAAACCTTGGGCACGTAGGCGCCACGGCCGAGGCCCGTCGAGACGACGGGGTCTTCGGTCTCGTCGACGCCGCCGCGGACCTCCGACACCCAGTCCAGACGGCCCATCAGGATCCGTTCCACCCCACCCTGCAGGGTCGCAGCCGAAATGGCACAGGAGCTGCACGCGCCACGAAGCTCCACCTCGACCTCGCCGGTCTCCACGTCGAACGAGACCAGCTCGAGGTCACCGCCGTCGGCTTGGACGGCCGGCCGCATGAGGTCGATCAGCTCCCTCAGGTCGCCCTCGCGCTCGGCACGCTCCTCCTCGGTCAAGGAGGTCAACGAGCCTGCGGCATGCGAGGGAGCTGCCGGTTCGGCGGGTGCCGGGGCGCCGCCGCGATGAGCTGTAGCCGAAGAGCGATCGGGCATGGTCACCCACCCATTCTGCCGTGCCGGGCAGCCTCTCGAACCACCTGCGTAGTGGTCCTTCGACCAAGAGGGCGCGACTATGCGAGCGAAAGGGCATGACGATGGGCAACCCACACCCGATGAAAGGGGGGCCAACGGACAAGAGCCTGCGACGAAAGCGGACAACAGGTGAAAGATCCGCAGGTAGGGGCTCGATGGGTCGGATGTTCGTCGGATACGTACAGCGGCATGGACGGGCGCTCGTTTCGCCTTGGATAGCATGCGGTGTGCCCCGCGAGACGCCGGTCGTGAGCGAGCCGCAGGCGAGTGGACATATGGACACAGCAACATTGGGGGTCGCCACCCTCGAAGAAGGCGCCGCGATGAGCAAACCGCTGCGCGCGTCGCCGCCCTCGAAGAAGGCCGCGCCGTGAACAGGGACGTGAGCGTCATCGGAGTCGCTATGACTCAGATGGACACGCGAGATCAGAGCGTGGAGGCACTGGCCAANNGGACGGCTCGCAGAGCAGGGTTGCATACGTGGTCAAGCGTGGCTGCGCGGCGTGGGATTGGGCTCTTCGGGTGTCGTGAACGTAGACAACTCGTGCGCCGGAGGCTCGTCCGCCCTGCACATGGGTTTCACCGCCTCCCTCGCAGGTGAATCACCGGTACTCGTGGTGGGCGTCGAGAAGATGTGGACCGGCGACCGCCGGGCCACCTTGACCGGGATCGAGGACGGCCTGCCGGCTGACGAAAGGGCCGAACTGCGCCGCGCTCTCGAGAACGACGCCGGGAGCATCCTCATGGGGCTCAACGCCACCTGGGTGCAGCATCAGATCGAACAGCGCGGAACCTCCGTACGCCAGATCGCCGCAGCGGCCGCCAAGTCCCGGCGCTGCGGGTCACGCAATCCCCTCGCCCAGTTCCGCACTCCCGTGACCGTCGAAGAGGTCCTCGGCTCTCCGACGGTGGCCGCTCCACTGAGGAGGCTCATGTGCTCCTCGTTCACCGACGGTGCCGCGGCAGCGGTCCTCTCGGCCGGCATCCAGCGCGGCGCGCCACGCGTGCGAGCCAGCGTGCTCCGGTCAGGCAACGGGGAGCTCGAATACCATGACCGCCTTTCTGAGATAGCTGAAGAAGCATGGAAGGAGTCAGGTGTGAGCCCCGGTGACATCGACGTCGTCGAGCTGCACGACGCCACCAGCGCCGAGGAGCTCTACGCCCTCGAGGCACTCGGGTTCTTCCCTGCAGGAGAGGCGGGCGCGGCAACGGAGGCCGGTGACACCGACCTCGGCAGTCGGTCGGTGTGCGTCAACCCGAGCGGCGGGCTCCTGTCGCGAGGGCACCCGCTCGGGGCTACCGGCGTGTGCCAGATCGTGGAGCTGGTCCAGCAGCTGCGAGGGACAGCCGCCGGCCGTCAGGTGGAGCGAGCGCGCCTGGGAATGTCGGTCAACACCGGAGGGATCATCTCCGGGCGTGACGCCGCGCTTGCGGCCGCACACATCCTCGAGAGCACCTGAGTGCGCGGAGCCGTCGTCACGGGGTGGGGAACGGCCCTCCCCGACAAGATCGTGACCAACGAAGACCTTTCGGCGCGCCTCAACACCTCCGACAGCTGGATAACCGAACGCACCGGCATCAAGGAACGCCGTATCGGTGGAACGACCTCTCAACTGGCCATCGACGCAGGACAGCGCGCGCTCGAACGTGCAGGACGTGGCGGCGACGAGATCGACTTGCTGGTGCTGGCCACCACTACGCCCGACGCGCTGGTTCCCGGTACCTCGGCGACGGTGCAGGACGCGCTCGGAGTGCAAGGTGGCGCGTTCGACGTGAACGCCGCGTGCTCGGGGTTCGTATACGCCCTGGTGGCCGCCCACGGTTTGGTGCTCGCCGGAGCCGAACGAGCTCTCGTGGTCGGTTCGGAGACGTTGTCGCGCATCACCGACTGGGACGACCGCAGCGTCGCCGTGCTGGTGGGGGACGGGGCGGGAGCCGTGGTCCTCGAAGCCACCGACGGACCCGGACAGCTCCTGGCCTGGGATCTCGGGGCGAACGGCTCCTTGCGGCACCTGCTGTGCTGCGACCACGGCGGCTACCTGTACATGAACGGAAAAGAGATCTTCCGCCACGCTGTGCACGCGGTCGTGAGTTCCTCGCTCAAGGCCCTCGACCGAGCCGGGCTGTCGGCCACCGACATCGATCTGTTCGTACCCCACCAGGCGAACACCAGGATCATCACAGCGGCCAGCCAACGCCTGGGCATCCCTCCCGAGCGCTGCGTGGTCACGATCGACCGTTACGGCAACACCTCGTCTGCATCGATCCCCCTTGCTCTAGTCGACGCCCTCGACACAGGGCGGCTGCGACCCGGCGGCCTCGTCCTGTTGTCGGGTTTCGGCGGCGGGATGACATGGGCCAGCGCCGTTTTGCGATGGGGAGGATGAGCACGCAAGGACGTGAGCCGCGGCCTGCGGTGGTGGTGCTAGCCGGCGGCCAGGCGCAGCGGTACCGGGGATGCAAACCTCTCGCTCCGGTGGGCCTGCACGGTGAGGCTGTGATCGACCTGACGGCCTCCGACGCACGAGCCGCGGGCTTCGGTGGGATCGTTCTCGTGCTCGGTCCCCAGACCGCCTCCGCCATCACCTACCACGTGCGGAGGTGCTGGCCATCGTCGGTACCGGTGACCTTCGCCGTCCAACAGGTCCCGCTCGGGACCGCCCATGCCCTGCTGTGTGCTCGCGAATCCCTCCCGGAAGGTCCGTTCGCCGTGGTAAACGCCGATGACGTCTACGGAGTACCGGCGCTGGAGGTCTTGGCACAACAGCTCTCGGGCAGCACCGTGAATCCTCGCTCTCAGGCCGAGACCGACACGCCTGACACGCCCAGAGGGGGTGCCGACCACGCACTCGTTGCCTTCGCCATGCGCGACACCATCGTGACAAGCGAACCGGTCACACGCGGTACCTGCGTGGTCGGAGGAAACCGGAACCTCGCCGCCATCGTGGAGCGGCGAAAGGTGACGATGCACAGCGACGGGAGCTTCAGCTCACACGATGGGCTGGAGCCGGTGGAGATACCCGGCGACACGTTGGTCTCGGTCAACCTCTGGGGCTTCGCCGCCTCCGTCTGGCCGGTGCTCGAGGCCGCCGTCGTCGCAACCCACCGAGGCGTCGCGCCCGACGGGTCTGTTCGCGACAGCGCAGCCGTGGACCCCGAGGTGGAAGTTCTCTTGCCCGAAGTGATCGGGGAATTGGTTGCAGGGCGCGCGCCAGGCGGAGGGCCGGCGCAGTCGGTGCGCGTGCTGGACGGGCCCGGACGGTGCTTGGGAGTAACACACTCAGAAGACCTGCCCATCGTGCGAAGCGAGCTGGCAGCCATGGTCGGGCAGGGGCTTCGCCCCGAGGGGATCTGGGGAGGTGTCGCTTAGGCCGGCGGGAGATCCACGAGCCACGACCAGCCAGCCGCGCGACGAACCATGGAACGAACCTCTGGCGCACCAAGACCGTCGATCTTGCGACGCCGGGTGGTCGTGCATGGGCAGGTCCATGGCGTCGGGTTCCGGTTCGCCTGCGCGCGGCGCGCCAGCGAGGCACATCTCGCGGGTTGGGTGCGCAACCTGTCTGACGGAACGGTCGAAGCAATTTTCGAAGGAGCACCGCGAGAGGTGGAATCACTCACCGCTTGGTGCGACAAGGGACCGTCGTTGGCGCGGGTGAGAAGGGTGGAGGTGTTCGACGAGGCGCCGGTGGGCGAAGAGCATTTCTCGATCCGCTGATGGATCCGCCGAGCCCTCCGTTGCGGCTCTGACGCGGCGAGACCCCGAGTAGCCGGTTCGGCCGGAACCGCCCGCACTCCTCGGGGCCAACGCCTTCGGCTGGACGGCTGCCCCTACCCGGAGTCGGACGACCCCCGATGCAGGCTTGACATCGATTAGTCCCAGGGAACCTTCCGATGCCTTACCGTCTGCCTGACCGGCGAACCCGTCTCTGGGCTTCGTCCCAACCTCCCGCCTTTCGACGTTCAGTTGGTCTCTGCCCGGTCGTCGCTCACCGGCTATGAGAACTCTGCGCCACTGCTTCAAGAAGGTCAATAGACGTACGCGATTTCCCTATGTTCTCCATAGAATTATTGTTGCTTTCCCCAGATTGGGCTGGTCCGTCCCCAGGCACGGCCAAGTACTCCCCAGGTCATCCCCAAGCGGGTCGTTCAGAGCCGACTGCTCTCCGCTGACCTCGACGCCTCAACGAACGAGGCCGTGCAGCCGTAGGAAGGTCCTCTGCTCGTCGTGCATTTCGTCGGGGAGCCGCGTGAACCACTCGAGCTGGTCAGCCACGGTCTGTAGCACATCGCCCCCGGGAAGCAGCAGATGCGTGCGAAACGCCAGACCGACCGGCCAGTCGATGCCCTGCCGGGCGTGGCTCGGGTACTCGATGTAGCCGAGGAAGTCGTCGATGGCGACGTCGACGCCGATCTCGTCGAGCGCGACCCGATGGACGGCGTCGGTCAACATCTCGGCGAACCGGACCGTCCCGCCGGGGAGATTCCAAAGACCGTCGCAGGGCCCGCCGGTCCGACGAGCCAGCAGCACGCCGGGCTCGGAGCAGACGACGACCTCTACGGTGAGCCGGGGGACCTTCCCGAAGATCTCCTCGTACTCGGCCTGAGGAAGCGGTCCCGTCACGGCGCGATCAAATGGAGGTGCCATGGCCGCCGGCCAGGTCGGTCTCCCACAAGGCCTCCACCAGGGCCAGGCGGTTGAGCTGGTTGGTTCCCTCGTAGATCTGGTTCAGACGGCCGTCGCGGAACCGCTTCTCGACCCCGCCACGGACATGGGCGCCGTCGTCGGCCAGCACTTCGGTGGCCCTGGCGGCCACGGCCACCGCCCGGTCGCCGCAGAAGGTCTTTACCGCGCTCGAGATACCCTGGGCCGGCGGGATGTGGCGGGCACCCTGCCAGACCATGGCGCGCATGGCCATGGTCTCCAGCCACAGGTCCGCGAGGGTCAGCTGGACCTCTTGGTAGGCGAGAAGCGGCTTCCCGCCGAGACAGGTCCGGCGGCAGTAGACGGTGGCGGCCTCGGTGGCACCGCGGGCGATCCCGACGGCGATCGCCCCGACCGGCAGCCGCGAGTAGTTGAGCACGTTACGGTTGATGGCCCAGCCGGAGCGCTCCGCCGCGACCAGGTTGTCGGACGGGACAAACACGTCGTCGAGGAAAAGCTCGGTGGCGTCGGCGGCCCGCTGACCGAGCTTGTGCTCGCTGCGGCCCGTCCGGAAGCCGGGCGTGCCCCGTTCGACCACGAAGCAGGTCCAGTCCCTGTCGACACGGCCCGCCCCGCCCCCTTCGGGCTCCAAGGTTGCGAAGACGGTGACGAGATCCGCATAGGCGGCGCCGGTGATGAAGACCTTCTGGCCGTTCAGCACGTAGCCGCCCTGGACCCGTCGCGCGGAAGTCCCGAACCGTGCTACTCGGGCCCCGGCGGTGTCCTCCACATCCGACCCGGCGGCCGGTTCGGTGATGGCGAACGCGGCCAGGCGGGGCCGGCCGGCACGATTGTCCCGACACACCGGCACCAACCACCGTCGCATCGTGCGCAGGTCCCCGCACAGTTGCAGCGGAGCCAGGCCCAGCCCGTGGGCGAGCAGGCCCAAGCCCAGCCCGGCGCACACCGCTGCCAGCTCCTCGGCCTTCAAGACCTCATGGAACAGCGGCCCGTCCTTGACCACGCCGAGGGGCATGGTGCCCCACGGCGGGGGGAGCTGCTCGGACTGAAGCCCGGCCCGAGCCGCCACGCCGAGGAGGCGACGCGGATCGTAGCCAGCCGGGTCCTCGTCGGCGCCCGCCACTAGCGGAGCCAGCTCGCGGCGAGCGAAGTCCCGGTAGGCACGTCGGCGACGGGCCAACCGACGGGGCAGTGTCGCGGTCTCGCGCTCCCACAGGCTCACCTCACCCAGATCGAACAGGACCCGCCCGAGTGGTTTGAGGAGCTCGACCGACCGGCGGAGCTCGGTCGAGCTCATGGTGTCGCCGCCGCTGGCAGCCCGTGGCGGAGCAGCACCAGCTGGTCAGGTCCTCCGTGAAGCACCCGGAGAGCCGCCAGGTCGCGCAATCGCTTCGACAGCCCGTACTCGTCCATGTAGCCGTATCCACCCAGGCCCTGAAGCGCATCGGTGACTGCCCGACTGCCGTGCTCGCCTGCCGCCAACCTGGCATCGGCCCCCCAGCGCAGCAGGGTCGTTGGATCGAGCTCGGTCAGCGGCGTCCCCGTGTGCCGGTCGAGCACCGCTGCGAGGACGGACAGGTCGTGCTGGGCCCTGCCGAGCAGCAGGCGGATGGCGGCATGCTCGGCGATCGGGACCCCACCCTGTACGCGCGACCACGTGTAGGCGGTGGCGTCGGCCACTGCCCGCTCGGCCGACCCGAGGGCGATGGCCGCTTGCCCGAGCCAGTCACAACCGATCGTCGTGCGCAGGCGCCGCTCGGCCGGCTCGCCGCGATGGTGCTCGGCTCCGGGCGGGACAACCACGTGGTCTGCGAGCACGTCGACCATGCCTGTGGCACGCAGCCCGATTCGGGCCCCGGTCGGCTCCAGTCGCAGACCGGTCGTCCCGACCGGCAGAACGAGCACGACCCAGCACGCGTCGGGTCCGACAGCCGTGCGCGCCGCCAGCACTACCAGGTCCGCGCTGTCCGCCACCAGAGCGTAGCGTGCCGTGCCCTGCAGCCGGTCGTCGACCAGCAGCAGCCCGTCGCCGAAAGTCCTCGGGTCGAGCGCCACCCCGAAAGGAGGGCTGAAGGCGGCGACCAGACGATCGCCCGCAGATGTCCCGGGCGATCGGCGGCTGGACCCGAGGAGCAGTGTGCCCAAGCCCTGCGCGTGAACGGCGGTAGCCAGGCCGGCGCAGACCCGGCCCAGATGGCGCAACACCGCGAGAGACAGCCCGACGCCTTCGGAGTCGACGTGCGCGCCCCATACCCCCCACCGGCCGGTGTCGGGGTCGGCGAGCAGGCCGATCGAAGAGGCTTCGAGCAACAGCCCGTGGACCGCGCCGAGATCACCGTCGGGCATCTGCACCCCGAACAGCCGCTGCTCGGCCTTCGAGGCCAACTGGTCGACGGTGTCGAGCAGAAGGTCGACATCGAAACTGGTTGTCACCCGTCCTCCGCCGCCGCTGCGGTGGTCGCCTCCTCGGCTTGGGAGACGACCCGGACAACACCGTCGTCGTAGCGAATCGTATGGGACCCGAACTCCCGCTCCTCACCTGCGTACCCGGTGTAGGGCCGCTCAGCCGGGCCCATGTCCTCACCTATCGGGAGGATTGCGCTGTGGGTCAAGTACGTCTTTGTGACAACTGGGTTGGCGGCCAGCCCGAGCGAGGTCAACTCGCGACCCACGGGGTGCTCGCCGAGGGTCAGCTCGCCGCAGGAGGCGCCCACCGCCGTCGCCACATATCCCCGCATGGCCACAGTCGTCCGGATCAGCCTCGTGTCGTGGACAGTGAAAGTGCTGAGCGGTGCCCGCTCCAACCCAACCCACCCGGCGCGACGGACCCTGAGACGAAGGATCTCGCGCCCCGTCTCGGTGAGGGTCACCTGCTGGTACTCCGGGAGCAGCTCGAAGGCCATGTCCGCGACGAACTTCGGGTAACCCCAGATTCTGCGTCCGGCCTCGCGTGCCACACGTGACGTCACCGGCAGGTGGGCCACGAAACCACCGAAGCCATGCCAACGTCCCAGGAGAAGCGGGAGCAGGGGCGGTGCGTTGCGGCCGAGGGTGCACAGCGGGCTGACCGCTAACTCGCCGTAGGGGCCGACCCCGGTCTCGAGATAGTTGTAGGCGACCACTGCCACCGCGGCTCTCGCGCCGAGGAGCCGAACGGGGTACAGCCGGCTCGACGGGAGCAGGTCACGGACGGCTCCATAATCCGCCGGGAACACCCCCATGAAACAGTCGGTGCGCCAGTAACGGATGGGCAGGGCGATCCCGGCCACACCCACGTCGACCGAGGGGTCGGAGGGACCGTTCCACTCGAGAAAACCCCGGAGAGTGTCACGGTGCTGCCGCCCCCGCCAGGCTCTGATCCCAGCTCCAACCGCGAGTCCGGCACCAGCCAGCGTCGCCGTGCGGCCCCCCGTCCGCCCGTTGCTGCACGCCCTGGGCATGGCTCACCCCCGATCGCCCGGGCAAGGCCGGGTCAACAAGCCAACCTTTCGCGTCCTCGTGACCCAGAGGTAGGGTCCAACGGCCCGATTCCCGCCGACCCGACGGGCGAGACGTCGACGCGACCGGGCAAGCGCCGAGTGAAGAACCCCTACAGCCCTTACAGGTGGTTGAAACCGCCTGCTTCCTCGGCGCGCATGCCGACTGTGACGGGGTGGGCGGCGAAATGGGCGATGGCGTCCTTCAGGTCGGCGAGCAGGATGGACGCCAGGTCCCGGGTCACGCCTTGGCGTACCAGGATCCGCTGGACCGCGACGTCTGAGAGGTCCCCGGTGAGCGTGTAAGCCGGCACCTGCCAGCCCCGGACACGGAGGCGGTCGGCCAGGTCGAACAGCGAGTAGCCGGGATCCTCCCCCTCGGCGATGCGCCACGCCACCGCGGGAATGGCGGTCAGCGGATTGCTGTCGCACACGAGCTCGAAGGGGCCAAGCTTGGCGATCTCCTCCGCCAGGTACGCGCCGGTGTCGTACGACGCCTGATGCACGCGCCGATATCCCTCGCGACCGAGGCGGATGAAGTCGTAGTACTGGGCGATGACCTGCCCAGCGGGCCGCGAGAAGTTGACCTGGAACACCGGCATGTCACCGCCCAAATAGTTTACGTGAAAGATGAGATCGTCGGGTAGCTCCGCCACGTCGCGCCACAGCACCCACCCCACGCCGAGAGGCGCCAAACCGAATTTGTGGCCCGACGTGCTGATCGACTTCACCCGCGGCACGCGGAAGTCGAATTGCACCTCCGGCGCGCAGAACGGCGCCAGGAAGGCTCCGCTAGCCCCGTCCACATGGAGGTCGACGTCCAGCCCGGTGTCGCGTTGGAGGTCGTCGAGCGCCTCGGACAGCTCGAGGACGGGCTCGTAGACCCCGGTGTAGGTCACCCCGAACGTCGCTACCACCAAGATCGTGTTCTCGTCCACCCGTTCGAGCATGGCGTCGGCGTCCATGCAGTACCGGCCGCCCACCATGGGAACCTCGCGGACCTCGATGTCCCAGTAACGGGCGAACTTGTGCCACACCACCTGCACCGGTCCGCACACCATGTTGGGGTGGTCGGTCGACTTGCCTTGAGCAGCACGCCGGGCCCGCCACCGCCATTTGGCCGCCATCCCGCCGAGCATGCACGCCTCGGACGACCCGATGGTTGACGTCCCGATCGTGTTCGCGGCCTCAGGCGCGTTCCACAGGTCAGCCAGCATGTGCACGCAGTGCCGCTCGATCTCGGCCGTCTGCGGGTACTCATCCTTGTCGATCTGATTCTTGTTCATGCTCAGGTCCATCAACTGGTGGACTTCGGGCTCCTCCCAGGTCTGGCAGAAGGTGGCGAGGTTCTGACGAGCGTTGCCGTCGAGCAGCAGCTCGTCGGACACCAGCTGGAACGCCTCGCGCGCGTCGCGTTGGTCGGCCGGAAAGCGGTACTTCGGCAAAGGCCGTGACAGGCTGTCGCGCGCATACAGCGAGTCCAGCGAATCTCTGACCATTGCCCGGTGGTGCAGTGTCACGGTTCCTCCATTGGTCGCGAGGGGTGCGGCGCACCCGTCACCCCATGCTTTCGCGCCTCGCCAGCGGCCGCGGCCAACTCCGCGGAGCGTTCATATGCAGCGGTCATCGAAGCGACCAGATCCTTCGGACCGGCGACGAGCACGTACTCGACGTTTTGCAGGTGCGAGACGCGCCCCACCTTCTCGCCATCTGGGTTATAGATGCCGATCTGGGCACCCACATAGCGCTTCGACTCGAACGCGAGAACCTCCACGTGACCACGATGCGAGCACATCTCGACGAGGTCCTCGAGCGTCACCCAGGATTCGTTGTTGTAGGAGAGGACCAGCACCTCGGCCTGGACATCGGCGATCACCTGGCGAAGCACTCGGGGCATCTCCCGCGCCGCATTGAACGGACTCTTCGTGGACGTATCGCGGCTGTCGGTTCGCTTGCAGGCGATCCCGTAATGATCAGGAGCGTCCCACGCGACGAGCGTCTCCCATATGTGGTAGTTGGTGAAGTACCGGTGCTGGTTGTAAGGGGGATCCAGATACGCGAGATCGACCATCGGAAGATCGCGTGCCACCTGGCATGCGTCAGCTCGTAGAGCGCGACCAGAGCCCGCATACAGGTCGGGAACGCGGAGTTCGAGTTGATTGAAGGAACGTGGCGCCCAGTCCTTCACGTACGCCATCTGCACTCCGGTAGTGGAGTCGACTCGATCTGCGGCATAGATAAGACTGGTCAGGAGGATCGGGTACAGCGGGTTGCCCCGAAGCTCGGTCTCCAGAGCATCTCGAATCGCGTCTACTCGTTCACCATTGAAGGGCTGGAAGTATCGCGACTTCACGCAGAACGTCTCGGTGAAGTAGCCAGGCCGACCGGGAAGGCGCGAGAGGTATTGGAGTGCCTCTCGAAGGTCGTCCTTGTCCACGTCGGCGGCATCCGTGGCGATGTGGCACTGGGCGAAGATCTCCGAGTAGCGGGCAGTGTCGACTGCCGTCACGTGTGCGCCACGTCGCTTGAACTCCTGAGCGACGCGCGTCGTTCCCGTGAACATATCCAGCGCCGTCTCCGCCCCAGACAACGCGAGCAGGTCGCCTAGGACGGGTACGAGGCGGCGCTTGGAGCCGATGTACTTGATCACCTGCAGTTTCCTTGGGTCCTGAACGTGGCTTGTTAGCAGCGACGGTACTGGAGCGGGCGGTGTGGCCGGGAGAAAGTCTAGAATTAACCAGGCTCTTGAATCATTGATCTTCGAGGTCTCGCCGTGAACGCACGGCGCTTGTCCGAACAAGAAGGATCCCGAGGAGCACGAATTCGGATCGAGCCCCCCGTGTCCGAGCCGAGGGCCACGTCCGCCTCGCCGGTGGCCACCGCCACAGGTCCTTCACAGCCACGCGGGGCCCTGTGCCCTCGCCGTCGAGGCGCGAGATGAATGTCGTCACAGCATCCAAAAACCAGCGAAGAGTCGGTGCGGTTCAGCCGTCGGCTGCCGCGCCGATCACGTGGCGGGCGATAATCACCTGTTGGATCTGGCTGGTCCCCTCGTAGATCCGGAACAGGCGGGCATCGCGGAAGAAACGCTCGACTGCGATCCCCCGCATATAGCCGGTACCCCCGTGGATCTGCACGGCTCGGTCGGCGACCCGACCCACCATCTCGCTGCAGAAGTACTTGGCCGTTGAAGGTCCGACCTTGCGGTCCGAGCCTGCGTCGAATGCCCGCGCGGACTCAAGTACCAGGCTTCGTCCGGCATGGAGCTCGGTGACCGAATCAGCGATGAGGCCCTGGATGAGCTGGAAGGTGGCGATCGGTCGGCCCGACTGCTTGCGGTCACGGGCGTAGTTCACCGACTCGTCGACCAGACGCTCCGCCATGCCGACGCACAAAGCGGCAATGTGGATCCTCCCGTGAGCCAGGCACCGCATGGCAGTGCCCCAGCCGGTGTTCTCTCCCGCCTCGGTTCCGACGAGCGCGTCGGCGGGCACCCGAACGTCATCGAGATAGACGTCGGCGGTCCAGGCTCCGAATTGCCCCATCTTGTGGTCGCGTGGTCCGACAGAGAGCCCCGGCGTGCCCCGAGGGACCAGAAACGTCGAGATGCCCCGGGTCGCCTTGATATCAGGGTCGGTTCGAGCGAAGACCATGAAGACGTCGGCGACTGGCGCGTTGGTGATATAGCGCTTGGCGCCGTTCAGCACCCACTGGTCACCTTCGCGGCGTCCAGTGGTGGTTAAGCCTGAAGGGTCCGATCCCGCTTCCGCTTCGGAAAGGGCGAAGGACGCCACGGCTTCGCCGGAAGCGATCTTCGGCAACCACTCCTTCTTCTGGCCGTCGGTACCGCCCTCCATCAGCACGTGCCCGGCAATGCCGTTGTTGGTGCCGAACATCGACCGCAGCGCCGGCGTGGTGTAACCGAGCTCGATGACGATCCGGCTCTCCTCCTCCATCGACAGGCCCAAGCCGCCGTAGGCCTCGGGAATAGCGAAACCAAAGAGGCCCATCTGCTTGGCAGCGTCGCGGATCTCAGATGGGATCACGTCGTTCTCGTCGATGTCGTTCTCGGCCGGGACCACGCTGTTGCGCACGAAATCTCTTACCACGGACCGGATCTGTTCAAAAACCTCGGTGTCCACGCCTCTCGCTCCTCTTTGTTGGTCTTTCCGTGCCCTTCGCCCGAGACAGATCGCTGCACCTGATAGGCGACGTGGCCTCTTCGCTCAATGCACGGCGAACCGGCACCGGTCCCGCCCTTGGACACCGGTTCCGAATGGCCCGATTGAGGATAGGCAGCCCGGCGGTTGGGCGGCCAGTCCGCCGCTCGGCAGGCCCACGCCCTAGTCCTGGTTGGGAGTACGAGGTGCCCGCGACCATGTGACGATGGCAGCGACGAGAAGTCGGGCACTGGCCAGTGATGGGAATGTGATGGGATCTCTTCACGCTGGAATCGCGCCAATAGTTTTTTTGGAAATTGAAGCTGCTCAAGCGCGGCGCACTCTTAGCGAGATCCAGTTTCTTGGTGAAGATGATCGGAATGTGTTCGAACCCTTCCCCAGGCTTGGCCCGTCTCCTGAACGGGTTCACGCGTGAGTAGGCAATATGCCGCTCGCCCACCCACGAGAACTATGAATCAGGCTTCTGGGTCGCCGAGCTCCACACGGCGCGTCGGCACCACGAGCTCACGTCCCGCCGCAACCGTCGTTCGATGCAACGACTGTTTTGCCCGCATTATTGGGAGACCGCGATACCGTCCCCCGTACTTCGGCGCCCTAACGATGGCTGCATCTCGTTGGAGCGAGGGAACGATCCATCGACACAGGGGGTTGGAGTTATGGCGACAAGGCAGCTTGGTCCTCCGGCAGCGCGCAGGCGTGTTACCGGAGTGCGAACCGAAAGGACCTGACTATGGCATTTGTACAGATCATCGAATACCGCACCTCCAAGCCCGCCCAAATGCAGGCCGTTGCCGACGAATGGGAAAAGGCCACCGAAGGCAAACGAAAAGCGCTTCGGAGGGTCCTCTGTCAGGATCGAGACAACCCCGGGCGCTACTTCAACGTCGTCTTCTTCGATTCGCATGAAGCGGCCATGGAGAACTCGGCGTTGCCCGAGACCGATGCCTTGTCAAAGAAGCTGATGAGTTTCGCTGATGGCCCGCCGACTTTCTACAACCTCGACGTGATCGACAACTGGGAGTAACGCCCAGGTCGAACGATGGGCGAGGGGCTGCTCAGGATACGCAAAGCAGGCTACATCGAAGAAACGCGGATGAAGGCAACCGCGAGACGCGGAAAGGACCATAGACATGGCACTTGGCATGTACTTCACACCCACCTCGTTCACGCCGGCACGGTACGACAACGCAATCAGCCGGCTCGAAGCGGCTGGTGTCGGAGCGCCGGCCGGAAGGCTCTATCACGTCGCCATCGAAACGGACGGCCAGATCCAGGTGTTCGACGTCTGGGACTCCCAAGAGTCGTTCCAAGCCTTCGGGGCGACGCTGGTGCCTATTCTCGCCGAGCTAGGGGTTGATCCGGGCGAGCCGCAAGTCTCGCCCGTTCACAACATCATCGAGGGCTGAGTTTCGTAGGTCGTCGAACACGACGTGACGACCGCCGGGAATCTGACCAACACGTTTCGGGCGGCGATCCTCCTCGCCTTCTGCTTACGGGTCCGCTTGATCTTCAAGCAGGGCGGCAGCACTTGCCGACCTCGCTGCGGCGTGTTCGCGACCGCGTTAGCTACCGATATTGGAGCAATCCCGAACGTGCGCTGCCGGATTGCGCGGACTCTTATTGGGACGCTTCTTGACTGGACCCGACATGCGGGCCGTCAGCCACACGCCTCTGCCTGCGCAGTCCATTCGTTGTTCCGGAACTGCATGTGTTCCGATGCAATTCGACGCGACGGATACTGAGTTACGTAAGGCGGCACGACAACACCGTCGGNNACAAGGGGCTTGGTTGCCATTTCGATCGGGAGCTGTCCGGCCTAGATGTTGAGCCAAGATCCTCCACTTCCTCGATTGGACCACCGACCCGTATCTTGGCTGACCCCATCCATCCGCTCGAAACTCCACGTCTTCGTCCGGGTGCAGGTCCCTGTATCCGGTTACGTATCAGAGCAAGAGCTGGGTGAGCGCGTAGACCGTCGAGGGCGCGCGGCCGACTGGGCAGTTCGCTTCGTGGTACTACGCGACAAACGTGACCGCAGTCCGTCAGGTAAGTGCCTCGATCACCGCAGCAAAGTCAGGCCACTGCCCACCAGCATCAATGACGGTCGTCAAGAGTGCTTCGGCGGCGGGGCCGATGCGCACCCCAATCCCGGCCCGCTCGGCCAGATCGATTGCGAGGCGAAGGTCCTTGCGGGCCAGCGTCGGCGAGAACCAACCCGGGTGGGTGTTATCGATCAGGCTCTCCAGCCGGACCTTGCTCGCGGGACTCACGACAAAGCTGTGAGCAAGAACGTTCCTCAGAAGTTCATCGGGAATCGCGTGCTGTCGGGCCGTGGCGATGCCCTCGGCGAGCGCGACGACACCAGTGATCAACAACAGGTTGGAGACGAGCTTCATTGTCGCCCCCGTCCCGACCGGCCCGCAGTGGGTATACCCGGCACCCAGGTCGCTCCACAGGGGATCTAAGGCGCTGATTGCCGAAAGGGGGCCCCCGATCAAGAAACCACCTAGACCGCTAGCGATCTGCACGGGCGATCCCATCACGGGGGAGTCGAGGACCCGTCCGTCCGGGCCCGCCTCGGCTAGTCGTCGGGCGGTGTCGGGCGAGACCGTGCTGATGTTGGCGAACACCGCGGCCGGACCGAGCGACGCCAGTACACCATCGTCGCCGAGGCAAATATCGAGGACGGCCGCGTCATCGGCGAGCACAACCAGCACGGCATCTACGTCGATGACAGCCGTCTTGGGGCATTGGGCCTCGACGGCCCCGTTGACCACGAGTTCCGCGGCCCGACCGGGTGATCGATTCCAAACGGTGACCTGGTGACCTCGCTCGAGCGCTCTCGCGGCGAAGGCCCTGCCCATGTTTCCCATACCCAAGACAGCAACCCGCATCAAGCCAGCTTACGTTCGTCGGCGGCGCACGATGGCGTCGAATTGGCGGGTGAGTCCGGTCCAGTCGACCGGGGGAGGGCGGTACGAACGATCACAGCCTTGAACGGCGACCCTGAACAATGTCCCCGAAAATCTGGTCCGAGTGTCCCGTATCACCGGGTAGGCGTGGCGGCACGGCACTTGAAGGAGCAACCGTGCGAGTATTCCCTCAGGGTCGTCGGCAACGAGGGGCTTGCGATGGTTCGTCGGATCGGCGTATTAGCAATTCTCATCGCCTCTCTGGCAACGGCTGCCTGCTCGTCAGCCACCCCTGAAGGCAGCTCGCCGACGACTGTCGAGTGAGCCGCCTCATGCGCGTCTTGCAGGTGTTCGCTCCTAGCCGGTGCTGTGGATCACGATCAGTGGATAGAGTCCCCAACGTCCGCACAGCGACGGGTAGCGCTCCTCCAGCCTCTCAAGCCGAGTCAAACGCCGCTTTCCACGAGCTGAACTGGGGAAATAGAACTTCAGTGACCCGACGCCAATGCTTCGCCAGGTGAAGATTCTGTAGTCGAAGGGCCAGCCCTGGCTGAGGAACCACTGGTAGCTCTGGGGACGGAAGTAAAGGTCTTTATAGATCGGCTCCACTTGGACGCTATTGGAGCGGTTGGCCAGCTGTCGCGCTCGAGCTACGCCTCGACTCCAACGGTTTTGGAGCCCCATTGGAGCCTGCACCAACCGCACGGTGAACGACCCGGCCCAGGAGTAGACGACCACGGCCGTGCCACCAGGTGAGAGCACGCGGTGCAGTTCGAGGAACGCTTTCCTCTGCTCCGGTTGAGGGACGTGATAGATGGTGTGCAAGCTGACCGCTGCGTCGACGGAGCCGTCCTGGAGTGGGAGCTGTGTGACATCCGCGAGCAGGCATAGCGCCTGTTCACCCAGCTTTTCCTTTGCCGCCCGAAGCGCGGTCATCGAGAAGTCAACGCACACTCGCACGTCGTAGCCTGCCGAGAAGTCGAGGTAGTCCTGGTACTGGATGGGCCCGGACGCCGCATCCAACAGATAGCGGCCAGTCGGGGGCAGGTGCCGCGTGACGCGTAGATTGCAGTGATGACGGTACTCCTCCGAGACTGGTCTAAGGTCCTCGAATAACGCGCTGTCCGTGAAGCCCGAAGAGCTAGATTGCCATCCGACACGGTCATAGAAATCGCGCACGTTGACCTTTGCCGCGTCTAATAGAGGCTTCGTGACTTTTCCAGACAAACCCGATGTCATCTCGATAGCCAGATCTGCCAGTAGCACGTACACACCATCCTCAACGGGATAGAGATACTTGCCACATTCTGAGATGATGGCCTGGTCGATTTCTCGCTCGACTCGAGCGCCGGTTACAGTACGGGCCTCTTCGCCTCGCACCCGTTCGTTTAGCGCCGCCAGTACGGCCGAGTCGGCTTCACGCAGCGATGATCCTGTGATGGGGCAACGGAGAATGGGAAGATGCTCATGGATAGTTCTCATTCAGCTCATTATCTATCGAGGAAAGTGGACCGAAAAAGGTTAGCAAGGATCGTGGCCCAGCCAGGCGCAGATGATCACCGATGCCTTCAACCAAGCGAAGCAATGGCCGTGAGCGGGCCATCTGTTCGTCTACAACTAGCAGGACGGGACCGACCCGACGACGATCGACGACAACTTCGGCCTGGTCGACTCGTCGGGCAATGCCAAGCCGTCTCCCTTCCTCCGTCATCGGCGTGCGCTGCTGAGAACGGAGAACGGAAGAGCCCATAGTCCCATCGCTTTGGGATTTGCGCCCAACTGATCGATCGGGGCAGCGGCCAGGAAGCAGCTCGGCCCCCGTTCATGCCCAGGCTGGGACGTTCATATGGGGCCAATCGCCGACGACAACACCAAGTATGTCGGTACCTTAAGGAGAAACGTTGACGAAATAACAACGCTGTGGACCTTCTGGGACGTTACTCAAACCACTCTGACCAGGGAGAACGCCTACGGAGGCACCTTGAAATGGTCCCAAGAGGGTCCCCAGAAGTCAATGCTCGTGTCCCGAAGCAGG
This sequence comes from Acidimicrobiaceae bacterium, assembly GCA_003139255.1. Lineage (GTDB taxonomy): Bacteria > Actinomycetota > Acidimicrobiia > Acidimicrobiales > UBA8190 > Bog-564. The sequence goes on along the minus strand of PLIG01000226.1, from coordinate 4,960 downwards.
TGCAGCGACGGCTGCGACCAACCGCGATCAAGGATCTGGTGGCGCGCTACCAGGCCGGTGGCACCGTCTACCAACTGGCAACACAGTTCGCGATCCACCGAACAACAGTGTCATCGCTCCTTGAGAGACGACGTGGCCCCCGCCGCAACGGTCCCCTGTCACCCGCTCAAATCGACCGAGCGAAAGAGCTCTGCGTCACAGGGCAGTCGTTGGCCAATGTTGCGAGGCAGATTGGGTATCAAGCCAACACGGTCCGACTTGCCCTCGTGAAAGCTGGCGTACGGACGCGGGATTGCCACGGGCGAGAGCGATAGGCCGCCTTTTCCCAAACTGAGCTGCCGATTGGCATCCCACCCGTCCCACGAAGGACGGTCGCCAGGTTAGGAACCTCATAGGGCAGTCCACGACCTCGACACCGCGTATGAGCCACAGGATGCGCCGGCCCCAAGCGCAGCACCCCGCCAATGACGGTTATCAGTGCGGCCGCGTCGTCTCGAACGTAGGGACGAGAGATCATCGCTTGCTCAGCGGGCATCGGCGGGCACGCAGAAGTAGGTGGTGATCGCGCTGGTGGGATGACCGACGTCTTGGCAGTGGTCAGCGATCCATTCGATGCGGGGGTCGCGGGTGCGACCGGCGAGTACCACGTGGAACTGTCCAGTGGCAACAGCGGTTTTCAGTTGCGTGACCGTCGGCTCGGGGATGGTGCCCGTGAACCCCCCGATGGGCAACACCTCCTTCCCGCTGGTGTAGGCGAACCCCGAGGCGATCGTCGATGTTTGTGTCGCGAGCAGGTCGGGAGCTCCGTATCGGGCGCGTTCCAGCTGCGGCAATGCGCGTCTGGCCGCGGCGAGGGTTTGGACGAACAGAAGGTCGATCCCACGGAAGATACCTGGTGACTCGAACGGGGTGTCATACATGCCTTCGCCGCGCACCACGACGGAGGCGGAGGCCACGGCCGGAACGACCATCAAAGCAGCCAGTGCTCCGCACAACGCGGCGGCCGCGCCCATGCCCGCGCGAGGACGGCAAACGTCGGAGCTGCTCTCCATCCGGGACCGGAGCAAGAGCAGGGCTCTGAGGACCACTCCCAAGGTGGCAGCGGAGCCGGCAGCGATCACGACGGGCCGCAGCCATGCTGGCACGCCTGTCCCCACGGAAGGGATGAGCCAAACTGCATATGCCGTCGACCCGACAACGATGCCAGCCACAATCGCCCACGAGGCGGGCCGGTCGCGCGCCGCCCACAAGGCGGCCACGCCGACTCCGACGAGAGCGGCAATCGGGGGCGACAGAACCGCCGTGTAATAGGGGTTCACGTTCAACGCGACGGAGAAGACGACAAAGAACACCACAAGCCAGGTCCCCCACAACACGATTGCGGCCCGGGCTGCGTCACGCCGGGACCGTCGTCTGCGACTGAGAAGACCGAATGCGCCCGCGGCGAACGCGGCAGGCAGCAGCCAACCTCCGTCGCGCCCCGACGAGCCGGTCACCAGGCGGTTNNGCGGTTCCAGCTGGGTGGCGGGTAGGGGATCGCGACACCGATTGATTCCTTGGCGAGTAGTTGCATGGGGGTCTCGTTACCGAAGCGCCCAAATCCGTTGTAGACGAACACCTGCGCGTAAACGGAGTTGTTGGAGCTACCGTCGACGTACGGACGGTCGGAGGCGGGGGTGAGGGTCACCGCCGTCATCCACAGCAGCGACACGACACCAGTGACGACCCCGAGGGCCACCAGCGAGCGCACCCTTCTCCACGGCGTGGAGGGCGCGGCCAACAGGTAAGCGGCGCCGAGCGCGGGCAGGACCAGCCAGGCTTCGAGCATCTTGGCCTGAAAGGCAAGCCCCACCCAGACTCCCGCCAGGAGCAGATGACTCAGGCGTCCGCTGGTCAAGGCGGCCGACGTGGCGTCCGCGGCGAGCACCAGCAGCAGGATCATGAGGCTGTCGGAGATGTTCCCCCGGTTCAAGGTGACGATGGCAGGGCTGGCAGCCAGAACCAGTGCTGCAACGAGGCCGGCCACCGGCCCGGCCAGACGGCGTACCGCCCGGTACAGGACGAGCACGGCGACGACGCCTTCGAGCACCTCGGGAAGCACGATCGCCCATGTGTGCAATCCGAACAGCCGGACCGACAGCGCCTGGATCCAAAAGGCGCCGGGCAGTTTGTCAAGCGTGATCGTTCCGGCGGGGTCGAACGCGCCGAACACGAAGTCGTGCCAGCTTCCCGCCATGCTGCGCACCGTCGCCGCGTAGTAACCGTCGACCATGTCGTGGTTGATCGACCAGGCATAGGACAGCGCGGCCAGGGCGGCGATCACCGCTAGAGCGGGGCGAACCCACCGAGTCGTCGTCTGCGTATCGTCTTCTCCGGGACGGAGGTATGGGGCGCTGGGTTCGGCAACGGAGGTCATCGGCGCCAAAAGGCTAGCCATCGTGAGGTTCGTCTCTCGGCAATCACCTATCGCGCAAGCTCCTGAGACTTATACAGATTAGGCACTCGCCAAGCGGCCCCCCTGTTTCGGTTTGCGTCGACAAGTCGCGCCGCATCTCGCTGATCGACCTGCAGGACTTCTTCGACCTGTGGGTCCAGAGAAGAGCAACTTGATGACAGTGACCAGAGCAATCTCCCGCCGTGGCCCGTGTACCCCGTGGCGACCGGTGAGTGGGTGAATGAAATTAAGCTTGAAAGGCTAGCTAGCCATTAGAAGAGGTTTGGTGGAAGCGAAGTCCATCACGCGCCGAAGATCGGGTCATGCTCTCACCACCAAGAAACCGGAAGTGCCGGAATATGAATTCGGCGATCTATGCATTGAAGTCAACTCTCCACGACTATGAGTAGGAGCGCATAACGACGCCGAGTTGAACCTCACGTAGGCGATTCACCTGCGCAGCATCCCTGCCGGTGGTCGCCCGGAACCGCCCTGGGCTGTGTCGAACAAAACCCGTCCGATATTTGCGCCACGGGGTTATGCGCGACCTTGAGCGAATCGTCCACCGCGGGTTCGAGTAAGGCCCTCAAGGTGGTCGAGCGACCGGACAAAGAATTGACGCTCTGGATAGCCAGAACGTTGTGTTCTTGGCAACACTGTGGAGGTGAGCGGACTCGAACCGCCGACTTCTACGTTGCGAACGTAGCGCTCTACCGACTGAGCTACACCCCCGAGGTCACTCAGGATAGCTCCCACCTTCTCTCAACTCGTCACCTGAACCCCCTCGGCATTGGCGCTGAACCTGCCACCAGCGCGCTGCCTGTGCCTCAGGTCCCGCGAAGTGATTTCTCGATCGTCTGCTGTAACGCACTTTGGAGGACCGTAGACGTCACGTCCGAACGGCTGCGCTCCACCACGGCACGCAAGGAATCGGTAGCGCGGCGCAGTCCTCCGGTAATGGCATCGGGATACTCCACGCTGACAAGCAAGTCGTACACATCCTCCATTGCCAAGAGCAGTTCTTCGCCTCTGGCGGTTTCCCCGGCACGAAGGCGGTCGAGGAGGTGCCGGCGGAGCTCCGAGGCCGCCTCGGCCAGACCGTTGAGCCAGGCGGCGAGCCCCACCTTCATATCCTCGAAGCTCGGAAGCGGATCACCGCCAACGAGGGCAACCGTGAGACGCGCCTCGGCGTACTCCTTTTCTGCGTCGTGCAGAAAGCCCGACGCGGCCAACGCGGGAAACTGCCCGAGCGCATCTTGCGCGCGGCGCAACGCCACCTCCGCCTCCGCCAAACGCTCTGACACAGCTTCGCGTTCAAGACGGTGAACCGCGCGGATCGCCAGCCCGCATGCTCTTATGGTCTCCCGGCAACGTGCAAGAGCCTCCTCGCGAGCACGATGCGCCGCCTTGAGGCGCTCCAGGGCTTGTTGCCCCAACTCTGCGAGCTCGGCGTTGAACGAACGATCCGGCACGGGCGTGGTCAACCGCGTTAACGGGCGACCACTCGGTGAACCACGACCGAAGACTCGCGATCCACCGGCTGCGGAAGGTAACGCAGCTTCACCTCACGTTCACGTGCGCCGTTACGCAAGCGCACGAGGATAGCCACGTAGGCGACAAGCGCCACCACTCCCACGCCGGTCACCGCAAGCAGCGGACGAGCACTTGGGATCGCTCCTGCCAGTCCGGTGGACACCACAACAAACAACAGCGCAACCAGCACGTCCCGGCGACGCTTGCACGCTTCAGGCCGGAAATAAGGATCGGGCCGCCGCACCGACGGGGCGCCAACGTGCTGACCCGAGACAGGTAGTGCCCCATCCGGACGGACCACGATCAGTCCTTGGCTACTCCCCCCGCGCAGATTCGCGTCGATGTGGGTCGCGGGCAATGAGGTGTCTAGCCGGTGAACCGGGTCCACTAGGGAGGGCCCGATGGGCCGCAGCACGCGCAGCTGGCGATGAAAGGCTCCGATCGAGTCTGTCGAGCGGCGCTGTGTACTCCGGCGCAAGAGGCTAGGCCCCAGCACCACCGCCCACACCAAGACAAGAAGAAGAAGGACCACGACTGTCAAGACCCCTCGACCTACCTTCCGATCCTGAGGACCCTACTTAAGAGTCCCGCGCGACTGGTGGATGGTCGGGAACCGTCCGTGCCCCCGCAGTTCCCTGGGTTCACTCACTCTCTAGCCGACGCGGGCAATCCGCGCAAACGCGTGTGCACGTGGCAACTCGAACCGGACCGACCCGCTCCTTGCAGCGGATCTCCACAACGGACAGTCGCAGTCGAGATCCTCAAGCGTGCAAGCCACACTCGGTCTTGGAAGTCCCCGCCCAACGCCCCCCTCTCGGGTCCTCACCCGGGGACACCGGTCGGGTGGTAGGAGAACAACCAATCGACAAGTATCCCTTCGCGATAAGTGGATGAACGGGCAAGTCGTGGTCAGCCAGATAATTCGCGATGTCCTCGTCGCTCCACGTGGCGAGAGGGTTCACCTTCACGAGCCCGCGAGCCTCGTCCCAAGAG
>PLIG01000098.1:763-5362 GCA_003139255.1 Acidimicrobiaceae bacterium | reverse complement strand
GTCTACGACTCGAAGAAGTCGGGGGCACAGACCGCGTCGCACCTGCGCTTCGGGCCACAACCGATCCGAGCACCGTATCTCATCGACCAGGCGAGCTTCATCGGCTGCCACCACTTCGGACTGCTCGAGCACGGCGAGGTCCTGAGCCGCGCCGCACACGGCGCGACCCTGCTGCTGAACTTCCCCCATCCCGCGAGCCGGCTCTGGGACGCGCTGGCCCGCCCGATCCAGGAGCAGATCCTCGCCAAGGAGATCGAGCTGTACGTGATCGACGCAGGCAAGATCGCGCGCGAGGCGGCACTCGGCGGACGGATCAACACGGTGCTGCAGACGTGCTTCTTCGCCATCTCCGGGGTGCTCGAGCGCGGCGAGGCGATCGCCAGGGTGAAGGCGGCGATCGCGAAGAGTTACAGCCGGCGTGGCGCAAAGGTCGTGGAGGCGAACCAGCTGGCGGTCGACCGCTCAATCGAGGGGTTGGAGCGGGTCGAGGTGCCCCACGCGGTGACGTCCAGCATCGAGCTGGCTCCGCTCGTGCCTGCGGACGCGCCGGAGTTCGTTCAGAGAGTCACCGCGATGATGATGGCCGGACGCGGCGACGAGCTGCCGGTGAGCGCGCTGCCGCCGGACGGCACGTGGCCGAGCGGAACGGCGGCATACGAGAAGCGCAAGATCTCCGAGCTCGTCGCACTCTGGGATCCCGAGCTGTGCATCCAGTGTGGCAACTGCAGCTTCGTCTGCCCGCACAGCGTCATCCGCTCTAAGTACTACGACCAGTCGCAATTGGCGACGGCGCCAGAGGTTTTCCGCTCTGCACCTCTTCGAGCTCGGGGACTCCCCGACACCGGCTACACGTTGCAGGTCTACGTGGACGACTGCACTGGATGCGCGCTCTGCGTCGAGGCCTGCCCGGCCGTGGCACCGGACGACCCCACTCGCAAGGCGATCAACCTTGCGCCCCTCGAGTCGCTCGTCCCGGCCGAGCGGGACAACATCGCGTTCTTCGAGACGCTGCCGGTCGCCGAGCGCTCCCGGCTGGACTTCGGCACGGTGCGTGGCACCCAATTCCTGCAACCGCTGTTCGAGTTCTCCGGTGCTTGCGCCGGTTGTGGCGAGACGCCTTACCTGATGCTCCTCTCCCGGCTGTTCGGCGACCGGGCCGTGATAGCCAATGCGACGGGCTGCTCGTCGATCTACGGCGGGAACCTGCCCACGACACCTTGGACGACCGATGCCGAGGGCCGCGGCCCGGCGTGGTCGAACTCGCTGTTCGAGGACAACGCCGAGTTCGGCCTAGGTCTGCGCCTCGCTGCCGACCGCCACGTCGAGCTCGCTCGGACACGCCTCGGCGAACTCCGAGGCGAACTCGGCAGCGAGCTCGTCGACGCCATTCTCGACGCACCGCAACTCTCCGAGTCGGAGCTTCGCTCCCAACGCGAGCGTGTGGCCGAGCTCAAGCGTCGGCTCGGCGCGCTGGACGGGCCCTTGGCTGTCGATCTGGCGAGCGTCGTCGACCACCTCGTCCGGCGCAGCGTGTGGATCGTTGGCGNNTGGGCCTACGACATCGGTTTCGGCGGGCTCGACCACGTCCTCGCCAGCGGGTACAACGTGAACGTGCTAGTGCTCGACACGGAGGTGTATTCGAACACCGGCGGGCAAATGTCCAAGGCGACGCCGCTCGGTGCCGTCGCCAAGTTCGCCGCCGCAGGCAAGACCGTGGAGAAGAAGGACCTTGCCCTGCAGGCGATCGCCTATGGCAACGTCTACGTGGCTCGGGTCGCGATGGGCGCCGACCCTGAGCAGACGCTGCATGCTTTTCGTGAGGCGGAGGCATACGACGGCACATCGCTCCTGATCGCATACAGCCACTGCATCGCCCACGGCATCGAGATGCAGACTGGGCTCGACCAGCAGTACCGCGCCGTCGCGAGCGGGTATTGGCCTCTCATCCGCTACGACCCGATGTTGCGTGCCGCCGGCGGCAACCCGTTCTTGCTCGACTCGCCCAGACCGCGCATCGCGCTCACCGACTACACGCGTCGAGAGCTGCGCTACTCGGCGCTCGCCAATTCCGATCCCGCCGAGGCCGAACGACTCGGCGGTCTGGCCCAGCTGGCAGTCAGGCAGCGCTGGCAGACCTACGAGGAGATGGCGACGCGTCCCGCGCAGCGTTTCCCGGCCGACGCCCGCAAGGGCCACTGATGGACCTTTCCACGGGCTACATGGGACTAGCTCTGCGCAATCCGCTCGTCGCCTCGGCGTCCCCCCTGTCTCACACCGTCGACGGGGTCCGCCGGCTCGCCGACGCCGGGGTCAGCGCGGTCGTGCTCCACTCGCTGTTCGAGGAGGAGCTGGCCGAAGAGGCGGCGCGCAACGCGCGGCTGGTCGAGGCCGGCACCGAGAGCTTCGCCGAGTCGCTCTCCTACTTCCCCGGGGCGGCAGGGGACGAGTGGGGTCCTCGCGCTTACCTGAGCCTGGTGGAGCGTGCCGTAGCCGCTGTCGAGATCCCGGTGATCGCCAGCCTGAACGGCGTCACACCCGGCGGGTGGACCACCTACGCGCGGGCGATCCAGGATGCTGGCGCCGTCGCGATCGAGCTCAACGTCTACTACCTCCCCGGTGCCCCGAGCGTCTCGGGCCGCGAGGTCGAGCGGCGCCATGTCGAGATCCTCCAGCGCGTCAAGGGAGCGGTAACCTTGCCAGTCGCGGTCAAGCTGAGCCCGTACTTCAGCTCGACCGGGGAGATGGCGCGGCAACTCGACGCGGCTGGCGCGGACGCGCTCGTGCTCTTCAACCGCTTCCTGCAGCCCGACATCGACCCTGAGTCGCTCGGGGTGGGGCCCGGCATCGGGCTCTCCAGCCCGGTGGAGGCCCGGCTTCCGCGTGCCTGGATTGCGCTACTCCACGGACGGCTGCACGCCGCGTTGGCCGCGTCGACCGGTGTCGAAGGTCCGGATGACCTCGCCAAGTACCTCCTCGCCGGCGCGGATGTCGTCATGACAACCTCGTCGCTGCTACGCCACGGCCCCGAGCACGCGGTGGTGCTGCTCGACGGCCTCTCCGCCTGGATGGCGCGCAAGGGGTTCGACACGGTCAGCGACCTGCGCGGGAAGCTCGCCGTGCCACCCGGCGTGGACGAGACGGTTCACGAGCGCGCGGGCTACGTGACCGCCATGCGGGCAGCCAACGCGAACCCGTACGGCCCGTGGTGACCTGCTGCTTTCCTCGGTTACCGGGAGCTGCCGACCCGTACTGCCCGAATANNCCTGTGGGTGCCGAGAAACCCATCCAAGTCCCCCACCTGGAGATTCGCGAAGGTGACGCCGTCAGAGAAGCTGGGCCATGGCGCTCTCCTTCTTCTACCTAGCGTTCGTCCGAGTCCTCCAGTTACTACGACTCTCTCGCCATGAAAGCAGTGAACTCGCCGTCGAGGTCGTCATGCTTCGCCATGAGGTGGCAGTCCTCCGGCGCCAGGTGGCACGCCCGGCACTTCGGCCTTCTGACCGAGCACTGCTCGCCGGGCTCAACCGGCTCCTTTCGGGGGTTCGCCAGGGAAGTTTCTTCGTCCAGCCCGAGACATTGCTCCGCTGGCATCGAGACCTCTTGCGGCGACGATGAACCTATCCTGTGGAATGCCAATAGTCGATGGGTTCGGCAACTAGGGCTTTCGCGCGCGTTCAGATGAGGACTGGACGGCCAGGCATGGTTCCCTGTCGTAGGGTTCGTCGTCCCTCGATGGCGAACCAGGAGACCTCGCGTGCTGGTGTCCTTCCTCTACCTTCTAGCACGACGCATCTTGGAGCTCATCGTGCTGCGTTTCCGCTCGGGAGACGCGAAGACCTCGAAATCGTTGTGCTGCGTCACGAGCTCGCCGTCCTGCGTCGCCAGATCCATCGGCCCGAGCTGACCGACGGCGACCGGGTCTTTCTCGCTGCCGCAAGCCGGGTCCTTCTGCGCAATCGATGGCTGGCATTCTTCGTGACCCCCGGCACCCTTATGCGCTGGCATCGCCGGGCGGTGGCCCGCAGGTGGACCTATCCCCGACGCGGCCCGGGTCGACCGCCTCTTGACCCCCAGCTCAAAGAGCTGATCGTTCGCCTGGGGAGGGAGAACCCCAAGTGGGGCTACCTACGGATCTGCGGCGAGCTGTAGAGCCTGGGGGTCAAGGTGTCCGGCCACGACCATCCGCCGCGTGCTTCAGGCGAGCGGTCGGGAGCCTTTCTCGCCCTTTGGCATGCCGTGGCGCGAGTTTCTGCGTTCCCAGGCGGCAGGCATGCTGGCCTGCGACTTCCTCACAGTGGACACCGTGTTCTTCCAGCGCCTCTACGTGCTGTTCTTCATTGAGCTCGACAGCCGACGAGTGTGGCTGGCCGGTGTGACGGCACATCCGGACGGGGCCTGGGTCACCCAGGCCGCTCACAACCTCGTGATGACGATGGAGGAGCAGCTTGTCAATCGTCGCTTTCTCATCCGGGACCGGGACACCAAGTTCACCGGTGTCTTCGACGAGGTGTTCAAAGGCGAGGGGCGGCGGGTCATCCGCACGCCCGTGCGCGCACCCCAGGCGAACACGTATGCCGAGCGCTGGGTGGGCACGCTTCG
>PLIG01000098.1:0-729 GCA_003139255.1 Acidimicrobiaceae bacterium | reverse complement strand
CCCCGTCGAGTCCGCCACCCATCGGTCAGTCCGTGAATGTTTCCGGGGTCCGTCGGCGAGATCGCCTCGGTGGGTTGCTCCACGAGTACAGCCTTGCTGCATAACCGAATGCGTTTTGGCACCCGACAGGGTCCGAGATGTGCCAAAAGACGCGCCCGAGCTTCGCAAGTCCGCTGCGGACTAGCCCACCGGCGGCGAGGCCGGCGGGGTTCCGGACCCAAAGGGGCCGACGGTGAACCCCGCGGTTCCGTAGGTGAAGCGCAGGGGTTGGATGACTTCCAGCGCCATGGTCGCCTGGGACACGATGACCCCGAGGAAGGCGCCCTCGTAGCACTCNNGCGGCACCCAGGATGGGGTCGTCGTGGACGGGGGCGGGGAGTGTGCCGCCGCCCGCGGCGGTCACCGAGAAGCCGACGTACCCGTCCAGGGTGCACGGCGTGGCCGAGGTGTCGGCTAGGACGACGACCTCGTAGAGGGTCCCGTCGGTGATACGCCAGTTGTAGAGGTAGGCGTTGAGCTGCGCGCTGGCACAGCGCGGCGGCCCCGCGATCGTCGTGGTCGTGGCCGCGGTCGTCGTTGTCGTCGAAGGCGGTGCCGCCGGGCGGTGGTGTTCGGCCCACAGGTGGCGGGCGAAGACGACGCCGCGGTCGATGCCGATCGCCGCGGCACCCACCACGACCAAGACAAGGAAGATCAACGAGGCGATCTTCGCCCGGTGCATGCGGCGGC
>PLIG01000042.1 GCA_003139255.1 Acidimicrobiaceae bacterium | reverse complement strand
CTGGCACTCCCCCGCTGCCAATACATGTTGGCAAGTCCGGTCCAATCCGGGGAGTCTGGTGGAACGGTGGTGGAACGAGGATCTACCTTTCCATCAACTCCTGTGCCACCTGAACAAGGCGATTGTATTGGTCCATTGCGTCTGCCTCATTCCTCTGTCGTGCGGTTCTATCCACCAAGTTCCCACTGAGTCTGCTGAATAGCACCCTGTTGTAGAGCGCTCTACTACTGCAGTTGGCCGTGAGTGCGCCTACTCCGAGCAAGGACCTGCGACAGCGATCGGCATCACTTTTCAAGGTGAGGGTTCGCCATTGTTACCCGCCTCGAGACGTAGCACGTGAGGGTGCTCCGGGGAGCCGACGCGAACGGGATTCGCGCCACGGTCCGGACGTGGGTTGACAGCAGTGGCACCGCCCGCCTCCGAGGGGGTTTCGTCCCGTACGAGCTCGCCGAGCACCGCGGCCATACCGCGCCATGAACCCCTGGCCAAGTCGAAGCCGATCTCCGAACTGGGGGTGTCCCGTGCAAGCTCCCGCGAGAGCAGATCGCCGGTATAGGTCCGCAGCCCTTCCTCCGATGCGGCAATGCCACGCAGGAGGCTCAAAGTTGAAACTCGGAGGGAGCAGGGGGTAGTGGGTGCCATGACCATCTCCACAAGCGCCCTTCGTACCTCTACATCGCGCTGGATGCGTCCGCGTAAGGCACGTCGGCGCGCACGGACGCTGGGAGCATCAGTTATGACCGCCTCATGGACCTGGGAGGTCATCCACCCGATGAGGTCGTCCCTTCCCGCGCAGCTGCAGACCACGTGTGCCCACGCTCCGTCAGGAAGACCGGGAACATGGTCGGTCCCTCGCCACGCCCAGGCGGTGTTGAGTCCTTCAGCATTGGTCCAACCCTCACCAAGCGCGCACAGGACCCCGCTGGAGAGGGGGAACCAACCAGGCGGAAGGCTGAACTCCGCGTTGGCGGCCTCGGTCAGCTGCCTTAGTACCTCTTCGTCTCCTCTGAAGTGCGTGCCGAGGAGTTCGGCGGCGAACTCGGCACCCCGCCATCCCCCAAGGTCGATGTGCTCTGGGAGGACCGTCGCGAGGCAGAAATCACGGAGAAGAACGCTCTGGGGTAGGCAGCGCGCGATGAAGCTCAGCACCTCGGGGGACTGATGATAGGGCGGGCGCTCCGGTCCCGTGGCTCGCAGGAACTCGAGCGCCTCCTCACGAGGTCCCGGATACTCATCCGCAACGGACACGAGCACCTTCCAGAGCTCTGCAGGGCCACCGGTGCGATGGCCATCGAGGCGGAACCAGAACTCGTCACCGAAAAGGGTCTTGAGCTCATCCCAATGCTGCAGGACGAGCCGGAGGAGGGGAAGATTCGGACGAAGGAAGTCAGTGATAGGCACGGCGACTCGCTTGTCCTCGCGCCAGTCGTGCGAAGCATCGAGGACAACGTCCGGGATTCCAAGCGCAAGCGCGGCAGCGAATGCTGCCTGACTACGCCGTTCGTAGTTGGTGCCGGTGGCGGCTAAACCCTCCGCGAGCACCGGTCGCATTCCCGGCACGCCCTGAGTAGCGGCGAGCATCTCGAAGTACGAGACAGCTGCTGCAGTCGAAATGTCAGCCTCGTACTCAGCCGCGTATCGTCCAAGACTCTGCTCCTTCACGTCTGAGGGAACTCCTAGCCCGGCTGCGAGTGCATCAACCAGGACAGCGCGCCCTGGCGCGTCGAGGGGGGTGAGCGACTCGAGGATTGCTCGTCGCAAAACGGCGTCCATCTCGTAAGCAGAGGCGACTGCCTCCCATGCTCCGTCTGGTTTGGCGATCTCCGAAACCGCGAGCTCCCGAGTCCTGGGATCGCCGTGAAGATAGGAGATCACGCGAGCTCTCAATCCGAATCCTTCGGCTTGACCCTGCTCAAGTCGCTGGAAGACCTGGTCCGCTACGGCCGTGTCGTTAGGGTCAATTCCGACCTCCGCCAAGCCGTCAAGGACCAGGTCGGGGCGGGAACACGCAGGGTCGGCTAGGCACGCCATTAGCCGCAAGCGGGCCTCGTGGCTGCTTCCGAGGACTCTGGGGAGCAAAGGGCCGATCAAAGATGATCGCCCCGCCTCGTCGGTTGCCAATCCCCGGAGGACGCCAGCTACCTGCGGGTCGCTCATTCCCCATCCATCGAGCAGCGCCAACGCCGACCAGTAGGGCATCGAGTCTTCGACGTGCATCAGGAGGAAATCCTTTGCCACGGCCGTGCGGCCGACGAGCGCTGCGTAACTCGCCTCAACAAGATGAGCGCTGTTGCANNTCGCGGAAGTTCTCAGCGAGGAGCTTCCAGGGATCGACACCCATCATGAAACTGATGAAGGGATGCTCCGTAGCCAACTCCTCCGCCACGACTGCGGCGACCTTCGCGTCACCTGGGAACGCGGAAAGCAAGGTCACTACCAAGAAGTTCTCGTCGATCTCCTGCGTTCGCCGAGGTCCCTGCCGATCACGGTAAAGGCCCAGCAACTGGTCGCGAAGATGGGCATCGCCCGACCATCCCTCAACGACCGCCTGATGGGCGAGTCCCCACCAGGCTGCGTCAACTCCCGAAGTTTCCCGAGCAACCTCCAGGAGGAGCTGCAATTGATCCGCTCGTCGGACGCCGTTCCTCGCCTCCGCGAGTGCAACGACGAGCGCTAGCTGCGGCACGTCGCTCTGCCGAGCCAGCTGCAACAGCGGCTCCGCCTGGTCAGGCAGGCCCAGCGAGAGCGCGAACAGTGCTGCAGCGCGTGCATCGGGACTCTGGTCCTTCGCCGCCATCAGGCTGAGCTTGTCCGCTGGGAAGAGGGAAGAACCACCCAGTTCTCCGAGCAACGCCGCGGCCACCTGCCGTGCAGTGGTATCGGTCTGCCGGAGTCCCCGCAGAAAGACGGCAACCAGCTCCTCGTTCGACGTCCAACGGGCGATTGCCCTAAGGCCCGTCGCCGGCCACCCGTAGCGATACGGGAACCACCGAGACACGGCTTCTTGGGCCACTTCACGAAGACCGGGGTGTCCGAGCGCGCGCACAACGGCCCGGATAAGTCCCACCTGGTTCGGAGACCACTCCTGCTCCTCGACTTTGTGAATTGCGCTCTTGAGGATCGCCTGAGCGGTGTCCTCGGTGAGATCAGCTGTCGATGCGGCCTCGGCCAAGAACAGTTCAAGAGCGAAGAGTTCCGGGCGTTCGGTGAGCGCGCTCACGAGATCCTGAACAAGGTCATCAGAGAGGTTCCGGTCGCATAGACCGAGCAAATGACGGAAAACCTCGTACCAGCCAGCGTCGACGGCGTGCTGTCTCAGCTCCACGCGAAGCTGATCTCGGTCCTGAACGGCGAGCGCCCGTGCTCCGAGATATTCCCGGATTGTCGAGTGGACGAAGCTGACATCCGCTTCTGTAACGCGCACAAGCAGGCCGTAGGTGTCGAGAAGGTCTCGGACAAGCTCCCGTCCCGCGAGGCGGGCCGTTGTGCGGTCAAGAGCGGGACCTGAAGAGCTCGAGAGATATTGGACGATGACCCTTTCGGCCTCGGAATGCGAGAGTGCGAAGCCTTCTGATGCCTGGACGCTCAAGGCGAGCACCGAGGTCGCGTCCTCCCGCTCCTGCTCGTTGAGCTGGGGGTCGGGCGGCGGTTCCTCAGCGATCCGCCTTCGTCGCCTCGGGTGTACCTCGAGGATGAGTCGCACGATTTGTCCGAATGCCTCGACACGCGTGGCGGGAAGCGTCCGTCGCTCCAGCCACAGGCGAACTAGGTAGTTCATCAGTAACGGTGTGGTCGCTGGCTCTGCCAGCTCCTGACGGGCGGACAGCTCTGTCATGAACTGCTCGACGCTCCTGTGTGCTTGCCTGCCTCGCTCTTGCGAGATCACTCCCGCAGCCAACTCGCGTTGCTGCGGCACAGAGAGCGGTGAGATGTCGGCAAAGTCCCATTCAAGGCGGCGTAGCTCGAGTCTCGCCATCGCCGAAGGCCGGCCGGCGGCGATCACGCCACACGGACGGCGATCGGCACGCAGGACGAGGGACTTCAGAGCGTGCTCGGCAGCCCCGTCGTCCGTGAACTCATCCAGACCATCGACTAGGAGCAAGACCCGGTCGTCCTCGAGGCCTCGCTGGATGAGGGGCCAAAGATCATTGACCCCGAGTGACTCCAGCCACTGCTGTACGAGAGTCTCGACTGACCACTCCCGGCCTGGCTCGTTGGCGATGGCACGCACCCACCGCGAAAAGGGAATCCAAACGGGTACGTGTGTCCCGAACGCCGTTGCAGCCGCGCCAAAGCGCGGTGAGTTCGAAAGGACGTCTAGGGCGAGCACTCGCAAGAACGTGCTCTTGCCTGAGCCCGGTCCACCGATGGCGAGCCGGCTTCCCTCTCTGGCAACCCACTCCATTATTGGATAGCTCCGATCGTCGACCGGTGAGGACGCGGGTGGGAGGGGAAGCGAAGGACTGGCAAGAACGTCTCTTACGATGTTCGTAAGAGGTTCGTCGAGCAGGCCACTGGCGCCGGATGGAGACCCCCGATCACCGCTGCCGACAACCTCACGCCCCTCGCGGACGTCAAGGTTGACGAATTCGCCACGCCTAGGGTCGTCGAGCTCGAATATCCTTTCGTAGAACTCGCGCAGCCGCCCACGCAGCGTTCGGAGGTCGTCCGGCCCGAGTCGATGCGAGAGACCGTCGATGAGGAGATCCCCACTGAACCGACGGGCGAGCGACTCCCCGAAGAAGTCGTAGACGATGAGCGGGTGACTCTTCAGTTCAAGGAGCAGCGCGTCCTTGCCCCACGGCTGGAAGAGGATGCCTCTATCGGCCAAGCGCTCGCGCTCGCTGACGATCGCCTTCTGGAGCCGCCTTCCGGAGAGGTCGTGGGTCGTGCAGAGAACGAATCGAGTCGATCCTCCGGCCCATGAGCCATCGAGGAAGTCCTGGACAAGGGCAGATAGGTCACTGGCGGACAAAGTCTCGACGCGCCTGCACTGATAGGTCGAGTACGAACCATCCTGGTGTTCCGCGTAAAAGTCGATCCCTTCTTGGTCCTCGCCCGGCCCACCGTAAAGCGCGCATTGCCGAACCTCCGAGCGCGTCAATACGAGGCGCAGGCACAGCCGTTCAAAGTCGCTCCACTGGAGTCTTCCTACAGGAAGATCCTGGTCATGGTTCTCGGGCTCGACGTGAAGGTTCGCTTCAGGCGTCTCAGATGGCGTCTTCAGCGTGCCCGGAACGTCGTCGAGAACCTCTGGACTCATCCCGCCCATCATGTCCCACCGGTCCGACTCTGATCGCGCTGCACGGCCGATCGACTTCCTCCCTCTGGGTCGATGCTCGCTTCTAAGAAGCCTGCGGAATAGGCGAAACCGCTATGTAAGCGAGAGCCGTCGAGCCGTGCGGAGCAGTTCTTCGATGATGCAGCGAGCGCAGAGCCCCAGCGAGGGCCTTTCCGCCAGATCCTGGCCTCAGGCACTCGGAGGCTGGCCAGAACCCCAAACTTGAGCTCGTTGGCGAGGACCACCGTAGGAGTTGAAGCTCATTTCCCAAGACTCCCCAGTTGCACGGCGAAGTTCGAAAGAGGTGTACGTAGGTGGGTTCGGAGCCGACACGAACACGCTGCTCAACTCAATACTGCGATCCTTCGTGAATAGCTCACCCGACCAGTCGGCCTCTGAGTACTGAGGCGTTTCATCCAGCTCAAGAGATACGTCGGAGATGAACGACCCATCGCCCCACAGTTTCAAATCGATCGGTTCCATGGCTCAAGCATATGACCCTGGCGGGAGTTCCCGAATTCTGATCCATCTTCGCAGCGAGTACCCGACCTCAGCGGTCTCCATGGGTCGAACTGAGGGGCCACCGCTGTCCTCTCGGAACTTGTCGGTACCGAGAATCCCATCCGCCCAGCTCATGCGACGAGTCGGTACTCGTGAACGAGACCGCCCAGCTTGTCGCTCCGTCGTAGCTGGGCTGGATCCGGTTCGCTGATCCGCGGCTTCGTCTTCGCCATCGCGAGCGGCGCCCGCTGACCAAGGGAGCGGTGCGGACGATGCTCGTGGTAATGATCGATGAACTCGCCGAGGACCGTTTCGAGATGGGCACGATGGAACACCAGCATCCGGTCGAGACACTCCCGACGGATGGTGCCGACAAACCGCTCAGCGAACGCGTTCGCACGAGGAGATCGAACGGGCGTGCGGAGGGTCCGGATGCCCGCGGTTCGGAACACCTCATCGAAGCCGGCGGTGAACTTCGTGTCGCGATCCCGNNTTGCGAGCCTGCTGGGTGACCCACTCCCCCACCGGGTTGGCGGTAATGCCGCTCAGGTGAACCCGCCGGGTGTCGAGCTCGATGAAGAAGAGCACATAGATTCGGTGAAGAAGCACGGTGTCGACATGGAAGAAGTCGCAGGCCAGCATCGCCGTCGCCTGGGCTCTCAGGAACTCCGACCAGGTCGGGCCGGAACGCCTCGGCGATGGATCGACACCGTGTCGGCGCAGGATCGCCCACACGCTCGACGGAGCAAGAACGACACCCATCGTGGCCAGCTCGCCGTGGACCCTTCGATAGCCCCAGGTCGGGTTCTCCCTGGCCAGGCGCAGCACCAGTTTGACCGTTCCCGCCGGCACAGGGGGCCGACCCGGGCGACGCTGCTGCCTGTATGTCCATCGGCGGCGAACGAGGTCTCGATGCCAGCGGAGCAACGTCTCGGGCTGCACGAAGAACCGACCCCAGCGAACCTTCGCCACCAGCCGGCTCAGCCCGGCGAGGATCGCACGGTCGGCTGGCCGCAATACCGGGCGATCGACCTGGCGGTGCAGGATCGCCAATTCATGGCGCAGCACGACGACCTCGATCGCCAGCTCGTCGCGATCGGTGCCCCGGAGTCGGAATAGCTGGAGCATCCGCACGAAGGCCAGGTAGAAGAAGGTCAACGCCATCGCCCACCTTGCCACTCAGCCTGGCTTCGGAGAAAGTCCAGGTGGAGGCCTCGGACGGGGTACTCGGCACCTACAGGCTCCAGCGCAGGATCGAGGCCCTCGGGTTCAGCGTCACCATCACCGACAAGGCCGCGTAAGCCACACCATTCCACAACTCAATCTCGTCACCACAGCGACCCTGCCTGGTACCGCGCGCCTACATCCCCTCACGGCTCTCGCATTTCACCGGAGGCAGCGAGGCGAGCTCCTCATTCCTCTGCCGCGTGAAAGCGACCAACTCACGAACCCACTCGGGAAGAGCCATGTGCCGATACTACGGGCATGCCCACCACGGACCCGAGCCAGGAACAACTGGAGCGCGAGGTGGTCGCCGACTTCATCGAGTTCGCACTTCATGACCTGCGTCACGTCGGCACACTCCTCTGGCTGATCGCCTCGGAGGGACGTCGCCAGTCACCGCAGCGAGCCCCATCGTGCCGGTGGAGAATGCGACAGTAGGGACCGGACCCGACTGACTCAGGAGGGGACGCTGCGGCGGCTACGGCTGACCAGCCCGGGTTCTGGGCTCCCCGGCTTCTGCAGTAGCTCCAGAGTGCTGCCGTCGGCCAGGGTCAGCTTCACTACGAGTGGATTGCGCCTGTCGACCTTGGCGCTGCGCACCTCCTGGCCGACAGCCGCCGCGAGGTCAGCCTCGAGGGTCGGGGTCCGCAGCACGTCCAGCCTCGCCAGTGCGTACCGCAGCTGCTGGCGGCCCTCCTCACTGATAGCGCTGAGCCGCTGCACGTAGGCCAGGCGGTCGAGGGTGATGCGGTAGTTGAGGTCGACCACCGCTGCAGGGGTGATGGTTTGCCCGTCGACGACGAGGGGTGGGACGGGGAGGTACCCCACCACCCGACCGCCCATCAGCAGCGCTTGGTCGACCTGCACACCCGCTACCTCCACTGTCGCGGGGTCGAGCATCGGACTGACCTGGATGGAGCGATCGAGGCGCGGATCGGTCTCGACCTGGGCCATGACGGCTGCGACCGCATCCTCGTCGTTCTCGTGCACCCGTTGCTCCTCGATGACACGGGCGACGACGGCGTTGAACTCCTTGTCGTGCCCACAGTCGTGGGTGGTGATCATGACGATGCCGCGGCCTCCCGCCACACGCAGCGCAGGGAACGTCTCGTTGGCGGGCGCCAGGTCTGCGTGGAACTCGTCCAGCACCTGCCAGCGTGGCGGAACCCAGTCGTCGATGTCGACGATCCGAGCGACCGCGCCCAGGAGGATGTCGCCCTGGGCCGGAGGACCGTCGTCGGTGCTGTAGAACCGCTCAGCCGGCAGGCCAGCCACTACCGCGGTCGGTTGGCCGTGCCCACCGGGGCTCGGTGCCGGGCGGAGCGCACGACGGGTGACGGAGCAAACCTGGCCTCATCGTTCTCGACGAGGATGTCGACCTCCGGCGAGCGCCGCACGGCACGACGGCCAGCAGTGCGGCGTTCGATCACGCCTGCCTCCAAAGCATCCAGCACCCCCGCATAGAGAGGACGAGCACCGGGCCCTGCCTCCTCAACGTCCGACACCACCTCAACCAGGTCGCTGAGCTCGCAGTTGTAGCCGACCAGGAGCTTGGCCAAAGTCTCGAACCGGATCTGGATGGTCTCGCCCTTCTCGATGCGCGACAGCTCGTCCCGGTTGAGGTCCACCATGCGGGCCGCCTCAGCGATCGTCCGGTCGCCACGCAGGGCACGGGCACGCCAGCGAAGGCACAGACCGCCGGCCCGTGCCACGATGGGATCAGCGATCCACGACTGACGTGCGTCAGCTGGGTTGCGAGTCGAAGTACTGGTCATGCCCTGTACTGTACCGGGACATCCCCTGTATTGCAACAGGTCGCCGCGGGCCGCTACCGCCAGATCGCCCCGGTGCGCTGAGCGCCCACAGAGAGACAGGGCCGGGCCCCGGGAGATGCGGTCGGCCGACCAGGCAGCGATGGCAGGGTCCAGCACGTCGGGAACGTCGGCCGCGCCGGATCCTGTGCGGGCAGCCCGACAGTCCTACCGCAATGGGTTGGGGCCGGCGAGGCCAAGGAGTTCCCGCGAGACGAAGAGCCGTCCGACCCAGCCGGTTCCACTGGCTCCTCCTCGATAAGTTACCAATAACGGTGTAGCGGTAACTTATCTACATCCGGCCTCGTCGGGCGAAGCTTCGGCGGGGGTTCATCGCGTCGGACGACCCGATCGGGATTCTGAGGTTTCCCTGGGCTCGCGGACTCCCTCTCGAACTCCTACTTCCCGCCACCGAGGATGAACATCGTCATGTCTTCCTGTCGAGGCGTCCAGGGCGTCCCCGTGGCCCCAGACAGCTCGAGGGCCAGTCGGCGCAGGTGCTCGAAGTAGGTGGGCAGGTCGTCCCAGTTGCATCCGCATCCCGCATCGACCACGTGCGAGCGCACTCCGTTGGCCAACGTGTCGAAGACACCGAAGGTGGACGGGTCCCATGCCGTCAGCAGCACCGAGGTGAAGGCACCTCCGCTCCGGTAGCCGGGCAGGCCCCCGAGTGCAGCAACGCGTTGCGCATCGGCGAGCTCCGGGGCAAACGCCGTCGCGGTGGTCGCTTGCACGGTACCGGAAGGCAGGACGTAGAGCTCGTGCATCCACGGGGCGTTCTGCACGTGCTTCCAGCCGATCAGTCCCGCGAGGTCGAGCATCGTCGCGTGCCCGTTGGACTGGAGGCGCTGGTGGACCTCGTCAAAGACCTGTTCGTAGTTCGTCGAGTACTTCGCGAGCGAGGCGGTGAGCGCCGCCGGAGCACCGGGCAGAAGAAGCTGGTTGGCGAGGCAGGGCATCAGTCCGGGCCGTTGCTCCAGGCCACGTGGCCATCACCGTCCAGCACCACGTAGGAACCCTCCGTAGGTGCCATCCTGGTGACCGCCGCCCGCCGTCGGATGCGCTCGTCGATGGCCCGGTTAGCCGCCCGGGCGTCCCCGTCGACCTGTGCCTCGTCGTCCGGCATGCACCAAAGCTACCCTCGCCAGCCAGGTCAGGCTGAGCCAGAGAGCGACAAGAATGGGCACCCTCGCAGATCCGCCGTGAGCTGCTCCCGCCATGAACCAGAGAGAGACCCAACCTTCAGCGTGTAGCTCCCCGCCACTCGGGGGAAGGCTTCCTCGTCCCCCGAGGGCTCACCACCAGGTCGGAACCGCCGCACCTGGCCCACCGAGTCGGGGACCATGTCGACCAGGACGTCGAGCGAACAGGCACGCTTTCCAGCCTTAGCGTGGTCGATTTCGTTCTCACTGTGGACCACGCTGTAGCCCACAGCACGGAAGCCGGCGGCTTGGAGCGCACCAAGGAGCGCCACCCATGCAGCGGGTGAGCGGTTCGCGTAGCTAAGCACCAGGTGCCCATCGGACCGAAGTGACCGACGCGCCTCCACGAAGATGGCCGTCAGCATGCTCTCGTAGTTGGCTGTGGCCGAACGTCCATCACCAGCGCCGACGATGGCGTCCTCGGCCAGTCGCCCAGTTGTCACTCCCGCCCATGCGCGGAAGACGTCCGAGAGCTCCCCGTACTGGACGTCGTCGTGGTACGGCGGGTCAGTGATGATTGCATCGAGGGTGCCCGAGGGGAGAACCAGTCGTTGGCTACCCCCCGCAACCACCCTGGCGTCGACGTCTGATCGGACGGGGGTGCGGCGATCCAGGGCCGACCGGGGACCGTCGACCACGAGCCGGACACCGACTCGTTCCTCAAGCCACAGCGACGCCTTCTCCAGGTGTTCGAGCCGGCGCTCGACGGTCCCGCGGCCCACCTCACCGGCACCCCAGACATTGGGCTCCACTGCCAGGGTGGTGAAGCTGAACCGGTGGTTGGCCACAACCTCATACGCCTTGAGGTACCGGGCATCCCACCGGGATGCGTGTCCGGCCATCTCCGTGGCACCAATGACTGCCGCTTTCAGAGCCCCGGCTACTCCTTCGTTTCCCTCGGCCGCCTCAAGGCAGTGCGCCAGTAGCTCCTCTAGCACCACCCTCTGCCGAGCGGGGTAGAGGTCATGCCAGGCGCGCATGCCGTGCCGCACCAGCGCTGAGGTCTCCACACCGGCCTCGATGGCGGGCAGCTCCAGCGTCGGGCGCCAGGAGCGGTCACTGGCCCGTTCGAGTTCTGCGGCGGTGGGCTCCCCGATCTCACGGCGGTCACTGTTAACACGCTCAACAAGGACCGGCTCCCACGTGAAGCCATTCGGACCGGCCACTTCAGCGCTCTTCCCCGTCCACCGGCACGAGAGGCAGCGTGCCATCCGCCCTGACGTGTACTGCGCCCGGGGATCCACGTAGCGGGCGCACGTCTGACAGCTTGTTCGCTTGGCGGTGGTCGCCAGGTGCAGATGCCCGGCTCGACACGCTACGTACCCCTCATCCCCGCCAGCATCGACGCGGGCCCGTAGAGATACCGTCGCCGTCGGGAAGAGCCGCAGCGTCTCCATGCATCTCGGACACGGTCCGGTGGCTACGCGGAGTGTATGTGCGATCTGGGCCGAAGTGCCATCGGCGAGCTCTGTGGAATAGGCCCGATCCAAGGTGCTCGCCACCGCACGGTGCAGCCGCTCACCGGCCGCGGCGATCTCGGCATGGTGCGGGAGGGCCAGCATGGTTACCAGGCTCCGTGCCGCCCATGGGTTGACATCCTGGGCGTAGACCTGATGTCCCCGCAAGAGGGCGGCCAGAGCGATGACGCCACCACCGGCGAAGGGATCGGCGACCAGGAGCCGCCCGGGCAAGTCCCTGCCTACCGCGTCGATCAACGCCCCGCTGACGGTCTCGGTCCGTCGGGCCCACCAACGGTAGACACTGATCGGAGGGAGGTGGCGCTGGCGCGACCGGCTCTCCAACTGGGTAGGCGCTCGCAGTCCCTCGACATCGAGGTGGCGCAGGATGCTGCTGGTCACCGTCGTCCTCGAGTCGGTCATAGTCTCCACTGTGGCTGCTGGGGAAACGGACGCAGTCCCTTCACCCGCACACCCAACTCGCTCTCGCGTTCCCTTCCAGTCACAGTATTGCCGCCCGGACCTGGTCGAGTGCGGAGGCTACGCGCCCGGGCGGGGGCGTGCACCGAAGAGCCCGGCGGTATCGAGTTGCTCGAGGAACTGGACGAAGCGCTCGCTCTGGCCTGCCGTGAGCTCGACGCCGGCCTCCACGTGGGACTGAAGTCCCCAGGACGTGAGGTTGGCAGAGCCGAGGTAGCCGTGGCAGCGGTCCCGGATGACGAACTTGGCGTGGAGCATCGTCGGCCTGGGTCCAACGAACCACCGGATCGTCACGGGGCCCGCTGCGCTCAGCGCCTCCAAGCGGCCCTCGAGCTCGGACAGGTAGCCAGCTCCAGGTGTGTTCACGTAAACCGTGGTGGCGATGTTGCGAGCAGTCACGGCCGGTAGAAGCACCTCGTCGAGTAGGGCGAAGCCCGCTTCATTCCAGAAGGCCCCGCCGATCGTGAGGCTGGTCGAGGCCCGACGGATGACGTCGAGGATCAGACCGTCGAGCCGCTCCCGATCGAGAATAGGGGCGGTCCCCGGTGGCGCGGACAGGACCAGGCGAGGTTCAGGTGCCGGGGTAGCCGTTGGCAGCGAGCTTGCGCCCAGGACCTCGCACACCGCCACCAGCTCCGCTGCACGACCGGGGTTAACCACCCCGGAGTCGGTGGTGACTCCGGTGGTAACAAGCTGGTGTCGTACTGCCATGTGAAGGTCATCATGGCCGGAGAGCACGTCACCGTTACGCAGGATGCTCAGCGCGGCAGCCGAAGCCCCGCTACGGCTACCGGTGATCTCGGCCAACAACTCAGCGAGCGGCACAAGTGCCACGAGTCCGTTCACGGAGTGTCTACGTGCTGCTGCGTCCACATCCAGAAGCGGCGGAGGAGTCGTCGGTCGAGGTCGGCGTTCCACGTACGGCATCCATAAGACAAGTGCAGGCAACGGTCACACGCGGCATGAGGTCGCTGGGACGAGGTCTGGGAGCACATCGGGTCGTTGTCGCAGTGGGTCATGTTCTCGGCGGCCTGGAGGAGCCACGGCGCCAGCCGGCGGCGAAGGACGGTGTCGAATGCCCCCAGGGTGAAGTCGTTGTAGGAGGCGACGTAGATCGCCGAGGTCAGCGCATCAGGGACGATCCACTCGGCAAGGCTGGACTCCCCGAATCCGCTCTGACCGTCGTCGAGAGCGCGCAGTAGCGCGTGTGATGCCGAGTGGACGAGGCGACGTGCCTTGCCGGCCGCCCCGTCACTGCCGTACGTGGGGTCTTGTGCCAGGAGTTCGGCAAGGGCGAGCTTGGCAGCGCGCAGATCCCCAGGCACCGATTCGAGGTAGTCACCCTCGTGAGACAGGAAGCCGAGCACGGCTCTCGCGTCAAGAGTCACGAGGAGAGCTTCCGTCCCCGCCGGTACCGCGAAGATCGGGGTCTTGCCGTCGTAGTACCCCTGCCGGGCGTAGGTGCGGAGGTGCGAACTCCCCGGCTCCCGCTGGCGCCGGCTGAACCCATAGCTGGCGATGACAATCGGGAATCGCTGCGTCACGGAGACGTCTTCGATCCCGAGCGCGCGCATGGTGTCGAGAGCAAACGTGGCTGCCGTGAGCGCCGCGCCGGAGGCCGCAGCGTGGAGCTCCGTGACGCTCTTGCGATCGGTGATGATGCTGGTGTCGAACAGCCCGGCGCGCTCGACCATGGTCCGCCGCCCTGCAGCGTCGAGGACCTCGGGCGTCACCTCGGCCATCACTGCCGATACGCCGGATACGGCGGGGCCTTGGCGCGTGCGCATGTCATAGATGATCACCTCGTCGATTCCGACCTCACGTAGCTTGGCCTCCTGCTCCGCCCATGCTTCGGCACTCATCCGGGCTCCGCCGTCAGGACGTTCCAGCTCGCTGAGCGAAGCAGATACGCGCTGCTCGTCACCAAGCCACGACGCAAGTGCCGCCACTCCGCGTTGTGGGTGCTTCTGGAGGTTGTCGTAGGTCTGCCCGGAGATGTTGATCAGCGTCAGCGATTGCGGGTACCAAAGGTGCTGGTCCCTCGTAGCGTAGCCCTGTTGGAAGGGGGGGTTCCCCGGGCGGCCGTACTCACCGCAGCTGCACGGGGTGAAGCGCACACCCACTGCGGTGCCACAGGGCCGGCATCGCCAGGACGACGACCCGAACGACCCCAGGTCATCCAGGTACATGTTGTCGAAGCTCTGACAGTTGGTGCAGCGAGGGG
Organism: Acidimicrobiaceae bacterium; assembly: GCA_003139255.1. Taxonomy (GTDB): domain Bacteria; phylum Actinomycetota; class Acidimicrobiia; order Acidimicrobiales; family UBA8190; genus Bog-564. Next base: position 7,453 of record PLIG01000042.1, on the reverse strand, counting down.
TTCTCAGGGGTTCCATCGCTCCGCAGTAGTGCACGGTCACGTACCGAAGCTGCCGGACCTTCGACTGGCACCTCGGGCACCGGAGTGTGCCAGTGGCGTTGGTTTGGGCGACGAGCGATTGGGGGTTGAACCAGCGGACCACCCGCTTGCACTCCTGGTCAACGCACTCGAACGTGAGCGGGAAGACGTCCCAGCTTACCTCCTCGGGTTGGATGACCACGAACTCCTCCGCGTTCGAACTCGGGTCTGGGATGCCCACCTGGTCGGGTCGCCACTGGCTGAGGTCATCCGCGAGTTCCTCAAGGAGAACTTGAAGGTTCAGGTCGGTCGCTCGATGGCCCCGGATGTGGTGGGCCTCGACGAAGTAGCCGTCCTCGTGCTGGAAGACCGCACCGGGGAGGTAGCGGAGGAGGACTTGGGCCGTGGATCGTTTCATCGTGGGCGCCCCGTCATGCCTGTAGCCGACTGATGATCTGCTCCGCGTAGTTCCCGCCAGTGAGCTCGACCTGCACGTCAACGTCGCGGAGGNNGCGGGGTCGCTCGATCCGCTCCCATCGGTCCAGCGCGTCAGCGACCAGCTTCTGCTCGTCAGCCGCCCGAGCCGGATCGGGAACTGGGCAGGAGTACGCCCTGGCGATGCGTTCTTCGAGCTCAGGGATGAGGGATGCCGCATTGGCGTTCCACCACGGCCGGAAGTTCCGGGTCCTGAAGATGGGATCTGTGGTTGCCCATCTGGGGTCGCGAGTCTCGTCCCACAGCAAGGCGCACACGATGCCCGGGAGGGTTCGCTCCACCGCCCGCGAGGCGAACCGGTTCACGGGTACGGGCTCCACCATGCGCTCGAGGGCCCCGTGGGTTGTGGCGAAGCTCTGGAACATCGAGGTCTCCCTGCGGTTCGATCGGTCGAAGACGGAGACCACCAGTCCGACGTGCCGCCGACCAGCCCGAGCCGTTGCCTGGATGTATTGCGCGTACGACGACGGCATCCCGGCCACCACCTCGAAGTTGAGCCGGTCGAGATCGACGCCGTGCGAGATGACCGACGTCCCCACAAGGGCCCGGATCCTCTCCGCACGCGGCGTCGACATCGTGTTGTCCTGGATCGCAGCGACTGCCGCTGCCAACTCCCCCAGAGACGTCTCGCCCATGAGGTACTCACAGGTGACACGGTCGGAGTTTGCGTCGAGCAACCGTTCCGAAAGGCGGTTGATGTCGTTCTGGACGTTCACTCCGTCGGACTTGGAGTTCACGTACGCCAGCACCAGCTCGTACTTGAACAGGAGCGATCGAACCTGATCTGTGGACACCGTGATACCGGCCGACGCCAGCGTTGCCAGGAGTGGCGCTGGATCATCAGTCAGGTCATGGATACTCTCGATCAGCTCTGTGGTGATGGTCGCTGCAAGATCAACCTTCGCCGTCCCGCCGCCCGCAGGGAGCACGCCCAGGTACAGCCGGCGGACGTCGTCGGTCTCCTCGGTGTAGAACGACCGCGCGAGGGTCGGTCCACCCGCGGGGAACCGGCGTGGTCTCCGCCCGTAGACCTGCGATAACTGGTCCTGGTACTGCTCGATGGTGGCGGTTGCGGCGATGACCTTCGACGGCTCGTGCCCGGCCCCGACCGCCAGTTCCGCGACGAGGGTGTGGTAGTGCCCGGCGAAGACACCGAGATCCTCACGCACCAGGTGAAGCTCATCTTGGATCCACAGGGCGGGGGTGGGATCGTAGAAGCCCACAGGGTTCGCATGGCTGGTCACGTCCGTCGTGCAGCTGTTCACGACGCATCCCCCGAGCGTGTACCACCCGTGCTCCGGGCACTGCTTACGCGGTCCGCGGTTGAAGGACGTCAACTGTCCGCTCCAGGAGAACGCAGCGATCTTGTCGATGGTCGAGACCACGACTGCGGGCTGGTACCGCGTCACCTCCTCGTCGCTGCAGTAGATGGGCAGGGTGTAGTGGCACTCCCTGCACACATGGATCAGCCTCTGCGACGGCAGGTCGGCATCCAATCCCACGGTGTTGTGCTTCCCGCACTGGGGGCACGACCCGATGAGTCGCCGCAAGTCGCGTTCGGCTTGGGACCATTGGGCGAAAGTGGCAATCCCCGGCCACCAGCTGCTCGACGAGTTGTACTCCAGACTGTTGGGAGTGTTCTTGGCCCCCACTAGGTAGCCGAGCGCAAAGGGGTCGCCTCCAATGCCATTGGCACCGCGCACCGACTCGGCATGGTGGGTGATCTCGGCGATCCGCGCGAGCTGCTGGACCGACAGCATGCGAAGGGGGAAGAGCAGCCACGCTGTGGTTCCACGCTCCTTCCCCCGGAAGCGGTCGTAGAAGAGCGCCACCGCGATGAGGCCCAGGTATGCCTCCGTCTTCCCACCGCCCGTTGGGAACCACAGCACATCCACGCTGTCGAGTTCCTCGCGCAGATGTGGGTCCGACGGGTTCTCACGGCCAGCGAGGGCCCCCAGCTCGGTGACGATGAACACGAGCTGGAAGAGGCGCCACCCCGCACCTGGGTCCTTGGCCGCCTGAAACGTCCGATTCGCCAGCGTGAACGCGCGATCGAGGTCAGGGTCTCGGCGGAGCAGGTCGCACCCCAGCTCAAATCGCTGGATCTCCCCTTCGAATGCAGACCGAAGGTCAGTCTGCTGACGGTGCTCCTCCGCCCCCGCCGCGGGATCGAGAACCCAACCCCTGAGGAACGACCTCATGGCCGCCGCGATCCCGTCCAAGGTTGCCGCATGACCGGCCGCGAGGTTCTCGAAGCTGATGTCCAGCCCGTGGGTGGAGGTCTTCACGTACCTCTGCACGTAGATCGGGAGCGTCTCGGCGGAGATCGACTGCGGACCAAGACCGGGATGGGCCACGCACCCTCGGCCGCGCCCGACCACGGTGGCAAGCTCCGCGTACCGGAGGTCGTCGTCCGCGAATCCAAGTCGCTGGGGCTCCAGATGTGCAGGCTCCTCCACGGTGACCGCCAGACGAGTGTCGTAGGTACTCAGGTCTTGGACTGACCGGTCGCTGAAGGTTCGCGCATTGGTGATCGAGACTGAAACACCGATCTTCCCGTCGACGGTGGGCATCGTCGTTACAGTGAGATGTGGCTGTGGCCAGGCGGGCGTCCACGCGGGATCACGCCGGCCATCGAGCGCTTGCCGGAACGCAGCTTCAGTACCGAGCGCATCGGCGACCGGCAGCGTCTGATTGTTGGTCAGCTTCCGTAGGGCATCGGGCCCGGCGTAATGGGCAGACACAGCGGCCTGGGCATCGGCCTCGAGCGGGTCCCCTCCCAGCAGGCTCGCACTCGTCGTTTCACGCTCGTCGCTTGACACATGCGCCGCCATCGTGAACGTCACATGCCGGTTGTCCCTCACCCACGCTGGAGTGACGGGCACTGTGGGCCGCCGGCGTCCGGTCGCTGCAGGGCGGGACTGGGCCTCCGCCGTGATCGACGCGAAGTCTGGGATCAGCGGGTGGTAGACGACGAACTCGACGTCGACCGTCAGTGGTACGCCCAGGATCCCGCCGTCGACGACGAAGTCGAGCCCGATGACTCCGCGGTTGTCCACCGGAGGGGCCACTGCAGGCCCCGGTGCGCTCCCCGCCGCCTGGGCCGAGGGCACTGGACCTGGTGCGGCGCCAGTAGCCGCTTGGACGGGTACGTAGGTGGCGCCGAGCACCCCGATGCGGACCTGCTGGTCCGGGGTCCATGGGAAGGGATGGGTACCACCCTGTCGGTCGGTCAGGGAGTCGATCGCGCCGTCCAGGAGATGGTGCACCAGCACCTGTTCCATGCGGTTATCCGCCGTCTGATCAGGGCCCGCCCCTCGGAGCGGCGTCTCTGTCGGTTCCCCAGCAGCTGTGACGCTCATGTCTCCTCCGAAAGTTGGCACGCCCTCGGCGTCCTGCCGCCCATCGAGCATTGCCTCACCACCGTCCGCACGGTAGCCGGACGACGTAACCGTGCGCAGCAGGGGGGAGCTGGCCGGGAGCTGGGCCGCCCCTCGGGGCTGAGTTCGCTCATCGGATCCTTCCCGCGATGCTGCTCGAGACAAGCCGGGCGTCGCCTACCTCGGCGACGATCACTACGACGAACTCGTCGAGCAGCTCGTCAGCCAAGTCTCCGACGNNCGGAGGCGGTCGACATCGGCGTCGCCACGGCCCGAGCCAATCGCCTTGATGAACCGACCGAGGCGCACATTCAGCTGCCGCAGCGTCCGGGCCACGGCATAGATGACGTTGAGATCGGGGCAGGGTCGTTGGGCAGCTGCGAACACAGCGGCCACGTCCCCGGACTCGTGGGGGGCGATGGTGGTTCCATTGGCCCAAGCCGTGAGCTGAGTCGGAGCCTCTGCCCCTTCCCGGCGAACCAGTTCGAATGCCTCCCGCTGGGTGTGGGACCGCGCGAGGACGGCGCGCGCAGCGGAGCGGAACTGGCTGAGGATGAGGTCCAGCGATCGAACGTCATCGTTGCTACGACTCGCAGCCACCAGTCGTGCATGGATCGACTCGGTACCTTCTCCGGCCGGCACGACGATCCGGTCCCCGGGGCGGAGTTCGCTCACCGTTCGGTTCTCGTGTCCAGCCGCGGTCACCATCAGGACTGGGGTCTTGCCGTTGTCCTCGTCCACGCACCACCAGGTTCGATCATCGCTGAGGAGGACCGGCACGCAGGACTTGGCTACTCCGCCGGCGACGCCGGAATCCGTCGGGGTCGGGTCGGCCTCCGGCGGGTCCATGACCCCTGCCGCAAGGTCGAACACTTCGTTCAACGACAGACCTGGCACAGCGAGATGGGCCGCCGATCGGGGAGCTGCGCCTTCTATTAGCTCGGGTAGCGGGGACAGCACCGGCGGGGGTGCCGTGACCCCGAGCGTTCGGTAGGCAGCGCGCTTCCATCCGGTGGCCCCATCGGCCCAGCGGCGTGCTTGCCGACGCAGCATGGCCTCCTCGGCGTCGTACACGAGCACGATGGTCTTCTCGGCCTCGATCCCCTTCAGCAAGGAGAACATCCAGGGGGGAGGAGCTCCGGTCAGGATCTGGGCTGAGAAGCGCCCGGACGTGAACCGCTCCTTCTGGGTGGCCACGATCACTCGATCAGCGAGCCGGTTCCAGAGCTCAACCTGGGCCTCCGTGCGCTCCCCGGCGGAGAGAGAAGCAACGGTTGCCTCGGCTGCCGCCCGGGAGTGGCAGCGGATCAGCACTTCGCCGGCCTCGTCGCGATCCAACATGTGGAGCACACGCCACAGCTCCACCAACTTCGGATTCTCCTCACCGATAGTGCGCCACAGCGATCGTACGCTCACCTTGAGTGATCCCAGGCTCGCGGACTGCCAATGCCGCCAGTTGGAGGGCAGGTGCGTGTCGTTGTCCAAGAGCCTCAGGGCGGGGAACTCGCCCGGCCGCGGGTTGTTGGTGCATGCCCGCCGGTAGTCCGTCACCCGCGCGGCAAGGCGCGTGCCGTTCCTCAGCAGGTTCAGCGGTAGGTCGAGCTCGAACGGCATCGGCCCTTCTGGCTTTCGTGCGATAGTGCCGAAGGCCGACGTGACCGATTCGTTGGCCTCATCGCTTGGGATCGAGTGCAGGAGAATCTCGGTGCTGTGCTGGCACAGCACGTTCATCGTGGAGAGCGTGCTGTCCACCGGGTCACCGCACCCGAACGTCGCGATGAGCTCGTCATCGACACTCTCATCGATCGCCAGGACCGTCGGCACTACTCCCGTGACAGTTGCGGTGTCGATCAGTCCGTCGTCTCCGATGTCGCCCACCACCACGATTCCTGCGGCGTTGTGATCGAGGGCCCACTCAAGTGCTCGGGTTCGGGCCGCGGGATGGCTGACCGACGTGGCATCGATGATCACCAGTGGCGGGCTGCACCGCAGGTCAGGTCTGCCGACCCGCGTGTTGAGATAGATGAGGGACTGGTCGGCCGGCCGCACGTCTGAGCCGATCAGCGGCTGCAGCTCTCCGACGCGGGTCAACCGGTGGGCGGAGAGAGGGTTGCCGCTCCCGAGGCCCATCCTGCGGTGGTTCTGCACGCCAAGTGTGCGGAGCTGCGTCACCAGATCAACGTCAAGGCCCACGAGCACCACCGGTCCGCGAAAGCGTGTCGGCGCCTGCCGGCACAGAAGGTGGCTCGTGATGGCCAGGAACAGCGCACTCCGCGTCTTTGCGCGAGGGAGCTGGACGACCGCAGTCCGCCCCAACGTGGGGTCCACCAGCAACCGCCGGGCCAGTGCCATCAGCAGCTGGTCAACAGGTGACACCAGCACCGGTATGCCAGCGTCGATGAAGGTTGCACCGGACAGCTCTTCGAGTGCGCGGTCCTCGCAGTTGGGCAGAAGGACGTCAACTACCGAGGCAGGAGACTCCACCGAGCCGGCGACCTCGGGCTGGATCGTCATGCTTCACTACCGTGCCGGGAATGGTCCCTAAAAGCAGGGATCCTCACAGCGCCNNCGTCACTCGGTGAACCCGCCTCCACAGGACAGAAGCGTACAAAAGGGGTGTGACGGGGAGTCTGACCCGCATGCGACTCATGGGCGCTCCGTTCATGGTGTGGCCGTAGTCGGACCACCATCTCCCTGACGATCGCCGTGCAGGATCAATCCCTGGCGTAGCCACGTCAATGAAGTTGTTCGCCGAAACTGATCTCGGTTGCTGCTTAGAGTCACCTTGCACGCCTCCGCCCTCTTTGTTACATCGGCGATGTCACATCAACTCTGAAGTGGGGTGAACTCCCTGGTCAGGAGTGTCGGACCAGCCCCAGTGAGGTCACGAGTCGCGTCAACTTCCCCATTTCCCCTGAGGAAAGTCCCGGTCGCCCGATCGACGCCCCGTCGAACCCCGCCCAATCAAGCGTGCTGAACACGATCACCACTCCGAGGAAGGGAGTGATCGCCCACGGGATGGGCATGACCGCGAGCCGTCCAGCCCACACACCATCTGGACGAAGCCAGCTCGGACCCAGCCGGGAAAGGTCGGTGACCAACAGGGTGTCGGCACTCCAGCCTCCTCGCCTCGCTTGGTCCACCTTCTCCCTCACCGCGGTGAGGGCGACTTGCTCGACAGCGGTGAGGTGACTGGTCAGGTCCGCCCCAATCTGGAGCGTTACCTGTCCATTTCCGAAACCGCCCGGCACCGTGAGAGCAGCATGGCCGGCGATTTCCGGTAGCGGTACTCGGTGCCCACCCGGCTCCACCAGGCCAGCCGCCTCGACCACTCGAGCGCAGATCTGAGCCCGAGTCTTCTGTGAAATGGAGAGCAGACGTGGAGTGCTCAAGGTGACATGCACATCGTGCTCTCGAAGTGCCGCCTCGACCCCGGCCCTGGTCATCCACCCCATCCACCGGAGAGGGTACGGACGGGAAGGAGTCGAAGGCCAGGTCTAGAGTTCGGGGTCTTCCGTGTCTCCTGCCTCGCCCGCTCACCACATGCTGGAGCAGTTCAG
>PLIG01000040.1 GCA_003139255.1 Acidimicrobiaceae bacterium | reverse complement strand
GCAGGAGCCAGCTACAGCTCCGCCACCAGCATCTGATCATCTGGACTGCCCTCTCAGGGGCGCCCGGCTGTTCGACAGAGTAAGCGGACAGTGGTCCCCGCTTCGGCGGGGGCCACTGTCGTACCCGGGCACCGACGTGGGCACCTTCACTGACGTGTGACTCGACAAGGATGCCGGCAAGGATCGTTGTGCGCGTCGCCTTGGGGAGGTGCTGGGTCGTCGATGTGAGCGCCGAACGGGTGGTGGTGCTCGCGTTCACGTCCTGCTACATGGGGCCGGTGTCGTGCTTGCGTTTCGGGAGGCGCTCACGGCGCGTGGAGAGCAGTTCGAGCGCACGCCATACCGCAACGCGGGTGTCGGCCGGGTCGATCACATCGTCGACGTACCTGCGCTCAGCGGCGACCCAGGGACCGAGCAGCTCCTCTGCGTAGCGCTCCTCGAGCTCTCGGCGCTCTTCCTCGGTGCCCTCACGCCGCAGGACCTGTGCGGCCCCCTTCGCGCCCATCACCGCGATCTCGGCCGACGGCCATGCCAGGCAGACGTCGTTCCCGATCGCCTTCGAGTCCATCACGATGTAGGCGCCTCCGTAGGCCTTTCGTAGCACGACACACACACGCGGCACGGTCGCCTCGGCGTAGGCGAACGCCAGCTCCGCCCCATGGCGGATCATCCCGCGCCACTCTCGGTCTTTTCCCGGGAGGAACCCCGGGGTGTCGACGAAGGTGAGCACGGGCAGGTTGAAGGCGTCGCAGAAGCGAACGAAGCGCGCACCTTTCTGCGAGGCCGCTATGTCGAGGGTGCCGGCAAGCGAGCGGGGCTGGTTCGCCACCACTCCCACGGCCCTGCCTGAGACGCTGGCAAGAGCCGTCACGATCTGAGGAGCCCATCGAGCGCGCAGCTCGAGCAGCTCTGCGTCGTCGACCACAGGCCGGATCGCCTCGCGCACGTCGTAGGTGGAGCGAGCCGACGAGGGCACGATGCGGCGAAGTTCGGGAGCCAGGCGATCGGGCGGGTCCGATGTCGGGATCCGGGGCGGCTCCTCGTCGGTGTTGTCGGGCAGGTAGCCGAGCACGACGCCGAGGAGATCGGAGGCTTGAGCCTCGTCAGTCGCCACGAGTGCGCACAGCCCGCTCGCGGTGGCGTGCAACGCCGTTCCGCCCAGCTCGCGTGGTCCGATTCGGATGCCCGTGAACTCCTCCACGGCGTCGGGGCCGGACAGGTACGAGAAGGCGTCAGGCGTCATGATCGCCAAGTCGGCGAGGCCGAGAAGCAGCGCCGGTCCCGAGATCGCTGTCCTGGTCACGGCCGCGAGCACGGGCACGACTCCCGAGCACGCTGACACGGCCGCCGCCGCTTCCCCCCAGCCGTGCAGCGCGTCGACGCCTTCGGAGACCTCGGACCCCGACGACGAGAGAACCAAGACCAGTGGAAGGCCCTGGGCGAGCGCAGTTTCAGCCGCCCAGGCGATCTTCGCGCCGTCTGTTCTTCTGAGCGCTCTGGCATGATGGCGCGAGACCGATCGGGCGACCACCACCCTGCGTCCGTCGAGGAGCTCGACTCCCGAACGCAACGTGCCGGGAACGTGCGCCCGCACGGTCAGCTCGCTGATGATCGGTGACGGCACCGGCTGCCATCCTACGAGCCGGTTGCGAAGGCTCCCCAGCGTCGATGTGCCACGATCAGCGGGCATGACCGCCATCCATGGCCGGCTCCTAAGCCCCAACGCACGGTGGCGATGACCAACTCGTTGTTGTACCCACTGCGGCGCAGATGACCGTCGCCCCAAGAGCGCCGGGTACGGGCGCGCTATCGGTCTCGCGTCGGCGGTTGCGGCGTGTCTGGCCATGGCTTCGGTACCTCCTCGGGATGGGGCTTGCTGCCCTAGCCCTCTGGGCGCTCTCGGGGCGCCGAGGCGAGCTTTCCGGCGCGACGCGGTACCTGTCGCACATCGACTGGGTCTGGCTCGTCCTAGCCGTCGTGTTCGAGGTGGGGTCGCTGGTCGCTTTCGGCCTGGTCCAGCAACGCCTGCTGGAGGCGGGCCAGGTGCACATGGGCCTAAGGCGCGTGACGGCGGTCACCGTCGCTGTGACCGCCATTGCCAACTCGATGCCTGCAGGGCCCTTCGTGTCGTCTGTGTTCGCCTTCCGCCAGTACCGCCGACAGGGCGCCGACGAGGCGTTCGCAGGCTGGACCCTGGTGGCCGTGTTCGTGGCGGCCGCGGTGAGCCTGGCCATCGTGGCCGCCGCAGGACTCGCCATAGCTGGCGCCGAAGGGGCGGGGTTCGACTTGGTGTGGGTGACGGTCGGGGTGCTGGCGGGGGCCCTGGTGCTCGGCGCTCTCTTCGTCCAGCAAGGGGCCGTCACATGGGTGGTGTCCTCCTTGCTACGAGTAAGCCGGCGCCTGTTCCACTGGCCGGGCGAGGAGGCCGCCGCCCGCGTCGATGCGCTAGTAGGACGTCTTTCGCTGGTGCGGCTCAGCGCGGGCAAGGTCCTGTCGGTGACGGGATGGGGCGTGGCGAATTGGTTACTCGACTGCGGTTGTCTGGCGCTCTCGTTCACGGCGGTCGGCGTCGGGATCCCGTGGAAGGGACTGCTCCTCGCCTACGGTGCCGGGCAGTTGGCGGCGAACCTACCAATCACACCCGGAGGGCTCGGGGTGGTCGAGGGAAGCCTAACGATCGCCTTGGTGGCGTTCGGGGGGCCGGAGACACAGACGGTTGCGGCCGTGCTGCTCTACAGGATCATCAGTTTCTGGGGGGAGCTGCCCGTGGGATGGGCGACGTGGGGGGCGCTCATCTGGAGCCACCGTGGGTCTAACGCTGGCACCGTCGAAGCGAGGATCGACGTCCAGGTCTCGGAGGTGACGGTGTGATGCGCTTCACAGCGAGGAAGTTGCCGACGGCCGCGGTGGTGGTCCTGTTGTCTTTCGGCTCGCTGGCGCTCGCGAGCTGCACCTCGGCACGCAACGCCCTCGGCACCAACTCGAGTCCCTGCTACCTGGCGTTGCCGGTGGCCGAGGACGCGGTCCATGGCCGAGGATCATTCGGTGGTGTCCGGCTCGAGACGGCGGAACAGCTCGCCAAGCGCACGCACCTGCTAGATGTCCTTTTAGCGCGTGCCGGCGGCAAGCTCCACGACGTGTGCGTCGTCGAGTACCGCGGCATCTACAAGCTCGACGAAGTGGAGCGACCGCTCGGGCCTGCGCCCCCTGGTGGCGTCGGCCGCTACGCGATCGTGGTCGTGTCGCGTGCCTCGAACCAGCTTCTCGCAACGTTGGTGAGCGCCACCCAGCCGGTGCGTTTCCGTCACACGGCGCTGCGCTCGATGCCAAGCTGACATACGTGGTGGACCGCCTCGAGCGTCTCACGGACCTGGTCCTGTTCCTGCGCGAGGGGTACCCGAGATCCCTTCGCGAGATCGCAAACGCGGTTCCCGGTTACCCACCTGAAGGCGAGGCGCGCCGCCAGGCCTTCGAACGCGACAAACGCACGCTTCGGGACGGGGGAGTCGAGATCACGACGGTCCCGGTCGAGGGCAGGGACCAGATCGGGTACATGATCCGCACCGAGGACTTCTACCTGCCCGACCTCGAGCTCGGAGCCGACGAGCAGGCGGCGTTGAACCTCGCGGTGGCCGGCGTCCGCCTCGGTGACCCAAGTGGCCGCGACGCGCTGTGGCGTCTGGGACTTCCCGCCTCTGGCGGCGCGCAACCCCTTGCCGAGCTACCCGCCCTGCCCGCGCTCCCGAGACTCCACGGCGCGCTTCGCTCTCGCGCCAGTGTCAGCTTCTCCTACCGCTCCGACGAGCGCCGGGTCGATCCCGCGCTGCTGCGCTTCCACGGCGGCTGGTGGTACTTGGTCGGCTATGACCGCGACCGCGGTGCTTCGCGCACGTTCCGGGTGGACCGCATGGAGGGGTTGCCGTCGGTAGGTGCTCCGGGCTCCCAACACCTGCCCGACGGTTTCGAGGTCTCCGAGGCGCTGCGAGACGAGCCCTGGAAGATGGGGGAGTCAGAGCTTGTCCCGGTCGAGGTCCAGGTGGACGCGCCGCTCGCCGCGCTCGTCGTATCGGAGCTCGGAGAGCCGACCGTGACAGAGCACCGGGGTGACGGCTCGGTGCTCGTGCGTCTGGAGGTGACGAACACTGCGGCCTTGCGCAGCTGGGTCCTCGAGCTCGGCGACCATGCAGAGGTGCTCGCACCCGGGTGGGTGCGCGACGAGATGGCCGCTTGGCTCGACTCGATCGTCTCGGCTCCGCCGGTCAAGCGACCGCGCCGGCGAGGCCCGAGCGCAAGGAGCCCTGGGCGTGACACTCCTCGAGGGTCCGCCACCGACGGCGTCGTCGAGGAGGCACCCAGGGAAGGCGAGGCACCGAGGGACTACGAGGTACCGAGGGTCGAAGAGCCTTCAGAGGACCGGCACGGCGCGAGCGCCAGGGCAACAGGCGGACGCGTCGGCGCCGGCCAGCGTCTCCATCGGTTGCTCGCGGTGCTCACGTGGCTCGCCCGACAAGGCAGGGCTCCTGTCGCCGAGCTGGCGGAGCGCTTCGGGTTCTCACCCGCGGATCTGATCGCAGACCTCGAGCTCGCGGCCTGCTGCGGGCTGCCTCCTTACACGCCGGACCAGTTGATGGAGATCATCGTCGACGAGAACGAGGTCATCGCCGACTTGGGACCCGATCTCGCCCGGCCCCGTCGCCTCACTGCCGCCGAGGGCTTTGCTCTGGCTGTCTCAGCGCGAGCGATCCTCTCTGTGCCCGGAGCCGACCCCGAGGGTGCCTTGGCGCGCGCTCTCGAGAAGTTGGAGGCGACCCTCGGCGATCTCGGGTCACTTCAGGTAGACCTCGACGAGCCGCCACATCTCGCCGAAACACGGCGGGCCGCCGTCGCACATGAGCAGCTCGAGCTTCGCTACTACTCGGTGTCGAGCGACGAGGAGTCGTTGCGGGTGGTCGATCCTGCTGACGTGGTGGCGGTGGACGGCCGGTGGTACCTCGACGGCTATTGCCACCGCGCCGGGGGAACTCGCAGGTTTCGTGTCGACCGCATCTTGACGCTGCGCCCAACGGGCAAGAAGGCAGAGCCGTCAGTCCGCTCGTCGCGCTCGTCGCACGACCGAGGGCCGACGAGTGCGGCGTTCGTCCCGGGTCCTGATGCCACCGTCGCACATCTTGCAGTCGATGAAGCGGGGGCCTGGGTCGCAGAGGCCGTGCCTGTCCTGTTCACCGCAGCGTTGACGCGCGGGCGCAGGGAGGTTGCGCTGGGCGTGGCGAGCACCGTGTGGTTCGAACGGCTCCTGCTTCGTCTGGGGCCTCATGCGGAGGTGCTCGGACCACCGGAGCTTGCCGACATCGGACGTCAGGCGGCGCGCCGGCTGCTTGCCCGTTACCGACACGCTGGCTGAACTGCTCGTTTGCCTCGGCCGATAAAGCTGACTAACCTGGTCAGAGTTCTGATGATTTGGCTCGCAGGGCGACATCCAGTGTCGGCGAGCTAGGCCCGGGAACCGCTTCGAGTAGGAGACGGCAATGCCCGACTGGGGCTTCGAGACCCGACAGATCCATGCCGGTGCAGTTCCCGACCCCACCACCGGGGCAAGGGCCGTGCCAATCTACCAAACCACCAGCTACACGTTCCGAGACACTGCCCATGCCGCAGCGCTCTTCGGTCTTCAGGAGCTGGGGAACATCTACACCCGGATCATGAACCCCACCCAGGCGGTCTTCGAGGAGCGGATCGCCGCGCTGGAAGGCGGGGTCGCCGCGTTGGCGGTGGCGAGCGGCCAGGCGGCCGAGACGATCACGCTGCTCAACCTGGCGGAGAACGGCGGCCACGTCGTGTCCTCGGCGTCGCTCTACGGCGGCACGTACAACCTGTTCCACTACACCCTGCCAAAGCTCGGGGTGGAGGTGAGCTTCGTCGACGACCCCGACGATCTCGACGCGTGGCGCGCCGCCATCCGGCCGAACACCAAGGCGTTCTATGGTGAGACGCTCGGCAACCCGAAGGGTGACGTTCTCGACTTCGAGGGCGTGTCCGAGATCGCTCACGAGCACCGCTTCCCGCTCGTGGTCGACAACACGGTGGCGACGCCCTACCTGGCACAGCCCCTGCGCGAGGGTGCCGACATCGTCGTGCACTCTGCGACGAAGTTCATCGGAGGCCACGGCACGTCGATCGGTGGCGTCATCGTGGATGGCGGCGTGTTCGACTACGAGGGAAGTGGTCGGTTCCCCGGGTTCACCGAACCGGACCAGAGCTACCACGGGCTGGTGTTCGGCGAGCTTCCAGAGGACCTCTTCCCGGCGCGATTTGTCCTCAAGGCCCGCCTGCAGTACCTGCGCGACACCGGACCGGCGATCTCTCCCGTCAATTCCTTCCTGTTCCTGCAGGGACTCGAGACCCTCAGCTTGCGCATGGAGCGGCACGTGCAGAACGCCACCACGGTGGCAAAGTGGCTCGAGGCACGCGACGACGTGGCGTGGGTGGCGTATCCAGGTCTCCCGTCGAGCCCGTGGTACGAGCGCCAGCAGCGGTACCTGCCCCGCGGCGCCGGCGCCATCTTGGCGTTCGGGATCGAGGGCGGTGCCGAAGCCGGCCGGAAGTTCATCGAAGGGCTCAAGCTCTTCAGCCACCTCGCCAACATCGGCGACGTCCGCAGTCTCGCGATCCACCCGGCGTCCACTACGCACTCGCAGTTGACCGAGGCGGAGCAGGTCACCGCCGGAGTGACCCCCGACCTCGTGCGGCTCTGCGTCGGGCTCGAGTCGATCGAGGACATCCTTGCGGATGTCGAAGCCGGCCTGCGTACGGCCAAGGTTTCATGAGACGACCGCTTCCCGGCGTCTGGCAACCCGGCGACCATCCAGGACGGCGGAAGTTCGCCGCGCTGTTTGGTGAGAACGGCAACGAGCTCGCGCTGGAAGGCGGTGGTTCGCTCCCGGAGGTCTCGGTCGCCTACGAGACGTGGGGCGAGCTCGATCGTGCCCGCAGCAACGCCGTCCTGGTCCTCCATGCGCTCACGGGCGACTCCCATGCGGTGGGCCCGGCCGGCCCGGGGCATCTCACAGCCGGATGGTGGGACGGGATGATCGGACCCGGTGCGCCGATCGACACAGATCGGTACTTCGTCGTCTGCCCGAACGTGCTCGGCGGGTGCCAGGGCACGACCGGTCCGGCATCAGCCGCACCCGACGGCAGGCCATACGGCTCACGGTTCCCCCAGGTGACCGTTCGTGACCAGGTCGCGCTGGAGGTCGCGCTCGCCGATCATCTCCGTATCGACAGGTGGGCGGGCGTGGTCGGGGGCTCGATGGGCGCAATGCGGGTCCTCGAGTGGTGCGTCGGCTACCCCGAGCGGGTCAACCGGGCCGTCGTCATCGCAGTCGGGGCCGCCGCCACTGCGGACCAGATAGCGCTTTGCTCACTGCAGGTCCGCGCCATCCGATCCGACCCGGCTTTCGCAGGCGGTGACTACTACGGCACAGCAGACCGTCCGTTGGACGGGCTCACCATTGCCCGCGGGATCGGCCAGGTGAGCTACCGGACCGGCTATGAGCTTCAGAGCCGGTCCGGCCGGCGCGCCCAAGCACCGGAGGAACCGCTCAAAGGTGGGCGCTTCGCCGTCGAGTCCTACCTGGAGTACCACGGAGACAAACTGGCCGGGCGGTTCGACCCGAATTCCTACGTCGTCCTCAGCGAGGCGATGAACCACCATGACATCGGCCGCGGACGCGGTGGGGTGGCTGGGGCGCTCGTCAGGGTAAGCGCCGAGGTGACCGTGGTGGGCATCTCTTCGGACCGCCTGTACCCGCTCGCTCTGCAACGCGAGCTGGCTCAGGTGCTCCCCGGTGATCGGCCGGTGACGGTGATCGAGTCCGCGTCCGGTCACGACGGGTTCTTGTTGGAGATCGACCAGCTCGGCCCGGTCGTGGCATCAGCCCTGAACGAAAGAGTTCGCGTTTCGCTCGTCGCTCCGACGTCTCAACTGCTCGACGGTGACCTGGAACTGGACGTTCTCGCCGGGCAACTCCGGACGGCACTTGGAGCGCGATCGACGGCCGAGGGGTCTACGTTCACGCGGCGGCTGCCGGTGCGCTCTACCACATGCAGCTCCGTCACGAGCTGACGCGGCGGCTGGGCGTCGCCTGGGAACCTCCCACGAAAGGCCGAGCAGACATCGCAGGCATCGGCCCCGAGGTGCGCCAGGTCTTCTCCCAGCGCGCCACCGCCATCCGTGCACACCTCGCCGAACGTGGGATCGTGAACGAGCCCCGGGTCGCGCGTAGATCAGACCTTGACGGTGTGGCCGACGGCAGGCAGGGGCGCCGGGGCGATCCGGTCGGTCCTTCGTGGTCCGACGCTGGGCGACGAGGTCCAAGCTAGCGGGCGAGGGCCGTGGCGTACTTCGCGACTCGCGCTCCGCGCGACCCGAACCTCGCACCGGAGGTGCTTCGCGGATGGTGGGAAGAGCGTGCCAGCGAGGCGGGGTTGTCGGGGCGCCTCTTAGAAGCAACGCTTGACCGGGTTCCTCGCAACGTCGGGCGAGTCGAGGAGAAGGGCGTCGACCATAGGGGTGTCGACGAGGGTCCAAGCGCCAAGGGGCTCGAGCAGGCGGTTGAGCGCATCCTCGGCGAGCTCGGTCGCAGCGTCACGCGGCGTGACGCCGTGCGGGCGTGGTGCTTAGTGCTGGATAATGGAGCCCCGGTAAAGGAAGTGGAGCTCGCCGCGGAGCAGTACCTGTCGTCGCTCGAGCCGGTCGAGGGATGGGCGGGTGTCAGGGACGGCCCCGGCGTCGGTGAGCGCCGGCACATGGTCTTCGAGCGCGCGATCGAGAGCGAACAGCTCGTGGAGCGCCGACACATGGAGCGCCTGCTCGCCGCGTGTGGGATGTCACGGTCAGGCGACCGCAACCTCGGGCGCGGACACGAGGCCGGTCTGGACCTCGGGTACTAATGGACCTCGGGTACTAATCGGGCGGCGAGGGGAGCGGGCCGGCGTCCTCGTACCCCTGGCGCACGCCTTGCCCAGCCCGCTGTGTGAGCTGTTCGGGCTCGTAGAGCATCCAGTAGGCATTTCGGGCGTGCTTGCGCGCCCTGTCGACGCATACCGTCGCGAGCCGGGCGGGGTCCTCCTCCTCGTTCTCGTGCACGAAGACCTCGAGCACGTGGGTGTTCGTGAGGAGCTGGGCCAGCATGATCCCTTGGGAGGCTTCGTGGGCGCAGACCTGGTCGATGGCTGCTCTACCGGGCATGCCTAGCGCCACGACGATCCTGCACCCGTCCTCTTCGATCAGCTTTTTGCACTCGACACCGAGATCCTTGAAGCCCGGCACCGTGCGCCGGACGATCCCGAAGCGCTCGCCATAACCGGGACACTTCCTCAGCTCGTCGATCGCTTCTCCTCCCATGTCGTAGCGAGCAAACATCGTGTCGGCGATTCCAATGCGGTCCACGTCGACGATTGTCCCACGCCTAGCGCGCGGCCCAACGGCCCGCGCGCTAGGCGTCCGCGCGCAGACCGTGCTAAGCGTGTGGGCAACGGGCAGGTCACGCGCGCCGGCACGAGCTGGTCGCGGCGCACCGCGGTAGGTACGGGCCCGCCACGAGATCGGCCGTCGAGGGCCGGCCATAAAAAGGAGGGAAAATGGCGTGGGACTTCGAGACCGAGCCCGAGTACGCGGCGAAGCTGGCGTGGGCGCGCGAGCTGGTTGACAACGAGATCGTGCCGCTGGAGACGCTCCAGCTCTCTCCTGAGGTCCTGGTCCGGGCGTTTCGCCCGCTGCAGGAGGAGGTGAAGCGCCAGGGCCTGTGGGCCGCGCATCTACCGCCTGAGCTCGGGGGCATGGGTTTCGGACAGGTGCGGCTGGGACTGCTTGCCGAGATACTGGGCCGCACCTTCCTCGCTCCGATGGTGTTCGGCAACAACGCTCCCGACTCGGGCAACGCGGAGCTGCTGGCCGTGGGCATCGAGGCCTCGGGGCGTGAGGACCAGCGAAAGCAGTGGCTCGAGCCCCTCCTCGAGGGCAAGCTCCGCAGCGCCTTCTCGATGACCGAGCCGGGGGCCGGGGCCGACCCCACGCTCATCAGCACCAGTGCGGTGCGAGACAGCGGCGAGTGGGTCATAAACGGCCACAAGTGGTACTCGACGAACGGGTCGATCTCCGATTTCCTCATCGTCATGTGCGTAACCAACCCTGACGTCCACCCATACGCCGGTTGCTCGATGATCCTCGTGCCTTCGGACGCCCCGGGCGTCGAGATAGCGCGCGACGTCCCCACCATGGAGCATCCGGACGTGCATTTCGGAGCTTTCGGTGGGCACTCGGAGATCTACTACCGCGACGTGCGGGTGCCCGTGGACAACCTCATCGGCAAGGAAGGAGAAGGTTTCAGGCTTGCGCAGATGCGCCTCGGGCCTGGCCGCATCCACCATTGCATGCGCTGGCTGGGGCAGTCCCAGCGCGCCTTCGACATGCTTTGCGAGCGCGCCGTGTCGCGTTACCTGCACAAGTCCACCCTGGCCGAGAAGCAGTTCGTCCAGGGCTGGGTGGCCGACTCGATGGCCGAGATGACAGCGGCGCGGCTCATGACGCTTCAGGCGGCGTGGAAGATCGACCGCGAGGGAGCTCCCGCCGCGCGCACCGAGATCGCCATGATCAAGTACTACGGGGCCGGCGTCCTCTACAACGTGATCGACCGCGCCATCCAGGTTCACGGAGGTCTCGGCTTCTCGACCGACATGCCCCTCGAGCTCATGTACCGCGCGGCACGTGGCGCGCGCATCTACGATGGTCCTGACGAGGTGCACAAGGTGACCGTCGCCCGCCAGGTGCTGAAGCGCTACACGCCGGTCGACGTTCCCTCGGAGCACGTTCCGACGCGGCGTGAGGCCGCGAAGAAGAAGTTCGCCGACCTGCTCGCCGAGGTGAGTGCGAACGACTGAGCGGGCAGATCGCCGCGATGCGTATCCACGTCTGCGGGGTTCGGGGCTCGACTCCCGAACCGGGAGGAGAGTTCGTCTGCTACGGGGGACATACCTCGTGCCTTGCCCTTGCCCACGACGGGCAGCGACCGAGCTTGCTATTGGACGCCGGCACCGGCATCCGCCGGGCGAGCGCGCTTTTCGACGGGACGGCATTCGACGGGGCCATCTTGCTGGGCCACCTGCACTGGGACCACACACAGGGGCTTCCGTTCTTCGGTGCTGGTGACGACCCCGGGTCGCGCGTCGACCTCTACTCACCGGCCCAGGGGGACACGGAGGTTGTGCTCGGCGGCGTGGATGTCGCCTCCTCATTTCCCGATCACACCAGCGGAGCTTCGTGGCTCGTGGAGGTTCTTGGCACTCGAGCCCGGTGAGCACACGATCGAGGGTTTCTCGGTCCTCGCCCTCGAGATCCTCCACAAGGGAGGGCGCACCTTCGGCTAT
The DNA here is from genome assembly GCA_003139255.1 of Acidimicrobiaceae bacterium. Lineage (GTDB taxonomy): Bacteria > Actinomycetota > Acidimicrobiia > Acidimicrobiales > UBA8190 > Bog-564. The sequence continues at coordinate 3,263 of PLIG01000040.1, read as the reverse complement.
CGCGTCGCCGACGGACAGGCGACCGTCGCCTACCTCTCCGACCACTGCCCGACGGTGTTCGGAGGTGCCCTCGGCGCTGGCGCGGTCGTCGCCTTGGGGCTGACGCTGATTGCCTCGGTCCGACGCCGTCGTCGTGAGCTCGCTGTGTTGAAGACTCTCGGCTTCACCGGCCGTCAGCTCGCGTCGGTCGTGGCCTGGCAGTCGAGCGTCGCGGTGGGGATCGGCGTGGTCGTCGGCGTCCCGCTCGGGATCATCGTGGGACGCATTTTGTGGGACCTCTTCGCCACGGAGATCCACGCTGTCCCCGCGCCCAGCGTCCCGGCCTTGTCGGTGGTCCTCATCTGCGTGGGAGCCCTCGTGCTTGCGAACATCGTTGCTGCAATACCCGGGCGTGTCACCGAACGGACTTCGACCGCGCTGCTCCTGAGCGCAGAGTGAGCGTCTATCCGTCTTGATGGCGTCGGCGGACGGTCCTCGGGTGCACGACCACCTCGGAGTGTTCGGGATGCTCGGGATCGAGACGTACCTCGGGCTTGTCATCGTCGGGCGGACCCCCCGACGCGTCCACCACCACGGCGACTTCGTCGTCCAGACGCCCGTAGATCGCGTCTCGCAGTCCGAGCATCGCTGCGCCCAAGGCACCTCCGCGCTGCCTCGGACGCCGTCTGGTCGGTGCGAGCGCTCGTTCCTCGCCGAGATCGTCGGTGGCCTTGAGCCACTCCAGCCATTGCTCGTCGGTCCAGTCCTCCGGATCCGGGGGTGGACCTGGCGGTGCCGGCGGGGTCGGAGGCGTCTGCTCCACCCTACGCACCGTAGCGTGGGGAGTCTTTATAGTTGCTCCTCGTGCCGGACGACGGTGATCAGGCGGGCCCAGGATGCAGCGCGACAACAGCGGTAACAGGAGCGCCGTCAAGGAGTACCCCAGGACTCCGCGTGGCGTCTACGTGGTCACTTCGCAGGGCAACCCTCGCAGAAGTGGGCACCTCGACGTCGGACTCGCGGCAGTCGAAGGGCGCGCGGACGCCCTACAGCTCCGCGCGCCGGAGCTTACCGACGACGAGCTGCTTCCCCTCGCAGCTGCGTTGGCCGAGCGCTGCCGGAGGGCCGACGTCCTGTTCATGGTGAACGACCGGACCGAGGTCGCGCTCGAAGTCGGTGCCGACGGCGTGCACCTCGGACGGCACGACCACCCCGAAGAGGCGCGCCGTCGGCTCGGACACACCCGGACGCTCGGCGTGAGCGTCGAGACCGAGGTCGAGGCCAGGTGGGCTGCCGCGTTCGGCGCCGATTACCTCGGGGTGACCGTATGGGCATCGCCCACCAAGCCCGAGGCGACCCCCGTCGGCCTTGCGGGCCTTCGGACTGTCGCCCGAGCGACACCGCTGTCGGTGGTCGGCATCGGCGGGATCAAAGCGGACAATGCCGCGCGGGTCGTCGAAGCCGGGGCCACCGCGGTGGCCGTGATATCAGCTGTCGGCGCGGCACCGGACCCGACCGAGGCCACACGGGTTCTCGTCGCTGCCGTCCGAGCGGCGTCGCGCGAGCGTCCGGATCGAGGTGAGCAGTGAGCAAGCCGAAGAGGGTGTTGCGATGAGCGAACAGCGCCTTGGCAAGCTGACCCCCGAGCGGTTCGAGGCGATCGTCCTCTCCTCGCTCGGCGCGCCGGACGCGCAGGTGCTCGTCGGGCCCCGCCACGGCGTGGACGTGGGGGTGGTGCGCCCGGCTCCCGGGGTGGCGATGGCGCTCACCACGGATCCGGTGTTCGTGGTCCCTGCCTACGGCTGGGAGCGAGCTGCATGGTTCGCGGTGCACATCCTCGCCTCCGACGCGGCCACCAGCGGGCTTCCGCTGCGATGGATGACGGTCGATCTGAACCTGCCGGCCGAGCTCGACGACGAGGGCCTGGCGAGCTTTTGGGAGGCGTACGCCCGCACCTGTGGGGAGCTGGGGCTCGCAGTGGTCACCGGCCACACCGCCCGCTACGACGGCTGCAACTGGCCGATGGTGGGCGGTGCCACCTGTATCGCCCTGGGGTCAGAGGACGCGTACGTCACCCCGACCATGGCTTCGCCGGGCGAGGCGGTTGTTGTCACCAAGGGGGCGGCGATCGAGGCGACCGCGCTGTTCGCCGCCACGTTCCCCGTCCGCCTGGTTGCCGGGTTGGGGGAGGAGGTGGTGGCGGCCGCGGACGCGCTCTTTGACGCCATGACCGTCGTGCCCGAGGCTCGCCTTGCTACCTCCTTCGGATTAAGAGAGGCCGGGGTCACGGCCATGCACGACGCCACCGAGGGCGGCGTCGTGGGCGGCCTCGCCGAGCTCGGCGAGGCCGCCGGGGTCGGGTTACGGATCGACCGACGGGCGATCCCGGTCCGGCCCGAGGTCCGAGCTGTCTGCGACCACGTCGGGATCGATCCCTACGCGTCGATCTCGGAGGGGACCCTGCTGGCGACGGTTGTCCCTGAGCGCGCTGACGGCTTCGTGGCGGCACTGGCTGCGCAGGGCATCGAGGCGGCGGTCGTCGGCGAGGTCCGCCCGCCCGAGGACGGCTGCGTGCTCGTGGCCGACGACGGCGACAGGCCACTCGTTCACCCCGGACTCGACCCGTTCTGGGTCGCCTTCGGCGCTTGGGCGAATGAGGCCGAGGCGAGATGAGCCCCGGGCAACCTGAGGCTGACGCGCTGCAGCGCGAGCGGTCCTAGGCCGGCGCGCCCGGCACGGCGGGGTGAGCCAGGTGTCGAGCGTGTCCGAGCCTTTCGTCGTCATGGCGAAGCCCGTGGGGCCGGTCTGCAACCTTGACTGTGGCTACTGCTACTACCTGGGAAAGACCGAGATCTTTCCTTCGAACGAGCGTTTCCGGATGCGTCCGGACGTGCTCGAGGCATATGTCGCCTCGTTCATCGCTGCGAGCCCCGGGCCTGTGGTGCACTTCGTCTGGCACGGCGGGGAGCCCACCCTGGCCGGTGTCGGCTTCTACCGCCGAGCCTTGGAGCTCCAGCGCCGCCACTTGCCCGACGGCTGGCGTGTCGTCAACAACCTGCAGACGAACGGGACNNCTTCTTGGCCGAGAACCACTTCGCCGTCGGGATCAGCATCGACGGTCCCGCACACCTGCACGACGCTTACCGCAGAGACCGGCGAGGGCGGCCCACCCACGACCGGGTGATGCGGGGACTGCGCCTGCTTCGCGCGCACGGCGTCGATCCCGACGTGCTGTGCACGCTGAACGCGGTCACAGCAGCTCATCCCTTGGAGGTCTACCGATT